>JBAWZW010000090.1:0-10300 GCA_037142835.1 Verrucomicrobiota bacterium
ATTGGCGGCGACTTCCGGGCAAAAAACAACTCGCGCAGGATTTGCGCGAGTTGTTTTTTGCTTGAAGATTAGTGAGGTGCTTTTTAGATCAAAGTCACGGTCGGCCAAGGGCCTTTGCCACCGATTCGAAGCAGTTGAGGGTTGGCTTTGGCGAGGGTGCGGATGCTCAAGGCGTTAAAACCTTCTTTGCGAATGTTGACGGTTTTATTGGGTGCAAAAGAAAGCTTTTCTTTCAATTCCTCGAGAGGAACGGATTTTCCGAAGGCGGTGGGATCTGGTTTTTTAGTCAGTTTACCGAATTTACGACGTTTCGACGGGTTCAATTGGTCCTGAGCGAGGGCGATCTCTTTTTCCACGGCCGCAAGGCTCTTTTTTAGGTCCGAACGCCGATCCAGCAATTCTTGGATTGCAGATTGCTCTAGCTTGGCGATTTCTAACTTTAGTTGGGCGATTTGTTCCGCTGATTTTAAATTTAAACTCATATATGAGCCATGATAGACGCCGACAGAATCGGGTCAATGGATTTTTTTGAAATTTTATGAATTTCCCTAATCATAGAGATGGGTAGTATCATCACGGGTGGCCTGAGATTCCATTGCTGGGCGAGCGTTTAAAATGCAAAAGTGCCAGTGGATGAAGATCTGAGCGGTGGCCTCGCCAGTTTTTTTAGGAGGTTTTCGCGGTGATTTTTGGTTCCGCGATGGGGGTTCCATCGTCGATGAAATACCTCGGGGGAGGACGATCCTTTCGGCCCACCTGAACTGCTTTGAGGGGCTCGGTGAGAAAGTTCCTTTACGGGACTTTGGAAAATTGTTTCTGAAACTGCTCCTTGAAAGGGTTGATTTTCGGCGCGGTTTTGTGGGCGTCCTCGTTTTCCAAGCGAGGGAGGATGGATTCCCACCATTGATCATATTTTTCGCTGATGGCAGTGACTCTTTCCGTTTGTGTGGCAGAAATGTCTTTAGTTTGGCGAGGATCTTCTTGGAGATCATAAAGTTCCCAGTTTGATTTGCCATGAACCAAGCTATATCGCCCGTTCCGAATGCTGGCTTGGCCGGGGCCATTGCCAAACTTTTGCGGGGTTCCTCCTTCGCTTGCCCAGCGTCCGACATGGGTGACGAGGTAGCGATCGGGCCACTCCGCCTTTGGGTCGATCAAAAGGGGAAGCAAGCTCCTTCCTTCGACTTGATCATGGAGTTTTTGATTCAAAGTTGCCCCAGCGAGTTCGGCAAAAGTGGGGAAGATATCGACGTGAGCAGTTAGTGGAAGAACCTCCGCGGGTTTGATCATGCCTGGCCAACGCCAGAAAGAGATCGCCCGAGTTCCACCTTCCCAAGCTGTCCCCTTTGAGCCTCTCATTCCGGCGTTAAAAACTTGGCAACCCGCGGTGCCACCGTTGTCGTTCATAAAAACCACGAGGGTCTCTTTCTCCAGTCCCCACTCCGCCAATTTAGCAAGGATACGACCGACATTCTCGTCGATATTGGCGATCATGCCAAAGAAGATGGCCTCGTTGGTTTTGACGATTCCTTCATAAGGCTTAGCGAATGGTGGGGGGCAAGAAAGTGGACCATGAGGCGCATTGTAGGCGAGATAGCAAAAAAACGGTTTTGTTCCTTTGACGGACGCCATCCAAGTCAGGGCTTGATTGGTAAAAACGTCGGTGCAGAAGCCGCTGGTCTTCTCGAACTTTCCATTATGCTTAATGAAAGGATCAAAGTACCGGTTGCCTGGGGCGTCGCCACAGCTCCCGGGATAGCTTTGGCCAATTCCGCCTGCCCCGTGGATAAAGACCTCCTCAAATCCCCGTCGTTCTGGCTGATAAGCATCCTCGTCGCCGAGATGCCATTTGCCAAAAATCCCCGTGGTGTAACCTGCGGACTTCAGCACTTCAGCAATCGTCACCGTCTGTAAGCTCATCCGTTCGCGCTCCATTATGGTGTGGGTGACGCCATTTTTAAATTCGTGGCGACCGGACATCAGCGCACTCCGCGTCGGCGAGCAGGTCGGGCTGACATGAAAGTCATTGAAGCGAACGCTTTGGTCGTGAAGTCGATCGAGATTCGGCGTTTTGAGGATGGGGTTGCCGTGGGCTGAAATATCTCCAAACCCCTGATCATCAGTGAGAATAAGGAGGATGTTCGGGTGTTGGCCCACAAGGACTTGGGCACCTGCTGGAAGCGTGAGGATGAGCGCGGTCGCGAGGGTGATGAGGGTGATTTTGTTCAAGGGATTGAAAGACATTTTCGGGGTTGAATGGGATTTTTGCATCTCGCACGGCGGACGCCCCAGAGAATGGAGATTGTCAATCAAACTAACCAAGAAAAAGTTTCGGAAGTTTCTGTGGTGCAGCTTTTCTGATCAAATTGAGGCTGAGTGGTTTATCTCATAATGAAGAGACGGAATGGAGTGTGGAAGGGACGTTGGACCGTGAATCGCCGAGTTTGGAGGTATGGATGGCCAAGGAATCCTTGAACTCGGCGTGAGGGGCGGGCGGGGAGACGGTTAAGCGGGGAGGACTGGGGATTTATCCCGCTGGTTGAATCTGAAAAGTGACTCTAGCCGGAAAACTGGCAACCAGTTCCCAGAGAGAATTGAACCTAAAAATTTTCGCCGATCACAACCACTCAATCCGTGCCAAGCATCGCTGATTTTCACCTACCAGCAGCCTGAAAATCGGGTCGGCCTCAGACTACGGGTATTTAGTCGGGATCGACGCCACTTTCTTGCTGATTGCGATGGTGGTTTTCTCACGTTGCGATTTAAAGCCTTGATCGTAAAATGGTTTGATCGATGTGACGGTTGCTTTGTGGAAAATGTTGGCGTTGTGAGAGATAAATTTGGGGCGGGGAATTTCTTTTGGTCTGCTTGAGAGGGGGACGAGGATCCACTTTTCAGCCATCCATTGGCTCATCAGAGAGTCCGCAGGGCGATCGCTCGAACATACCAGCAATCGTCCTCGGCTAGTCGACGAAGCCGCCTCTTCCCCGTCAATCGTTGATTGGCGGCGACCGCTCGGAAATAAGGATTCTCGTGGTTCCCCAAGAATCCATTCTCCACCCCAAACCGCTCACGCCATCGACGTTCTTGGTCCCACGTCATCGGCAGACTCCTGTCTAGAAGTGCTTTGCGGACATCCTTGTTCCGATCGTCGATCAGCACTGCCAGCGCCTCTGGACTCGTCCAGGCACTGCTGGCGACGGCCGTCCTCACCTGAGGACTAAGATCGCGCGCGAGACGAAGGTGAAGGAGACGCTCTTTTTTGAGCATCTGCGCCACCCCGAGTCCATGAACCTCGTAGTGGTGTTCGTCAGTAACGCTTCCCGGCCAACCGCGAACCCGTCGGGGAAACCTTGTTGCCCAAGTAACAATAACCCATGTGTAGGGAACAATCTTATCCCACCAGGAAGGCCCAAGGGGCAATTTATCGCAAATTGCTCTGGAAAAGCGCGAAAAACACCTAGCGACGCTGACCCGAACCTCCACCGCGTCATCCTTTGAAAGGCGACCAAGGATGGCATTAGAGAGGTACCAACGTTCAGCAACCTTCAGGCGAACCTCCACTGAGTCATCCTGCGCAAGACGGGCAAGTGTCTGATCTCTGGCGCCCGAATTTTGAGCAACCTGAACGCGAACCTCCACCGAGGCATCATGAGAAAGGCGATCGAGTATCTCCCCGCCCGCATACAAAAATTGGGCAACCTGCGCTCGAATCGCCACCACTGGATCCTGAGAGAGCGACTCTAGGGATTCCTGACGAAAAGAACTGCGATATGTTGGACCTGTTTTTTTGGTTAGATAGTCGCAGACACTTTGTCTTACCAAGGCGCTCGGGTCCTTGAGCAAGCTTGGAAGCATCTGAATTGCTTTCCCTCCTTTTGGAGGAATACACGCCCGCACGGCGGCCGAAGGGTGATTGTAGGCGTTACAAAGGACCAAGTCCGAGTTTGTGCATTTGATCGCCAGCACGGATGTTTGCTCGTCAGAACCAAGCAGGAGTTCGATTCGCTCGGCCTCAGAAATCACTCGATTGCCTGCCAACGCTCTTGTCACTTCAACCTCAGCAACCAGCAGCCTTCTGGAGATCGTTTCAGTAATCGTATGATTAGCGGCAACAACCGCCCTTTCCTGTACCCGGCTGGGATCGGCAAGAAGGGCGTTGAGTTGAGCCCTCTCCTTGTGCGTCTCTTTTTGCTCAAATGCGTAATGATTCCAGGCGCTGAGCCGGACATCAGCAGCGAAGTGACTAACGAGGTCGAGTAATACGGACTGAGGGCAGCAGGTGTTTGAAGCTACGAGCAGGGATAATTCCTGATCAGTTTCCACGAGCGTTCGCCAACCACCTTCCTCGGAAGGGATACAGCCACTTTTTTCGGCGAGAGTGGCCCGAACATCGCCACTCGGATCCTCAGCCAATCTTTGATGAGCACTGGGCGGCAAAAAATGTGAATGAGCAATCACCTTGCGTACCTCAACAGAGGGGTCTAGCGAGAGAATCTTACAGATTCCTCCCCCGTCGCGATGCTTTGATGCTCTTGTGGCCAGCGCCAGCCGAACCTTGACGTCCTCATCCTTGGCCAAAGGCAAGACAAAATCGAAATCCAAACACTCAGTCTCAGCAGCCCGTTGCCGAACGGCTGAGCTAGGGTCGGTGGCAAGGTGTTCATAGAGTTCCTTCGCAAAACTAAGAATGCCAGAAAAGTGTTTGATGTTGTGGTTCAACCACTCGCACCGAGTGCTCTCCGGGACATGATCCGCCATCTCACTGAACCGACCCTCGCTACAGAGGGTCGTATAAAGTGCCATGCTCACCTGAGGTGGCAGGTCTTTGGTGAAGGACTTTGATCCCTCCAAAAAGCGAAAGGCCACAATCGGATTCACCAGCATAGCTAGGGGATAGCGAATCCACAGATCCTTTAAGACGATCTCCGGCGTGTTAGGATTCTCTGCAACTCTCTGGCAAACCTCCGTTTTTTGGTGTCTTGAAAGGGTGGACAAGATGTCTGGGAGTGTCTCTGGGTCACTTGCTTGAAGAAGACTTTTTTCAAACGAATTGACTTTAACTGTCTGCTCCACAGGTGTTTGAGATTGATCCTTATCCGCCGAGCGGATGGCACTTTGAGGAAAGAGTTTTTTCATGGGCTCGAAACTAGGTCGGTAGGTAGGACATTCGTAGGGGGAGCGAGAATTTTTCTTTAAATGCTCGGCATTACGCCGTGAATCGGCCCCTTGGAAAATCAACCCTGCCGGTTCCCCCCCAAAAACTGAGCCGCCGCATGGGTCGGTCAACTCCTTCACTGGAGATTCTGCAACTTTCGAAAAAACTCCTCAGCCAATTTCAGGTCTAAAACGCCTCATTTATTCTTTATTTTAAATCTTGACCGCTTGATGATATTAAATACTCATTTTTGAATGAAAAAATTTCCTGTAGGTTGCGTCGCCGCTGTCTTCGTTTTAGCCACATTATTTCCAAATAGAGTCGCCGCCGCTACGACGAAAATTTCCTTTTGGGCTTACGACCAAGCGGCAGGAAACACTCCCTATTATTCTCACTTCCAAATCGGGTCAGCGACTGCGGGAATCGCCTCCATCAACCTCAACGATTGGGGTTGGGGATACAATCCATCAGGTACGAGTGCTTGGCATGTTTCCCCAGAAATTGTTGGGGCAACCGACCCGACCACCAGTAGGGTCGTTCGCTCTCTTGGTTGGCATAATTATAGTTTTTCTATGAACAGCCAAACAAATATTATTTCTCTGGCGATGGACAATCAATCAATTCACACGGGTTCGTATTCTGCTCCCGCCACGTCCTTTCACTTTGGATTTCACGACTATTATGGCGGTGCGCAGAGGACGATCATCGATGACTTTCTTGTCGAGGTGGACGGATCAACAATTTATAGCGAAACCTTCGACCAAAGTTCCCCCTCCTTGGGTTGGTCAATCACCAGTCAATACGCCAACACCTACATCAATTTTCACGATACCTCCAACCCGCACTCTGGTTCTGGGGCACTGGCAATCGGAGCGACTGCTTGGGCAAATCTCTTTGCTTCAGCAGGGTTTGATCTTACTTCGATTCCGCCTGCATCCGTTCCAGAACCGGGTACCAGTCTGCTCTTGGTCCTGGCCGGCTTATCACTAGCCACCTCTCGACGCGCTCGCTAACCACCGGAAGAGAAAAGAGAAAAGAGGACGAGAGGTTGATGGGTGGGCGGGTTGCCCAAAAACTGCCCGATTTTTCTTCTTGGAGGGGCATTTGCTCCGCTAGCGTTCCGAAAACAATCTTGCGACCATAGGGATACAGGAAACAGTTTTTGACGAACTCAAGAACTGCTGGTTAGGGGGCGGATGCAGTTCTGGCAAAGTGGGTTCGAATCGTTTGACAGCCAATCTGGGGGTGCTTTTCTTGAACTCAGCAGATGGGGGGGATATCGGGCTGGGGGTGACTGGGGATTTGGAGGATGGTGACCCTAACGGGATTCGAACCCGTGTTACTCCCGTGAAAGGGGAGTGTCCTAACCACTGGACGATAGGGTCTTTTCGGAAAAGAGAAGGAAATATTGTTCGATTAAGGGGCTGGGAGCAAGGATTAATTGAGATTTTTAAAAGAAACTTTCGGGTGGAGCAGGAATGTGGGGTGAGGATCAGGAATTGGGGAAGAGGCGGGCGAAATTCTGGGTGGTTTGGGTGATCAGCTGGCGGGCAGAGGTTTCGCGAATGTTGGCGAGACCGTTGTAGGCGGTGATGATATTGGCGGGATGATTGATGGAAGGGTCGCCGGCAACGGGGTAGGGATTTTGGTCGGTGGGTGGGGCGGCGTTTGGGGCATCGGTTTCGATGAGGATACGGTTGCTGGGGAGATGTTTAAAGATATCCCGTTGGCGAGATTTAATCGGTTGAAGAAAAGAGGCGTTGAAGGAGAAATAGGCACCCCGGCTGATCAGACCACGGACTAAATCATCGGGGCCAGAGTAAGCGTGGAGGAGGAAGCCGGAGGCGGGGACGCGATGGCGATGGAGGAGTTCCCAGAGTGGAGTCCAAGCGCGGACACCGTGAATGGTGACGGGGATGTTTCGTTTGGCGGCGAGATTGAGTTGGGAGACAAAGACGGATTCCTGATCAGCGGGATCGTAGCCGATGATGGAGTAATCGAGGCCGATTTCGCCGATGGCGGCTTTGGGGTGGGAGTCGAGTCGATGGGTGAGGCGATCGAACCAAGCGGAGGAGCGGGCATTACTGAACCAAGGGTGGAGGCCAAAGGAGGGGGTGATCCAAGAGTGCTTTTGGGCGAGCGCGGTGACGGCCGACCAGTCATTTTCCTGAGTGCCGTTGACCACTGCGTGGGTGAGGCCTTCGGTGTGGAGTTTTTGGATGATTTGTGGGAGGTAAGGTTCGAGGCGGGAGTCTTGGAGATGATTATGGGCGTCGATCATGAGTCGGGGTGATTATCGTTTTGGCGAAGTTGCGGATGGTTTGGCGGATATGGTCGAGACCATGGAGTCTGGTGGGGGAAAGGTGTTGGAGGAGATGGAGTTGGGAAAGGAGGGAGGGTTCGAAGGCGAGGATATCTTCGGGAGATTCGCCGTGATAAAGTTCGACGAGGAGGGAGGCGAGGCCTTTGACGAGGGGGGAAGTGGCGGAGAGGCGGAATTGGCAGGTGGAGTCGACGAAAGCGCCCGTGAGCCAGACTGGGGAGAGACAAGCGAGAATTTGGTGGGCGGGAACTTGTTCGGTCGGGGAGACCTCTGGCCAGCGTTGGCCGTGGGAGACGATGGCGGCGAGGCGTTCGTGATGATCCTCGATGGGAGAAAAGCGGGAAGTGAGGGAGAGTTGTTTAGCGGCGAGAGGCACGAAGAGGGATAAAGAATTTCAATTGGGGGAAATATTAAGGATGAGAGACTTCGAGTCGAAGAAATTTTTGGGAATCTGGAGCGATGAGGATTTTGGCTTTGACGGATTGAGTGGAGTCGGTCTCCGAGAGGATTTCTTCGATGACTCCAGTGGCGGACCAGGAGGAGAGGTTAGTGGAAGAGAGGACGCGGAGGGTGATATCGGTGGCGGATTTGGATCGGCTAAACGCAAGCGTGAGGTAGGCACCTTCGACGGCTGGAGGAGGTTGGATGCTTTTAATATGAGGATCAAGCCCCAACGCGTATTCGAGGAGATTATTGATTTGATCGCCATCAGGATCAGCGGAATCGGCGGCGATGAGGGGATTCGTGGATTGGGAGCCGAATTGGAGAGAACGCCAGAGGTCGATCGGGGAAGTCGTGGGGGTGGTGGAGACGGAGAGCGTGGCGGTGGAGGGGTTAAACGTCCAAGTTTGGAGGTTGACAGATTTGGACCAGAGACCATTGGATTTCGTCCAATCGGTTCCCGCGACAGTGAAACTCTCGGTGAAAGAGAAAGTGGGGAGATTGACGAGAATCCAGGAGTGATTGGGGAGGGTGACGGCGGAGGTATCGAAGGAAAAACTGCCTTGGGCGGTGAACGTGCCGGAGCCGGTGATGGTGTTTGCGGAGGAATCGGTGATGCGAAAGGAGAGGCCTGCGCGATCGGCGAGGATCAGCGATCCTGATGGGACGAAGAGATTGCCGGTGAAGGTGTTGAGGGCGGTGAGGGTGAGGGAAGAAGGGCCTAGTTTGGAGAGCGAGCCGGAGCCGGAGAGGACGGCGTTGAGAGTGGAGGGGGAGCCGTTGGTGGTGATGGGGACGGGGCCGAGGAGGGTGATGCCGGCGGGGAGGGTGGCGGTGGCGGAATTGAGGAGGAGAGAGGCGCCGTGGGCGGCATCGAGCGTGATGGGGCGAGCGAGCGATGAAGAGCCATAGATTTCGAGAGAGGCGAAGTTTTTGGGGCCGAGATGATTAGCGAAAGTATAGTTTGCGCCCCCGGATTCGGAGGAGGAGGAGAGGCGGAAAGTATTCGCGCCTGACCAAGTGAAGAGACCGACGCCGGTGGGGAAAGTGTTCCCCTCGAGGAGATTGAGGTTGGTGGAGGAAACGTTTTGGTAGGCGAGGGTGGCGTTCGTGAAATTGATGGCGTTGCCTGGGAGGACGGTGACTGAGGGGGTGGGGGTGGAGTAGGAAAGCGTGGCGGAGTTGAGGATATTGGCGGAGTTGGCGGAGGAAGAAGAGAAGCCGACGGCGAGCGAGCTGGAGTTGAGATTCCAGAAGGAGGAGGCACCGGTGACGGTGATGGAATTGTTATTGGAGTTGGTGGTGGAGCCGATGATGACCGCTTGGGTGGCGTTGATATTGAGGAGGGCACCGTCTTGGATGGTCACTGAGTTATTGGCGGAGTTGGAGGTGGAGCCGAGGCGGAGATCGCCACTGGTGACGAACCATTGGGAATTGGGGCCCGTGATGGTCACGGAATTATTGTTACTATTGAGGAGCGAGCGATCGCTGGAACCGCCCCCGGAGTAGAGGTAACCGCCTGCGGAGACGATCAGGGAATTGCCCGTGCCGCCGTTGGCTCCTGAGCTTTGCATGCCGAGGTAAAGGCGATGCGTGCCGGAGCCTGGGAAAGTGCCTCGGAGGAGTCGGGCGTTGGTTCCCGTGATGAGGAGGGAATTATTATTGGAGGTATCGCCGAGGTAAGTTTGGAGATCGGCGAGGGTGGAGCCGGCATTGATTTGGAGGGTGGAGGAGCCGTTGATCGTGGTGATTCCCGAGGCGGTGAGGGAGCTGGAATTGGAGAGGGCGAGAGAGCCCGCGGTGAGGACCGTGGGACCGGAGTAGGTGTTGTTGGTGGCGGTGAGGGTGAGATTTCCTGGGGAGGATTTGACGAGGCCGCCGGAGCCCGAGAGGCTGCCGGAGAGCGTGAGGGAGCCGAGGCCTGAGCCACCGAAAGTGAGGGCTGCGGAGAGGCTGAGATTATTGGAGATGCTGATGGGGGCGGAGCTATTTTGGTTGCACTGAGGGAGAGCGGTGCCGAGAGGAGTGAAGGCGAGGGTTTTGCCAGAAATGGAGGCGGTGGAGCCACCGAAGTTGAGTTGGTTTAGTTGGAAATTGGGGTCGAGATCGGCGGTGGCGGTGAAGATGCCGGGGATGTTGAAATTGAGGATGTAAGAGGGGAGGCCCGTGGAGATGGGGGAGTCTGATGCCCAGTTGGTGGAGGCGCTCCAGTTGCCTGAGGTGGGGTTGAGCCAAGTGAGAATGGGGCTTTGGGCGAGGATGCGAACCGTCGCGGTGGGGGAGGTGAGGGTATAATTGGGGGAGGAAGAGACGGTGAGGATGACGGTTTCGTCGGGTTCGGCAAGGGAATCGGCGATCGGGATGACGGTGAGGGTGAT
>JBAWZW010000091.1:0-10255 GCA_037142835.1 Verrucomicrobiota bacterium
AGAATTCAGAGCCCATGAGTTTTCCGGTGCCACTCGAAATGTTTCGCGTCTGGTCTGAGCCGGGCATCGACATGAAAGCTCAGTGGTTGCCTGTGAAATCCTGAGAGCAAGCGCCCGTGCGGTGATGATTCGGAGAAGCGTCCGATGGCGACGTGGATCAGCAAGTCATCGCCTTGGGGAATCGCCGTCCAGAGTCCCGCATCGAACATCCAGTGGGCGTCGGGGGTGAGGGCGAGGCCATTGCGAGGATCATCGTTGCCGCTGACGGCGTGCTGGTGGATGTGGGCGGCCTCGACGATGTAGCCGTTGGTGGCTTGGAGGCAGTAGCCAGTAAGAGCGCAGGTGTATTGGTAGCCGGAATCGACTTCGGCTTTGAAGCGGCTGTCCCGGCCTTTTTTCTGTCGGGCTTTGAATGCATCGCGGTTCTCGGTGAATTCAGCCATCTCCGCGGTGTCGGGCACGGGCAGGAGAAAGCGGGCGCAGATTTCGGCCTGTTCGGGAGGGGTGAAGTAGGTGGCGATGAGCAGGCGTCTTGCGGCGAGGCGAAAATTTGGGTCGAGCAAGCAATCGTAAAAATCGGCATCCAAATGGCAGAGGCGGGTGGTGAGTTGGGATCTCGACGGATTGCCATGTTCGTCAAACCGTTCCCAGATGGCATCGCGGTCGCTGCCGAGCGCGTTAAAGGGCATGCTGATTTCAGGGCGGTTTCCTCGTCGTTCCATGACGAGATTCCAGTATCCCCGGAAGCGGGTGACGAGGTCGGCGTTATACGGAACCCAACGGTCACGGAGGACACCCATTTCGAAGAGGTCCATGAGACTGAAGATCATCAGCGGCTTGTGCGGGGCGACGCCGAGGCCTGGTGTTTTCGCCGCGTTGAGGTTGGCGAGTTTACCGAGCCAGTGGGTTAGCTTTTCGTGGTCCCGTGGAGAGGTCATTGCGGATGTGCTGTTGAAGGGCTTAGCCAGCAGTCGAATGGCGAGGGCTTTCCTTCGCTGGTGGAGAACAAGCTCACCGGTTGCGAGGCAAAAGGAGAATAACCTTCTACCAAGTGGCGACGATGCGAAGAATCCAGACGGACCAGCGGGGTATCGATGATCGTGAGAACCGGCGGGATGGGAGCGGGCAAGGCCCCGAGGGGGAGGCTAGCTTTTGGGGGTGGTGGCGGTGATGACGCGGGCGACGCCGGGCTGGATGAGGCTGGGGTCGACTTTGACGAGCATTCCTTTGTTGAGCCGGCCGAGGCTGGCGGCGTTGCCGTTGATGAATATCTGGGTGAGCTTGTCGGTTTTGTAAGTCTTGGCGGACTTGGAGTGGGTCACGGTGATGGAATCTCCGCTGACCTCGGTGATCGGGCTGAGGGTATTTGCGTTGGTGTTGCTGCCCTTTAAATAAGTGACTACTGGGCCACTATTGCCTGAGGAGTTGGGGCAACGGCCATTGGGGCAAACGCCGAGGGCGGTGTGGGCGCTGAAAATGACGAGGCCGATTATTTTGAGGGAAGAAGAAATTTTCATAAAAAAGCTAATCGTTAGTCTGGGTAAGGTTGTCAAATGAATTTTCCGCATGAATTTTCCGAATCATCAAAAACTCCGCTAGACAGGTAAAGAGAGCGATGGGAGAGTCGTGAGGCGGTGAATCCTTTGGCTGTCAGCGCTGGAGGGAGAGTCGCTCTGAAGAATTTATATGAAATCCGTGGTTCAGATGAAAATTTCTTTTCTCGTGATGGCGACAGGCGCGCTTGGGATGGTGGCGGGAATTGCTGGAGCCCGAGCTACGGAGGTGTCGGTGGTGACGCCACTGGGAGAGATTCGGGTGGAGCTGTATGAGGACAAGCCAGTGACGGTGGGGAACTTCCTCGCGTATTTAAATAGTGGCCGTTATGCGAACTCTTTTTCCCATCGGTTGGTCCCAGGCTTTGCCTTTCAGGGTGGAGGATTCTATTTAAATGGGAACTCGGTGACATCCGTCCCGACTTACAGCCCGATTGTGAATGAGTATTCGGTCGGACAAATCCGGAGCAACTCCTATGGAACGCTGGCGATGGCGAGGCAGGGTGGGGTGGTGAACTCCGCGACCTCCCAGTGGTTTTTTAATTTGAACAACAACTCGGGGTTGGATGCGGTGGACGGTGGCTTCACGGTTTTTGGCCACGTGGTGGCTGGTTTGGATGTGCTGAGTTTGTATAACACGACCTTTAACCAAGGGTCGACTGGCGGTCGGGCCGTTTACAATGCGACAGCGCAGTTGGGTTCGGCATTTGGCGAATTGCCTCTGTTGGCGGGTTCGCTGAGTACCACTAATCTTATTTGGACAACGTGGAGTGTGATCACCTCGACGGCTTATTGGAAGGGCGGCACGAGTGGTCAATGGAGTCAGCCGGCCAATTTCGGGACCAGCCAATCTGCTAATTACACTTTCACCAGCCCGCTCAGCGCCAATGCGGATGTGGTTTTTAATGCGACTGGAGCGGTAAATTTTTCCAATACCACCCTAGGGGTGAACCAGACGATTCGGAGTCTGACTTTGGGGGCGACATCGTCGGTGGGGATCGGTGGAGCGCAGACGCTGACCATCACCCCTGGGGCATCTGGGGTGGGAATCACCGTTCCAACGGGGGCTCCTGGGGCGATCACTCATAGTGTGACGAGCCAAATTGCGCTTGGCGGGGCGCAAACTTGGACGATTGCCGATGCCGACCGCACGCTGGTGGTTGGGGGGAATGTGAGCGGGGACTTTGGGTTGACGAAGGCTGGGAATGGGGTGCTGAACTTGAATGGGGCGCAGGCTTACGCGAGTTTGAACGCGACGGGTGGGACAACGAACGTGAACGGAGCCTTGGTGCGGCCCGTGGGGACGACGAATGTGGTGGTTTCGGCGGGGGCGAAGCTGAAATTTGGAAGTGTGAGCCAGAAGCTTGGATCTTTGACGATTGGGAGTGGCGGGGTGGTGACTTTTTCGAGCGGGTCGGCGACGGGAGCTTTGAGTGAAATTGAAAAAGGGGTGGAGTGGAGTGACGTGGCGGTGGTCCCGGAGCCGAGCGTTTTGGGTCTGCTGGTTCTGGGTGCGGGAGGTTTTCTGCAGAGACGGCGACGGACTGGCTGAGAATGGATCATCTCGCTTGTCATTGAGGTGCGTCTTTCGTAGCGTGGCAGACGAATTTTGTCGCCATTTCCGTTACTGGGGTGGTGAGGAAAAACCAATACTTCGAACACCCATCTGCTTGCTGATTTAAATAAAATATATGTCAACTGAATCCAAATGCCCATTTAACCATAGCGCCAGTGGCGGAACCACCAATCAAGTCTGGTGGCCGAACCAATTGAGGCTGGAACTCTTGCAACAGCACTCTTCGAAGTCCGATCCGATGGGGGAAGACTTTAACTACGCGGAAGAGTTTAAGAGTCTTGATCTGGATGCATTGAAGCAAGATTTGGCGGCGCTGATGACCGACTCGCAGGACTGGTGGCCTGCGGATTTTGGACATTACGGTGGTCTGTTTCTTCGGATGACCTGGCACAGTGCGGGGACGTATCGCACGGGGGATGGTCGGGGGGGTGGAGGGCGAGGGCAGCAGCGTTTTGCGCCACTGAACAGTTGGCCAGACAATGTCAACTTGGATAAGGCGCGCCAACTTCTTTGGCCGATCAAGCAGAAGTATGGTCGGAAGATTTCTTGGGCTGATTTGATGATCCTGACGGGGAATGTGGCCTTGGAAACGATGGGCTTTAAGACCTTTGGATTCGGTGGGGGTCGCAAGGATGTTTGGGAGCCAGATCAGGATGTTTATTGGGGGAAAGAGACGACTTGGCTGGATGACCAGCGTTACACTGGCGACCGGGAGTTGGAGAACCCCTTGGCGGCGGTGCAGATGGGGTTGATTTATGTCAATCCCGAAGGTCCGAATGGTAATCCTGATCCGCTGGCTTCGGCGCGGGATATTCGAGAGACCTTTGCTCGGATGGCCATGAACGACGAGGAGACGGTGGCGCTGATCGCTGGGGGCCACACTTTTGGGAAGACGCATGGTGCGGGACCCGCGAGCCATGTGGGACCAGAGCCGGAAGCGGCTGGTTTGGAAGAGCAGGGTCGAGGGTGGAAGAGTAGCTTTGGCACTGGCAAAGGGGGCGACACCATCTCCAGCGGACTGGAAGTGACTTGGTCCACCACGCCCACGAAATGGAGCAATAGCTATTTTGAGAACCTCTTCGGTTACGAATGGGAACTGACGAAAAGCCCGGCGGGCGCGCAACAATGGCGGCCGAAGAATGGCGGTGGAGCTGGCACCGTCCCCCATGCGCACGATGCGACTCAGCGGATCGCCCCGTCGATGCTGACCACGGATCTGGCCCTGCGATTCGACCCAGCATACGAGAAAATTTCTCGGCGATTCTTGGAGAATCCTGATCAGTTCGCTACGGCGTTTGCCCGGGCGTGGTTCAAGTTGACCCATCGCGATATGGGACCTCGGGCCTGTTATCTGGGTTCGGATGTTCCTGCCGAGGTGCTGATTTGGCAGGATCCGATTCCTGCGGTTGATCACCCCTTGGTCGATGCCGCAGATATCGCTGCGTTGAAGAGTCAAATTTTGGGTTCTGGACTCTCCGTTTCTGAGTTGGTTTCTGTGGCTTGGTCGTCGGCTTCGACTTTCCGTGGTTCTGACAAGCGCGGTGGTGCCAATGGGGCGCGGATTCGTCTGGCGCCGCAGAAGTTTTGGGCGGTGAATCAGCCGTCGGAACTGGGCAAGGTGCTGGATACCTTGGAGGCAATTCAGAGCGCGTTTAACAGTGGGGCGACTGGTGGGAAGAAGGTTTCGCTCGCCGATCTGATTGTGCTTGGGGGTTGCGCAGCGGTGGAGCAGGCGGCGAAGAATGCCGGTGTCGAGGTCGCGGTTCCGTTTACGGCGGGACGGATGGACGCCACGCAGGAGCAAACCGATGTGGTTTCTTTCGCGGTGCTCGAGCCGATTGCCGACGGGTTTCGCAATTATCTGAAGGGTAGATACACCGTGTCGGCCGAGTCGCTTCTTGTGGACAAAGCCCAGTTATTGACCCTGACCGCGCCGGAAATGACCGTGTTGGTGGGTGGTCTGCGGGTGCTGAAGACGAACTTCGGCGGAGGATCGCACGGTGTCTTTACGCACCGGCCAGAGGTCTTGACCAACGACTTCTTTGTGAACCTGCTCGATCTGGGAACGGAGTGGAAATCGGTCTCCAGCGACGCCACGGTTTTTGAAGGGCGGGATCGCAAGACCGGTGCGGTCAAGTGGACGGGCACTCGGGTGGACCTGCTGTTCGGTTCCAGTTCTCAACTTCGGGCTTTGGCTGAGGTTTACGGCAGTGCAGACGCAGGGAAGAAGTTTGTCTGCGACTTTGTGGCCGCTTGGGATAAAGTGATGAACCTAGATCGCTTCGATCTGGCGTAATTTCTGATCTATTTTTAGCCGGGCGATGGGATTCCATCGCCCGGCTTTTCTTTGGGGTTGAATGGCTTAGATGAATCTAGAGTGAAGTGTCTGAATGGAGAATAGAGAATGGTTGTGATTTGGGTGAAGCGGTAAAAGATTGATCAATTTGAAATGGTTAGGGTAGGAAATGCGGGATGAAAAATCTATCTCCTCTTGGGCTCGCTGGCGAATTTAAGACCTTTATTTTGAAGGGTAGCGTGGTGGACTTGGCGGTTGGGGTATTGATTGGAGCGGCCTTTGGCAAGGTGGTGGATTCGGTGGTCAAGGACTTGATTACCCCGCTGATTGGGATGTTTGGTGGGCAACCTGATTTTTCGGGCATCAAGCTGGGACCATTAGGGGTGGGGCAATTTATTAATGTGACGCTCTCATTTTTGATCCTCGCCGCGGTGGTCTTTTTCTTGGTGATCAAACCCGTGAACGCTCTTTTAGCGATGGCTCGAAAAGCCGATCTGTTGGACACGCCACCCGCGCCTCCCGTGGCGGAATCCAAGGACGTGGAGCTTTTGCGAGAGATTCGGGATTTGCTGAAGAGTCGACCGCTTTGAGGCCGAGGCGCGGTGGGGGTGGGGGTGAGGTCGGATTTGACGACTGAGGGGTGAGCTCAGGCGGTTTCGGCGAGATTTTCGTCGGCTTGGGTGACCCGAACTACTTCTTCGACAGTGGTTTGGCCACGGAGGACGCGCCGCCATCCATCGGTGCGGAGGGTGTCCATGCCATCGAGGATAGCGCGGGCTTTGAGGGCGGTGCCGGTTTCTTTGCGGATGACCATGCGGCGGAGGGGTTCAGTGACCGTACAGATTTCGTAGATGGCGGTCCGGCCTCGGTAACCGGTTTGGCGGCAGTGTTCGCAGCCGGCACCTTTGTAGAATTTGAAGTCATCGGGGATGGGGGCACCGATTTCGCGAAGGTATTCGATGGGATAAGCGGCCTCGGTTTTGCAATCGGGGCAGATGGTGCGGAGAAGGCGTTGGGCGAGGAAACAGCGAACGACGCTGGCGAGGAGGAAGGGCTCGATGCCCATGTCGAGGAGGCGGGTGATGCCGGAGACGGCGTCGTTGGTGTGGAGGGTGGAGAAAACGAGGTGACCGGTCATGGCGGCGCGGATGGAGATTTCGCTGGTTTCGAAGTCACGAATTTCGCCGACCATGACGATATTGGGATCTTGGCGAAGGATGGCGCGGAGGCCGTTGGCGAAGGTCAGGCCGATTTCGCTTTTGACATCGATTTGGGAGACGCCTGGGAGGCGATATTCTACGGGTTCCTCGATAGTGATGATGCGACGAGTGACGGCATTGATCGAGGTGAGGAAGGAGTAAAGCGTGGTGCTTTTTCCTGAGCCTGTGGGGCCGGTGACGAGGATGATGCCGTTTGGTTGGGTGAGGAGGGCCTGAACCGTGCGGACTTGTTTTTCGCTCATGTCGAGGCGTTCGATTCCGAAGCTGAGCGATTCGCTTCTGGAGAGGAGTCGGAGGGAGATGGATTCGCCGTTGACGGTGGGGATCGTGGAGACGCGGACATCGATGGCGCCAGCGCCCGTGGTGAGATTGATGCGCCCGTCTTGGGGGAGCCGGCGTTCGGCGATGTCCATGTGGGCCATGACTTTCAATCGAGAAATGATGGCGCTTTGCAGGACTCGAAGTTGTGGTGGGACAGCGACTTCGTGGAGAATGCCATCGATGCGATAGCGGATTCGCAGATCATTTTCGAGGGGTTCGACGTGGATATCGGTGGCGCGTTCCACGATGGCTTCGCGGATGATTTGGTTGACGAATTTGACCACGCTGGCCTCGGGATCATCGTTGGTGATGTCTTCGGCTTTGTCTTGGTGATCGGCGCCGTAGGTTCTGGTGGAGGCGAGGATTTCGTCGAAGGTTTCGGCCCCGACACCGTAGACGGATTTGATGGTGCGAAGGAGGAGACCGCGGGGGACGATGACCCAATCGATTTTGCGGTGGGGGAGTTGTTGGGCGGCGAGGCGACGGGCGACGGGATTAAAGACATCGAAGGTGGCGAGCCGGACGGCGGATTCGGATACGGCAATGGGGAGGATGTGGTGTTTAAAAACGAAGCGAGAGGGGAGGAGTTGGAGGGCGGCGCGTTCGATTTTAGCGGGATCGATGGTTTCGCAGGGGAATTTGAAGAGGCGAGCGAGGGCGGCGGCGAGGGTTTGTTCGTCGACTTTTCCGGAATCGAGAGCGAGGGCGGTCCAGCTTCCGCCGGCGGGTGGTTGGAGGGCGGCGAGGGTGGCGGCGGCGTCGGCGGTGAGGCCAGCGTCGAGGAGGAGAGTAGTGAGAACTTTGCGGGAAGTCATCCGCGGAGAGGAAAGAGTGAGAGATTAAGGAGCGACGGATTTTTTGCGAGGGGCTGGGGTGGGGTCGCGGAGAGAGACGGGAGGTTTACGGAGAGGGGGTTCGGTGAAGACTTTCTGGCGTTTGACATCGGGGTAGATGGTGGACTCCATATCTGGGGGAATGTTGAGGAATTCCATTTCGCGTTGGCGGAGGTCGATGGCGTCAGCGGGAGCCCAAGTGACGACGGGGCGGATGAGGATGACGAGTTCGTTGCGGACTTTTTCTTTGGAGGTGTTGCTGAAGAGGAGGCCGAGGACGGGGATATTGCTGAGGAAAGGGATCCCCGATTTGGCGCGATTGGTGGAAGTTTTGATGAGTCCACCGAGGACGAGAGTGGCTTCATTGGGGACAGTCACGGAAGTGCGGACATAGCGGGTGGCGATGGTGGGGATGTCGTTATTATCGATGCGGGTGAAGCCTGAGACTTCATTATTACTTTGGAGGATATCGAGGGAAACCTCTTTATCGGAGTTGATTAGGGGGACGACTTCGAGTTGGAGAGTGACATTTTTGTATTGGACGCTGGAGTTGGAGACGATCCCCGCGTTGCCATTGCTGACGGAGTTGACGGAGCTTTGGATGTTGACGGGGACGGCGATTTCTTGACCGGAAGCGATGATAGCTTTTTTGTTATTGCGGGTGAAAACGCTGGGGCGATTGATCACGGTGAAGCGTCCGGTATTTTCGAGAGCGGTGACGATGGCGGTCATGGAGTTGCCCGCGGTGAAGAAGCCTGTGAGGCCGGAGGCACCTGCGGTGGCGATTTGGCGGACGTTGTCTTGTTTGAGGAGATTATTGAGATCGAGGAGGGGTTTGTTGGAGGAATTGACGGAGACGAGATTGGTGGCAGTTTGGCCGACGGTGGTACCGGTTCCGGTGACCGTGCTGGTGTTGCCGTTGCCGACCGTGCCGCCGGGGGTGATGACGGCCCCGGCGCCTGGATTGGTGGTGACGGTGCCTGGGTTGACGACGACAGGGGTGATGCCGAGGCCGGCGCTGCGGATGATGTAGTCGACGCCGAACTGTTCTTTTTGGCTGAGGTTGAGTTCACCGATGACGGCGTGGAGCATGACTTGGGGGATGCGCCGATCGAGTTGGTCGAGGAGTTTGAAGACCTTCGCGCGGACATCGGCGTTTCCGATGACGATGATGGCGTTGGCATTTTTGTCGGCGATCAGTTTGGTGGTTCCGACGATGCGAGCGTCTGGCTTGGTGTCGACGAGATCGACCTGGAGTTTTTCGGAGACATTGAGGTCACCGGAGCCTGAGGAGGAGCCAGAGTTGCCATTGCCTAAGCCGCCACCGAGTCCAACGGCGCGACCAGCGGCTCCGGCGAGGGCGCCGGCACGGTTGCCTTGGGTGGCGCCTGCGCTTCCATCTTCTTTCATTCCCGGTTCGGTGATGGATTTGACGATGACATCGATGACATCGGCGGCGGAGATGAATTTGAGGGGGCGAGCGACTGGTTCGCCGAATTTCACGCTGGAGTCGAACTCGGCGATGAGTTTGCGGATGAAGGGGAGGTTGACTGGGCGGGTGACGACATGAATGCGGTTCGTGCGGATATCGGCGGTGAGTTTAATTTTGCCGACGATGATGGCGTCTTCGGAGAGGGAGCCGCTGCGAATTTCTACGGAGTTTGGCGAGGTGACTTCGGCGGTGGCGCCTGCGGGGAGTTGGATGCCATCAGGGGTGGTATTGGAAGGGCGTGGGACTTGGATGGCCCGGGGGATATTGGCACCGGGAGCGCCGCCGGGGGCGGGTTGTTTTTCGAAAATGGCGGTGAGTTTTTCGAGGACATCTTTGGCGTCAGCCCGCTCGAGGGAAAGGAAGACGCTATCGACATCTGCGGGTCGGATATCGACTTCGTGGATGATTTTGAGGAGGCCGCGGATGACGGCGGTATTTTCCGTGATGAGGATGGACTGGGATTTGGGGAGGGGGGTGAGGTTGGTGTATTGGCCTTGGGATTGGACGACAAAAGCGCCGAGGGTTTGGGTAAGTTCCGCAGGGTCAGCGTATTGGAGTTTTGCGAGGAAGGTAATGACTTGTTCGCCATCGGGGATGGCACCTTCGTCGGAGATGATGGGGATGGCGGCGCTCCGGGGATTTTTGCCGACGCCGATGACTTTGACGATATCGGAACGGTCGACGGGGACGAGGGTGATGCCGTTGAGGATCAGGCTAATTTCGATAATGCGAATGGCTTCATCGCGGGAGATTTCGCCATTGACGGCGATGGTGATGGGGGTGGGACCAGCGGCTTGGGCATCATAGACGAGACGTTTTTTGGTGAGACGCTCGTAGAAATCGAGGACGGCTTTGAGTTCGGTGAGTTGGAGGCGAACCAAGTCGTTGGGAAGAGGGACGGGGACGGGCGGGACAGGCGAGACGGGGACAGGCGAGACGGGGACAGGCGAGACGGGGACAGGCG
>JBAWZW010000092.1:0-10189 GCA_037142835.1 Verrucomicrobiota bacterium
CCCGTAGTAGCGCTGCTGGGCGGCGAGCACTTCCGGCGTGAATGCGAGATCGAGAAACTTGTGGGCCATGGCAGCGGTGGGTTGGAGGGTGGTGGGGGAGATTGTGGAGTCGATCAGGTGGGTTCCTGTGATGTTGCGGGCGAGAGGGGTGAGGAGGTCAGGGGTGGAGCCGAGGGGCGACGGTTGGTTCGTTTCAGGCTGAGCGATAATTGGGGGTTCGAGGGTGAGGTCGAAGTCATTTGGTAAGGCATCTGGCAAAGGAATCGGCACGGGGGGCGGAGCGATCAGAAAGAAAAACATCGCCAAGTCAGTTTGGCTGGGCTGGGGCGGGGCTTGAGGATCGCTGGGCTCGTCAGTTTTTTTGGGTGGAGCGGGTTCTTCGGCGAGGTTGTCGGGGGCATTTTCCTTGGGGGTGGGGGATTCAACGAGGAGGTCCGAGAATTGGGTGGAAGAGGGAGCTTCTTTGCCTTGGCCGCCCAAGGCTTCGCGTGGATTGGCGAGAGGTGAAACTTTGGTGGGGATCGAGAGAAGGGCGGTCATTTAGGTTGTTTCCTTTTTGGCGGTTTTTAGGAGGCGCAATTTATCGGTGATCCGAGCGGCCCGCTTGGGCATGGAATCTTCTCCAGGGCGATCGGCAGTTTTGGCCATTTCACCGAGGATCGGTCCGACGCGATCGACCTTCATGGTGGAGAGGATTTTTACGGCGGTGTCTTCGTCGAGTTCGCGGAGAATGGCGACGGCGGCGGAGGCATTCATGGCGCTGTAGGTTTGGGCGAGGGTTTTGAGATTTTTGACTTCTTGTTCTTGAATTTCGACGACGCGTTGGTCGATTTCATCGCGAATCGCTTGGATTTCCGCTTTTTTCTTATCGAGTTCGGATCGTTCAGCGGCGGCTCGGCTTTGCATGGCGACGGCGCGTTTTTCGTCTTCGGCAAGTTTTGCCCGTTCGGTGGTTAGATCTTTGATGAGCTCGTCCATGGCGTCGGTTTTGAAGCTCCAGAGTTTTGCTGGGAGAACTAATTTTTCTTCGACTTGGACTGCTGGCGGGGTGAGTTTGCTGAGTTCTGGAATGACGAGCACCGTGGTGGTGGAGAGGCTGAGGAGAGTGGCGATGAGGGCGAGGGCCCAACCAGATTGGAGAAGTTTCACGCGGAAACCTCCGTAATTTGGCGAGCATATCGGGAAGTGATGAGGTCTCCGATGGCCAATTCTTCGGCGCGTGCGTTGGCGGTTTGATGGGCGGCTTGCTGTTTGGCTTTGAGGTGGGAAAGGGCCTCGCGTCGGCGTCGGGTATCGAGCATGGCTTCGAGACGGAGGGCGACTTCGCGTTTGGACTTGGTGAGTTTATGATTGAGCCCCGCGCAGCGTTTTTGTTGGTCTTGGAGGGCTTGGAGATAGGTGAGTTGGAGTTGGCGGTTGGAAGTCCCAGAGCGGGCTTGGGTGAGGGCGAGATGGTAGCCTTCCATATCCGACTGAGCTTCAGCGAGTTGCTGGGAGATGGACTGACAGATACTTAGGGAATGGGCGTAGTGTTGTTGGGCGGTCTGTTCTTCGCGAGCGCGAAGGGTGAGAACGGATTCGAGACGAAAGACAAATTTTTTCATGGAAGAATCGAGCGGAGAAGTTCGAGGGTGGTTTCGCGTGGGACGCGTTGGTCGACGGATTGGCGAAGGAACCCATTGAGGGGCTCGTATTGAGCGATGGCGAGGTCGAGGCGGGGATTGGCACCGGGAACATAGGCGCCGATGCTAAGGAGATCTTCATTTTTGCGGTAGAGGGCAAGGGCCTCGCGTCCTTTGGCGGCGGTCTGAAGGTCTTCTGGGGTAGAGATATCGCGGACGAGTCGGCTGACGCTTTCGAGGATATCGATGGCGGGGAAGTGATTGGCGGTGGCGAGGTTTCGGGTGAGAACAATGTGTCCGTCGAGAATCCCGCGAACGGCATCGGCGATGGGTTCATTCATGTCGTCGCCTTCGACGAGGACGGTATAGAAAGCGGTGATCGAGCCGTGGTCGGCGGTGCCGGTGCGTTCGAGGAGTTTGGGCAGTAAAGAGAATACGGAAGGCGTGTAGCCGCGGCTGCTGGGGGCTTCTCCAACGGCGAGGCCGATTTCTCGTTGCGCCATGGCAAAGCGAGTGACGGAGTCCATCATGAAGAGGACTTTTTTGCCAGCATCGCGAAAATTTTCGGCGATGGCGGTGGCGAGCATGGCAGCGCGGAGGCGGACGAGTGCTGGTTGGTCGGAGGTGGAGCAGACGACCACCGTTCGGCGCATGCCTTCTTCGCCGAGATCTTTTTCGATGAACTCGCGGAGTTCGCGTCCGCGTTCACCGATGAGAGCGATGACATTGACGTCGCTTTCTGCGCCTTTGGCCATCATGCCGAGGAGGGTGGATTTTCCGACGCCGCTACCGGCGAAAATTCCCATGCGTTGGCCGCAACCGACGGGCGTAAAGGCATCGATAGCCCGGACGCCGGTGGTGAGGGGTTCGGAGATGCGCTGGCGGCTGAGGGGATTGGGCGGTGGATTGATGAGTTTGAGAGAGCGTTGGCAGTGGAGAGGGCCCTGGCCATCGATGGGCTGGCCGAGGCCATTGATGGTGCGACCGATGAGGCCTGGGCCGACGGGGGAAGAGGCGGCGAAATTTGAGGCGAACACCTCACTGCCAGCGCGGAGGTTATGGGTTTCGCCGAGGGGCATGAGGAGGAGATGATGATCACGAAAACCGACGACTTCGGCGTAGATGGGTTGATCGGATTGATCTGGGCGAATTTCGCAGACATCTCCGAGGGCGAGATTGGGGCCTTGGGATTCGATAATCAGGCCACTGACGCGGACCACATGGCCGACGCGTTGGATGGGGCGCTCGGTGGTGAGGCGTTGTTGAAAACGCTGGAGAAGCTGACTGGAGGATGAGTCGAGGGTGGGGGAGGTGGTCATTTTAAGAAGTTCACCGCGGTTTGGATTTTGGTGGAGATGCGACCATCGACCAAGCCGAAGCGGCTTTTGATCGTGCAATCGCCTGGGCTGAGTTCGGGATCAGCGCGGAAAAGGATTTGGGGGTGGCGTTCGCGAAAGGACTCTTCGTGACCGAGAATGAGATCGAGATCGTGGGTGGAGAGTTGGACTTCGACTTGTTCTCGACTGGGAGTGAGTTCGTTGAGGAGATCGTGGGCGATGCGGAGGACGGCGTCGCGATCGATGACCGTGGTGGCGAGGATGCGTTTAAGGGATTCGGAGAGGAGTTCTGGCAAAAGGGCGTGAATTTGTTCGAGGAGAGAAGCTTGGGATTGGGTGACGGCGTGAAAGGTTTTGGACTGGAGGTGGAGGAGGTCGGTGCGTTGTTCGAGCATTTGCCGTTCGATGCTTGAGTTGGCGGAGTCGGAGCCTTCGCGAAAGGCGATCTCTTTGGCGGTGCGGAGTTCCTCGGTGGTGAACTTTGGTTGGGGGCTGGTTCCCGAGAGGAGGATCTCGATGGGTGGAGCGTGAAACTTGATTTGGTTAGAGGAAGGCATTTTCTGGTCCTCCGTTATCGAGCGTAATTTGTTCTGCTTCATCGAGAGCGCGGACGACGGCACAGATTTCGTCTTGGGCGGCCTCGATATCCTTGGATCGTTGGGGGCCAAGGAGTTCGATATCTTCCTTGAGCTGGGCGGCGGCTCGTTTGGAGAGGGCGGAGAGGACCGCTTCGGTCACGCTGGGGCGAGCGGTTTTCAGGGCTGGCGGGAGGCAAGTGCTGTTGACATCGCGAAGAATGCGTTGGAGATCGACGACGCTGAGTCGTGCCAAGTCTTCGAAGCTGAAGACCTTTTTGCGAATGGCCGTGCCGAGGGTTTCGTTGCGTTCGTCCATGCGGGTGAGGAGCGACTTGCGAGTTTCTTTATCGAGAGTGTTGAGGATTTTGACACAAGTAGAAATGCCACCACCCCGGTGAAGTCCTTGGGTATTATTGCTTTGACCGATGTGTCGGTTGAGGTTTTTGGCGACGGTTTGGATGCTTTCTCTGGTGGTCGCTTCCATGAGGCCGAGACGTTCGAGGACCTCTTCTTGGAGAGTTGGTTTGAGGAGAGCGACGATTTCCGCTCCTTTGGCGACTTCCATACAGGAGACGATAAACGCGATGGTTTGGGGTTGTTCGCAGCGGACGAGGTTGAGCACCATGGAACCGTCCATGGTGCGGATTTGCTCATTGGCTCCGCCGCGGTTGGCGGGTTCGCAACGGTTAATGATTGCGGAGGCGGTGTAGTCGCCTTTGGCCAATTCGAGGGCGGCCTGAGTAAATCCGATGCCTCCGAGAGTGGAGTTGGTGCCTTCTTCAATCACACTGGAAAACTCTTTGAGGACGAGGGATTGAATATTCGTGGGAATGAGAGGCATGGCCATCATTTCGCGACAGAGGGGCTCGAGCTGAGCCTCCTCGAAACTTTTCATGACCTCGGAAGCGGCTTTGGGGCCGATGGTGATGAGAAAGGCGGCCATCTTTTGGACTTTGGTGAGTTCTGCGTAGTTCATGGCGGTTTAGCTTTTTCCTCCGGCACCCATCCAACCGCGGAGGGCGGCGCCGATATTATCGGGTTTGTCGGTGATCATATCGTTGAGCATTTCGACGGAGATGGCTTCGGCAGTTGGGGTAACGGGAGCGGCGATCAGGCGTGATTGATCGAGGATTTCGATGGGGATTTCATCGGGCTTGGTGCGTTTGAGCATGCGGAAGAAGACGAAGACGAGGGCGAGGGCGGCGAGGATCGCCAGGCCATTTTTGAGGAGGTCGGAATTTTGGAGGGCGAAGTCGATGGCGGTGGTTTTTTCGACGGGACTGGTGGCAAAGGCAACTTCCTCGATAGTAACCACTTTTGCGGATTCTTTTTCGTCGGTTGATTTGATTCCAAGGGCGTTGACGACCATCTTGCGGAGGGCGTCCATTTCGGCGGGAGTGCGAGGCTGGGCTTTGCTGGAGACGAAAACGGCGGCGGTCACTCGGGTCACCGTTCCTGGCGTTCGGCTGGAGTTGAGAGTCGTGTGATTGATTTCGTAGTTCTGGGTTTTGTTTTTTCGGACTTGCTCGCTATTTTTTCCTGAGCCCTTAGCGGAGGAATCGGCGTTTGGAGGGGTGGGCAGATTGGCGCTGGCACCGGTGGCGGGTTTGGGGTTGGCGACCTCGTTGGTGAGGGTGCTGTCGTCGGTGGTTGTTTCGGTGCGAAGGACTTGGCCATCGGGATCGAAGCGATCTTCGGTGCGGACCGTGCTTTCGGTATCGAGTTCGGCGGCTACGCGGACGACGGCGCTCCCTGGTCCGAGGACTTTGGAGAGCATGGTTTCGACTTTATTGGAATAGTAATCCTCGACGCTTTTGCGGAGTTTCATTTGGCTGGAAGCGAGGCCGAGTTGGGGGTCATCTTTTAGCCCTTGGGTGAGGACATTTCCGTGATGATCGACCACCGCGACGTCGTCGGCGCGTAAGCCTTCGACGGCATTGGCGACGAGAAAGCGGACGGCGTTGACGGATTCGGCATTGAGGGTGCCTTCGATGAAGACGGAGGCGGTGGGCTTGGCTTTGACGTCAGAAAAGAGGAGGCGATTTTCGGGTTGGACGATCAGAACCCGAGCGGCCCGGACGCCCTGCATTTGGGCGATGGTGCGGGCGAGTTCGCCTTGGAGGGCGCGACCGAAGTTGGTGCGTTGGACGAAGTCGCTGATCCCAAAGTTTGCTCGGTCAAAGACTTCGAACCCAATCCCTTCGCCTGCAGGAACCCCTTTGGTGGCGAGTTGCATGCGGAGTTTGTGGACGGAATCGGCAGGGACATAAACGGAGGTGCCACCGGCACCGAGTTCGTAGGTTACGCCCGCGGCTTGGACAGCGGTGACGACCTCGGCGATATCTTTTTCGCCGAGGCGACCGTAGAGGAGTTGCATTTGGGGGCGATGCGCCCAGACGACGAGGGCGGTCATGCCGGCGATCACCCCGACGATGGCGACGCCGATGGAGATGCGTTGGTTGACTCCGAGTTGGCGCCAGAGTTGGGTGAATTGAAGAAGGAAGGATTTCATGAGGAAGAATCAGGATGCGAAAAGGGCGAACTCAGACCTGCATCCGCATAATTTCTTGGTAGCTTTCGACGAGTTTGTTGCGGACTTCGACCATCAGAGAAAAGGCCGTACTGGCCTCCTGCATGGCGATCATTGCTTGGTGAAGATTGTTGGTTTCGCCGGTCAGCACCTTGGTCTGTTCGGCGGCGGCGCTTTGCATTTTGCCATCGATTTCGGTGACGGCGCGTTCGAGGATATTGCTGAAAGAGCCTTTGGAGGCAGGTTGGGAAAGGTTGGCGCCCGCGATCCCATCGGAGGGGGAGAGGGTGGAGGCCAATTCGCTTCCCGCTCCCGCTTTGCCTGAGCGAGAGGCGTTATAGAGTTCCTGGAGTTGGCCGGCTTGCGGGATGGGTAGAGAACCGATTCGCATAAAAGAGGATAAGATTATCGGCCGATGGAGAGGGCTTTGGCGGCCATCTGTTTGGCGTTGCGGGCGACGGCGAGATTGGCTTCGTAGGCTCTTGAGGAGCTGAGAAGATCGACCATTTCGGTGGCTAGATTGACATTGGGCATTTGGACCATTCCGTTGGCGTCGGCGTGAGGATGTTGGGGGTTATGGAGGACCTCCCCTGGGGTTTCATCGTTGGTGAGATCGGCAACGCGGACGCCACTGTAGCCGCCGGGTTCAGTGGGCATGAGGGATTCAAAAGTGACGACCTTGCGCTTGTAGGCGGAACCATCGAGATCACGGGTGGTGTTGGCGTTGGCGATATTTTGGGCGACGACGTCCATGCGAATTTTTTCGGCATTGAGGGCGCTGCCTGTGGAGTTGATTCCGGTGATGAAGTTCATAGCGTTTAGTTGGTGCGGCCAGTGATGGCCATGCGGAGTTGGCGAATCGAGCCACTGACGAATTCGGTGAGGGTGTCGAATTCCATGACGTTTTTACCGATGGCGAGGAGTTCCTTGTCGACTTCGACATTATTGCCGTCCTTGCGCATATTGGTGGCGGAGAGATCTTCTTCGGCCTTGGTATTTTGAGGGGAAGCGAGGCGACCTGAGCGAACGCGGGAGGCAAATTCTGCCGAGAAGTCTTTGGGGAGATCCTGGCGCTTGTAGCCTGGGGTTTCGACATTGGCGAGGTTCGCTGCGAGCGCCTCGTGGCGGGCGGTGGCGGCATCGAGAAGTTGTTTGGACGCTTGGTAATTTGTCCCAGAAAAGAGGCTATCGATCATTCGAGTAGAGTGCATAGCAGGAATGATGCCAAGGTGAGTTTTCGGGTGATTAGTGGCCGAGATTTTTGGCGGTACGGCCTAAAAGTGGGGAGGGGGAGAGGGCGAAATTTTGCGGGATAGAGGCGCTGGATGGTGGGGCGGGGGAGAGAAGTCGGGCGAGTTCCTGAGCTTTTGCGGTATTTTCTGGGGAGAGGGGAAGGGATTTCACTTCGCCCCCTGGAGACTGGGCGAGGAGGCGACCGTCTGGGGAGAGAGACAGGGAGAGTGGTTTGGAGGGATCAGCGGAGTCGAGGGTGGCGCGAACCTCGGGAGCGTTGAGGAGTTGGTCACGAAGGGCGGAGCAATGGTCGAGCAGGGACTGGGTGGAATTTGCTGGGGTTGGGGAGGTGGAATTTTTTGCCGTTTTTAGGACTTGATCGAGGAGTGCTTGAAACTTGGCGGCGTCGGGAGGTGTTGGGGAAGTCGTGGGGCGAGTGAAACGATCGAGGAGATTGGACGCGACGGAAGTGATGCCGGAGATGAGGAGTGGGTACATGCCTGCACGCGTAGCAGGAGTGATGCCAAAGCGTGGTAGCTAACTGTAGACGAGCAAGCGTTGGGTGACTTGGGCTTGGAGATTATAGTTAAGAATTCTGGCGAGGGTGGTGGTGGTGACCTTGTGACCTTCGGCGATGAGGAGCATTCCGGAAGGGCTGTAGATCCCTTTGGCGAGGAGCATACCGGGTTGGAGTTCATCGATCGTCACCTCATGGATTTGGCGGGGCAGATCATGGGCCTCCGCTGATTTGTAAAAGAGACGAACGGCGTCGGGGTCGAAAGCGGTCCCGGATTTTTCGGCGATTAATTGGAGGGCCTCGGCTTCTGGCAATCCGCTTTCGACAAAGGCGACGGCGACGGCGAGGCAACGGGCGAGCCAGGGGATGGATTCACCGGCGAGCCGATCGGGGTAACCATGACCGTCGAATTGTTCGTGGTGGCTGCGAATGACTTGGCCGACTGGGCTGAGGTGATCGACAAAAGCCGCGAGCGACTGACTGTAGATGGGGTGTTGATGAATGGTTGCCCAGTCATCGGCGTTACATTCTTGGGGATGGCTGAAGAGTTTATTCAGTGTTTCGCGGTGGATCCCGACGAGGCCGATATCATGAAGCCAAGCGCTGGTGAGGAGAATGTGTTCATCGGTGGAGGAGAATCCTCCGAACTTGATCATTTTCAGGCAGATATCGACGACGGCTTTGGTTTGAACCGCGATGGTGGGGTAAAAAGTGGAAACGATTCGGTAACAGAGTTCGATGGAATGGTTAAAATTTTCTTGGAGGGTGGCGTGGGTTTGATCGAGATGGGTTTTTTGATTGGTGAGGGTATCGACTTGAGCGTTCAGTTGTGCGTTGGCCCTGCTGAGTTCGGCATTAAGGCGGCTGGTTTCTGCTCGAAGGAATTCGTTGGATTGAAGGGTGGAGTGGCGTTGGATCGCGCTACTGACGGTGGCGAGGAGTTCAGCTTTGGCCCAAGGTTTGGCAAGAAAACGGAAAATTTCTCCCTGATTGATAGCGTCGATCAGGGTGTCCATTTCGAACAACCCGGTGATTAGGACTCGGGAGGCATGGGGTTGGATTTTTTCTGCTTTGGCTAAGAATTCTAATCCCGTGACTTGCCCGAGATGAAAGTCGCTGATGATGAGGGCGAAGGGGGTATGGGCGAGGGCGAGGAGGGCGGACTGGGGATTGATGAAGGCGTGAACCGTGTAGTCTTCGGTGGCGAGTTGATCGCTGGTCGCGCGGAGGAATTCCTCGTCGTCATCGAGAAGGAGAATGGTTTTGTTGGGGGGCGGATTAGCCATGGGCGCAGAAAGTCTGGTGCTCGTGGGAATGGGTTGTGTAAGAGCTATTTAGGCTTCGTAAACGCTGGCTAGCGACCTCGATGCTTTGGCGTTCGGCCCGCGCGGCGTTGATCATGGAGTGGAGGGCTTGGGAGCTCGATTGTTCTAGGGCAACCAGTTCATCGATGCGGCTGACGAGGAGAGGGTGGCGGAGGTTAAAGCCTTCGCTACGAGAGAGTTTGTGGAGTGCCTCGAGGATGGGAGGTTTTTTGGCTTGGATGGCGGCGACGGTATCGAAGTCTCTGGCGTGAATGTTCACGGACTCGTCCTGAGTGAGGCGCTCGTAATCGAGGAGGAGGCGCCAAAACTTTGGTGAGTCCTGAGGGTTCACGCGGCGGCGCTGGCGTTTTGTCCGAGCATCAGGGACCAAGAGTCGCGAATGTCGCCGAGGAGTCGTTCCACAATGGCGATGGGAGCGGGGTCTTTGTTGAGGTTGGACTGTTGAAGTTGATCGATCATGAAGCCGTAGAGGGGGAACATGGTGGTGGCAAATTCGCCGCCATTTTTCATATCGAGAGTTTGCTGGAGCTCGCGAATGATCCGCTGGGCTTTGATTAAGTTATTGCTAATCTGTTCGTTGCGTTTGGCGAGGCTTTCTGTCTCGAAGCCATGCGATGCGGTGGCGAGGAAGCGGAGGGCGCCATCAAAAAGCATGAGCACCAATTGGCCTGGGGTGGCGGTACTGATGGCGGTGGTTTTATAGGAATTCGCCTGTTGAGAAAGTTGCATAGGGTTAGTCAGGTTGTTGGGGGTCGTTGATCAAGATTTCGGCGACTTTGGAGAGGATATCGTCGGGGGGATAGTTGGGGTCGTTGACCATGGCTTGGGCGCGGGTGAGTTCGGAGGGGCGGACATCTGGTTCGCTACGGAGAGACTCCATCTGGTCGTTGGTTTTGGAACTTTCTGGGGAAGGCGAGGAGGATGTGGCCGGGGCTCGATTGGGCTGTTGGGCTTTGAGTTTGACCGTGGAGAGCTGAATCGGAGTATTGATGGGCTGGATGTTCATTAGCTAATAAGTTAGTCGGTCAGTTGAAGTAAAAGCTTTAG
>JBAWZW010000093.1:0-10055 GCA_037142835.1 Verrucomicrobiota bacterium
TTTCTCGCCGACTTTGGTATCGAGGGTGAACCGCTCGCCGGAGAACATCGTGGATTTTCCCTCTTCGTTCGTGACCCGGACGCCCCGGCCTGGCCAGGGGTTTTGGAAGACGCATTTCCGGCCTTGTTCGCTGGTGATGTTTACATAACGGACCTCGCCTCTGGTGATTTCGGAGGAAACCAAAAAGGCGCCCCAGGCTCGGAGATTGGTAAAGAGGGCGTCTTGATCCTTTTGCCAGACGGGAAAGAGGCGGAGCACGCCACGATGACTCATGCAGAGCATTTCGTTGATGGTGTTGGGGACGATGCTACAATTTTCGATGCCGTGGGGGTTGTTCTTGATGAAGCCATTGGGCCCGGCTTTGGTGGCGATCATTTCGCGGAGTTTCGCGAGGATGACCTTGGGATCATAGCCTACGCGCACGGCGGCGGGGTAGAAGCTGTTCATGCCGTTGCTGTCGAACCAGCCATTCCGCACTTCGAGGGTATTGCGGGAGGCTTCGAGTTCCTCGGGTGAGCTGTCGAGGCCGATCGCTCCGGCGGGATAGATGTGTTGGATGCCGAGGGTGTTATTGCGCCACCAGGCCGTCCCTTTTTCTGTGTATCGGAAAACTTTTACTTTGGGTTTTTCGATGGTGCGATCCTCGGTGGGGAGTCGGGGCAATGGCAAATCCTGATAGGTCCAGCCGCTGAGATGTTCGAGGATGTGCCGCCATTTCTCGTGGCGACCGGAATCGATCCCCAGCTCGCGGCTCATGTCGGTGGCGAGTTCCAGGGCGTTGCGCACGAGGGCCAAAGAGACGATGGAGTTGAAGTCGTTGCCGTTATTGGAGCGTTCGTGGATGGAGTCCTTGTTGATGACATACCGACCATTTTCGAGTTTCAGGTAGTCCTCCCAGAAGTCGGCGATGTCGAGGACGAGGGGATAGAGTGCCTTCGCGTAGTTTTTGTCATAGGTGGCATACCAGCGCATCGCCACATTCACGAGGCAGTAGGCGCCGTTACTCCTTTGATGGTAAAAGAGTCCCTCCTTTTCAAAGTGGGGTGGTCGAGCGTATCCGTCGTCTGGGTAATTGCGCGTGACTTCAATCCCTTTCGGTCCGATCCCCACGGGGTAGTAGGCTCCGCGGACGTTTTGCGCGTTTTGTGCATACCACCGGGCGCGTGGTTGGAAGTCGAGAATCGGGGCGTGATAGGGATCGGCCTGTTGAAGATGATTCGAGGAATATAGGCCATAGAAGGGGGCCATGTGATTGTAGTTGAGGTGAAAGTCTCCCTCCCAGCCGGGGGTATCGGTCGTGTTCCAGATTCCAAAGAGGGGTGGGGGAAAGCTGGGGTCGCGACTGGCGCAGGCCATGACGTATTGCGAAAGATAGTAGCGTTGTTCGAGGATGGGGTCGCCGATCTCCACGAAGGATTTCGCCCAGAATTCCTCCCACCAGGCGGCGTGCTTTTTTCTCAGTGCGACCAAGGCGTCGGCATCCATTGCGGCGATCCTTTTTCGGACGTCCTCCAGTGGCGTCGGGCTTTTGAACTGACTTTGGAGGGCCGCCAGAATGGTCACGGGCTGACCGGGCTGGAGGGTGAAGCTGGCGGTCTCCGCCCCGAGGAGTTTGATCGCGCATGCTACTTCTGTGGGGATCTCCACCTCCTTGGCAAACTTCCGCGTCACCCAGCGGGTCGCTCCATCTTCGCCCTTGGTCGTCTCCGAGCGGTCCCCTTCCTGAACCCAGAGATGGACTTCGACCAGCGCTTCTTTGCCTGTGGCGATCAGTTCTACGACGAGGATGTTCTCACTGGCGGCGACCCAAGAGCGGACCTCCACGGCGCCACCGCTTTTATCGCCTGCCCACTTGGATACCGTCACGGCGTCGTAGAAGTGTTGCTCGGTGGTTGATCCACCTTCTAAGCCCGGCAACCGCACATCGATCCCGCCGAAGACCCGCGGTCCGCTTGGGCCGGATTTGAAGTCGTGGGCTAATTTCCAGAAGTCATTTTTGCACAGCCAAAATCGTGGCCCATTGGCGATCTGCCGCACCTTGCGGTCATCCCCGCGTTCGGTGATCTCCGAGATGCAGACCCCGATGTCGCCATTGCCGAGGAGTGGTCCGTCCACGCTGGTCTTGATCGGTGTGGTCATCGACAGTCCTTTGAAAACCGCCTTGTAGGGTGAGATTACCCGCTTCGATCCCTCCACGAGGGTCTCATCGCCACCGAGGGCCAGCGCGCAGATCAGGGAGAAGCAGGTGAGGTTGATCACCCAAGGGCGAGCCACCCTTGCCTGACCAAGAGGAATGGCGGTCACTTCTTGGCGGGCTTTTTTGGCGGAGCCTCGAGTTCTTCGAGCACTTTCTTGGCTGCGGCCGCCTTGCGGATCTTGGCTTGGGCTTGGGCAGTTTCCTTCGTCGGCACTTCTGGATCGCCCGTCTCGGGGCCTCGGCTTCCGATCGGTGCGTCCGTCCACGCTGGCCAGTTGTCTGTGCGGAAGGGTGGGGTTGGGGCGGCGCGATTGCCAAAGTTCCCTCCTGGATGCACGCCCCACGAATAACGGACGGCCTCGGGCTCTGGGACAAAGGGGCTAGAAACGGCGAAGGTGTCGCCCTTTTCGTTTGCCAGTGTGGCTGGGTAAAAGTGGCGATCCTTGCCCGCGATCACGAACCCTTTCGGGGGCACGCGCATGCCGTAAGGTGAACTGGGATGGCTACCGGCCGTAAAGGTCAGGAGGATGCGTGAGCCATCCTTTTTCCAAGACTGCATCATGGGGAGATCGTAGGTGATCGTCTTGATGCCATAGACGGTGTCGAGCGCCCAGCGGGCCGCGCGTTCGCCGATTGGTCGTTTAAAAGGGGAGTGCATCTGGACGTGGCCGAGGTCGAAAGTGGGCACGAGCCCGGTGTGTTGGTATTTGAGGTGGGCGTTGAGTTGGGCCTCGCGGATACCGGAGGCCTTGTGGAGTTGGTTGATCTCGGGCTCGTTTTCGTCGTCGGGCTCGCCGAAGGAACACAATTGGACAATGCAGAAGGGGAGGTCTGCTTCGCCGAAAGCCTTGCGCCAATCGGGGATCAAAGCGGGAAAGGTCTTGAGATAGAGATTTGGTCGGCCTTGGCCTCCCACGCAGTTATTTTCACCCTGATAGAAGATCACACCCTTGATGGCGAACTGCGCAAGGGGTGAGACTAAGGCATTGAAGCAACCTCCGGGAAAGCTCTGCCGATAGACATAGGTTTTTGGCACTTCGGGTTTTTCGGGGGCGGGTTTGCCCGCCGCGGTCGCCTTTTCCGCTTGTTGCTTCCAACCGCCCATTTTGCGGGCGAGTTCTGCGTCGTAATCGTAGCCCGCCGCCTCGGTATCGAAGGACCGGATGAGGGGTACGGCCTCGGGAATCTGCTCCAGCGAAGCGCGGGACACCCACGTTTCCACCACGCTCCCACCCCAGGAGTTGTCGATGATGCCGATGGGGATTCCCGTGATCGCATTGACGATGCGGGCGAAGTGATAACCCACGGCGGGGAAATCTTTTGTGGTGTCTGGCGTACTGACCCGCCACATGCCTTTGAGTTCCACGTAAAATGGGTTGCGCTCCTCCGTGCCAAAGTTATCGAGGGGAGTCGGGCTGGAGCGGAGGGGCAGAGTCAGGCAACGAATCGCGGGGATATTCGAGAGCGGCATATCCAAGTCGGAGTTGACGATTCCCCCGGCCGCCGACTCCATGTTGCTCTGTCCGCTACACAGCCACACATCGCCGATGAGCACATTTTTAAAAGTCAGCGCCTCCGTCTTGCCCTTGACCGTTAAAATTTGCGGCTTGGCATTGGTCGGCATGGCATCGAGGGTCAGCAACCACTTCCCATTGTCGCCGACCGTGGCGTTCTTGCTTTGCCCGCTGAACTCGACGGTGACCGCGTCGCCCTTGTCGCCCCAGCCCCAAACCCGCACTGGTTTGTCGCGTTGCACGACCATGTCATCTCCAAAGACCCGGGGCAGTTCGAGCTTGGCTTCGGCGGTGGAAAGCGCGAGGGAGACCCCGGTCATCAGGGTCAATATCGAGGTTTTTCGGTTCTTCATGGAGTTTCGGTGGTTGGGGTTTATTGGGAAAGTGGTGCGGTCAAGCGGCGGAGGGTATCGGAGTGGGCGATCTCGCGGCCATTGGCGTAGACCCGGAGGCCCTTACCTTGTTGGTATTTTTCTCCCGTCTTGTCCCAGAGGATCGTCAGCGTGCGGCCGTGGTAAGAAACTTTATCGAGGCAGAACCAGTCCCACTTGCCATCGGGCACGAGGGGATGGACCTCCACTAGATTATCGGCCCGCGGTCGCAGGCCGATCAGGCCGGTGATAATCAAGTCGCAGAAGGTGGAGTGGTTATAATCCTTGCCGCGCTCGCGCAACACTTTGTCGGGCTGGCCTTTCGTGATCAGTTCGGTATTTCGTTCTTCGCAGCGTTTCCGGGCGATCCATTCGCCGGTGAAAGGATCCTGATCTTCGTCGATCCAAGAGACCACCCGCCCGTCGGGGAGTTTTCGGCGATGAGACTGCGCGTAGGTTTTCAGCGTCTTGAGGTAGTCGTCCGCGCTGATGGCGTCCTGCGGGTAGTTGTGGAGGACATTGGCCATCGCAGTCAGGGTCATGGCGCTGGCGAACGGCCAACTGGGCCCGTTCCACTGGCAGCCGTGGCCTTCGTAGGAAACCTTGAAACCGGGGTGGCGCTGTTCGGCGGTGGTCAGGCCGATGGGAGCGAGGAATCCCTTGGGATCGATGAGCTGTTTCCAAGCGACCTCGTAGCCCTTGCCAGTTTCTGGGAGGTTAAAATACCAAGGGGTGAATCCGTGGAGCTCGCGCACATCGACCAGCCCCGCCTCCTTGCTGGCACCCTCGCCGTCCTTGAGCGCCTCGGGGCTGTTATTGCGGCCCATGCGGATTTCGTAGGACTTGCTAATCTTCCCCTCTGGCGCCGCGTTCTTGCCGTTGCTGAGTGCCCGCCATTCGAGGATGCCACCCGACTGGTTCTTCGCCGACTGGACCTCGAGGCGAATGGCGTCGGTCTCCACGGGTTCGAACGCCACCTTGTTCAAGGTATCGAGGGCGACTCCGTATTCCCCGCGATTTTTGACTGCCACCCAGTCCGTCCCCTTGCGCACGAGCACCCGCCAGGAAGTCGGTGCGCCCAGCGCTGGACCTCCCGCCGCCCAATAGACCTCCGCCGCGTCAAAAGTCTTCGGTTTGGCAAAGGTGTATTGCACCCACTCCAAAGTCCCGCGGTGGTCGGGATCCATCCAGTGGAGCTTGGGCACCGATCCGTCTTGGGAATTCTTCGGCGTGACCAACTCATAGTTACTCCGTTGAAGGGTCTTGAAAAACTTCGCCTCCGGGTCCCAGAGCTTGGTCTCGACGAGTTGCCGCAGGCGCTCGGCCTTTGCGCGATACTCGGTAGCCAATTCTTTCCGTCCTGCCAGCTCGGCGATCCGGGCGATGGCCATCGCGTCGCCGAACTGGTAGCTGTTAATCGTCGCCCGCTTCCCACTCTTCCCGATGGAAACCTCCATCCCATCGCGATCATCGATTTGCCAAAACAGCCCGTCTGAGGTCAGGCGACTTTCTTCCCAACCTTGGTAATTTTTGACCAGATCATCCAGCAACCCCGTCACTAAAGGCTGGTTTCCTTTGACCAAATAGTGGGCATAGATGGCATCGGCCGCCCAAAAACTATAGTAGCGCGGAGCCCCACCCTTGCGAAACCAAAACGAGGCGTAGTCATCGAGATATTTGGCGTCGGCCAGCCAGCGTCCCTCGTAAAAGTGGTGCCCCGCGGGGCAGCAAATGGTGTTGTGTTTGGACGACCACGATACCTTCGGTAAAAACTCCGTGACCACCCAGCCATCGGGCGTCTCGCTGAGGTGTTTCCGATAAGTCCACCAGCGGAAGTAGTAGGTCCGTTCCAAATCCTCGTCGGGGCACTGAAAGAGCGGGATATTCGCGGAAAGAAAGTCCCACGCTTTGGCGTTGGGAAAGGTATTTTTGTAAAGCTCCTCGTCCTCGGCGTTTAACTTCTCGATATGGTGCTTAAACTGGTCGGCCTTGAGGACGCCCGCGGCGTTGGCCGTCGGTGGAATGGGGAGCAGCGCCAAGGACGCGAGCAGGCTTCCCAATGGGAGAAGTCGTGAAAAGAAGGTCATAAGCGGATAGGGGATGTGGATGGATGGGGCGAGCGAAGGTGGCGCGTCTAGCCTTTGGTTATTTTGCGTAGCTGGGGAGAATGCCCTTCTCCCGACAGGTGGCGCGGAGTTGTTCGACCTCCTTGCTGGCGGTGCGGCGATCCCAGCCCTCGGACCATTCCCAGTCATCGGTCCGGAAGACGGCCGCAGGGAGGCCCTCTTGGTTATAGAAATTCGGGACTTGGGCAAATTTGGCCCACATATAGCGGACCGCTTGAGGTTCTTTGACCTCGGGCGAAGAAACTTCCACGGTGTCCTTGCCGACGATCATCGCCTTGGCCCAGTGCCACTGCTGACTTCCCCCAGCTGGGGCACCCGCGATTTGAAAATACTGGAGGTCACCGCTCCCGAATGTGTGGTGAGGCAACAAGGGGGCCCCGAGGGTGGCGGGACCGACATCGGTCTTGATGCCCGAGGCGATTCCACCCCCGACGTGGTCAAAGGTCACGAGGATTTTGTGGCCTTCGATTTTCTGGCTCTTGTAGAGGGGACCAGAGGATTCGATTTTTTCACCGAAGAGGTCGGCGCGGGCGAGCAAAGAAAGCCGCCAGCCGAGATCATACTTGTTTTGCCAGTGGAGATCGCCGCCGATGTCGCACGCCACCGCGAGGCCGGTATGGGGGGTGATCAGACTCTTGCGCTGGGCGTCGGCGAGGAAGACCCAAGCCGTGCCTTCAGTGGCGCCTTTGGTGGACTCCCCCGGGGTGTTGGGAAGCTGGACGATATAGAACGGGAAGTCCCCCTGACCCCACGCCTTGCGCCAGGATTTGATCATGCCATTGAGGAGCAGATCATACTGGGTGGCGATGTCGCCCTTATCGTGGAAGTGGTTGTTCTCGCCCTGATACCAGATCACCCCCTTGATCCCCATGGGCATCACCGGCGTGAGGGTGCCGAGATACATGGCACCGGGGAAGCTGGTTTGGGCGGCTTCGTTGGTGTCCCCTTTGCGCGGATCCTTGGGGGGCGCGTATTCTTTGCGAACGATCGGCTGCCCCTTGGGCGGCTTCAGCGCCTGCATCGAGCGTCCGCCAAGTTTCGGCGTGGTTGGTCCGCTCGCCCGGTTTTTCACCCGCTCCACGAAGCTCTTCTTCAGGTATTCGTCATTTTCCGCCTTGAACTTGTCGAGGTTCTTCGCTAGCCGCTGCACTTCGGGTTGATCCTTGTTCGCCGTGAAGAAGTCCACGACTGGCTTGGTCTTGATAAATTCGAGAAATTCCGCCCGCGTGGCGTCGGCATCTTTGACGAATTTCGTGAACTCCGCCTCGTCGTTCCGCGTCGCCATCAGGTCCTGCCATGTCTTGACACCCACGAGCGCCGTGAGGACCCGCTTTTTGCCAAAGTCACAGCTTTGATAAGTCGTTTCCGCGTCCATCCAGGCCTCGATGATCGTGCCACCCTTGGAGGTGTCGATCAGGCCGATGGGCACGCCGGTCTTCTTCAGTAACTCGTAGGCGAAGGAAAAGCCCAGCCCGGAGAAGGCCTCGACGGAGCCACCCTTGTCGTCCGCCCGGGCAGAAACCCACTTGCGCTTCACCGGAGCAGGCTTGCCCCAGACGCCCGTTTCCTTGGCTCGATCAAAGTCGCGCTGAGGCTCGAGAGCGGCGCACCGTGGCACCTGAAGGTAGCGCAGTCGGGGTTCGTCGAGGTTTTTGAAAATCTGCTCGTTGCAGTGATCGACCATCTTCTTAACCAACGGACCGGTGATGGGGTCCTGGGCGTCTTTGCCGTATTTCATCAGGCTCCCCGTCTTGGTTTCCATATTGGACTGGCCCGAGAGTAGCCAGACGTCGCCGACCAGAATATCTTTGATCGTCACGGTGTTCGTCCCATCGGCGATGGTCATGTCCTGGCTAGTCGCGTTGGCCTTCATGGGGGCAAGCCGGGCGGTCCAGATGCCGTTGGCGTCAGTTTGTGCGGTGGTCTTTTGTCCGCCGAATGAAACGGTGACGGTGGTTCCGGGCTTGTCCCAGCCCCAGATGGGCGTGGGCATTTCCCGCTGGAGAACCATCCCAGAATCGAGAACGTAGGCGACCTTTAGCGGGCCAGATTGGATGGCGGCGGGGAGGGTTTCCCCACGAATGAGGGGGACTGGAGTGAGGAGGAGCGTGGTCGCGAGGATGAGGGCGTGGAGATGTTTCATCGGGAAGTGGAATGGAGTCTCGGGGGTGGCTCGGGGTTCGGAGCGCTTTTCGGGGAGATCATTGGTCGGGATCTTGCGGATGCTTGGCGGGCCCTCGCTTGCTGGTCTTGGCTTCGCCATTCCAAGGGGCCGCCTTGTGGCCATCGAGGACCGATTGAAGTTTCTTGATCGCCGCCAGGGCCCCCGCATCCGTGGTGCCTTTGGCCACCAGAACCTCGTTGAACGGGGCATCTTGCAAGTCAAAGAGGTTGCCGTCGTTGGTCAGCTTCCACCGAGCGTCACAGGCAAAAGACTTGCCCATCAGCTCCACATAGACCCACTCCCGCGGAGTGCCTTTCGCCCCCTTGATCTGGGGCGCGATGCTCTGGCCGTCGAGCGTCACCCCCTCAGGGAGTTTCGCGCCCCCGAGTTCCGCGAAGGTCTTGAAGAAATCCGCGAAGTCCGTGAGGTCGGGATTGACCGCACCCGCTGGGGTGGTGCCGGGCCAGTTGGCGAGCATCGGCACGCGACTACCCCCTTCGCGCATGGAGGCTTTGTTGCCGGAGAGCAGTCGCCCTTTCACTGGGGTGTAAGCCGGCGGGCGGATGCTCCCGTTGTCGCCCGCGAAGATGATCAGGGTCTTCTCGCGGAGTTTGAGGCGGTCGAGTTCCGCGATGAGTTTGCCGACGAGCTTATCCATGTAGGCCACGTTGTCCGCGTAGAGCTGGTCGTCGGTGGCGCCGGGCTGACTCTCCGGGGTGCGCTGGATGGGGATATGAACCTGAATCATCGGGTAATAGATAAAGAACGGCTGCTTTTGGTGACGGCCGATAAAATCCACAATGAATTTATGAGCGACATCGGGCATATAATTACCCTCGGCCAGGGTCTCATTTTTCCCGTTTAAGGTGTATTTGCCCTTCCAATATTGGCCATTGCCGGCACCGAGCGACTCATCAAAACCCCACTGGCTGGGTTCTAGGGGCATCTGCCCCCACTTTCCCGCCGCCGCCGTGACGTAGCCCGCCGCTTTGAGCGCGGTGGCGATGGTGATTTCCTTCTGGGTCGGCGCGTAAGTTCCCGCGTTGGCTTTGCCAAAACTGTTGTTGCTCGCGAGCCCTGTGCGGAAGGGGTAGCGCCCCGTGAGAAAGGTAAAGCGCGACGGCCCGCACATCGGCATCGAGTAGCAGTGATCAAAATGGGTTCCGCCCTTGGCGAGGGCGTCGATCTGGGGCGTCTTAAACCGATCTCCGCCGGTGAAGCTGGTTTCCCCGAGGCCGACATCATCGGCGAGGATGAAGATGATGTTGGGGCGGGCGTCCACCTCCTTCGCATCCACCCTGGCAAGGTGAGCGAAGATGCCGAGCATGGGCAGAATCATGGAGGCAAGCGCTTGGAAAGAGGGCATCACGGAGAATAGTGTGTGGGAAAAACTCGGGGAAGGCGAAGGGGAAAATGCCCCTCTTCGCGACCTTTCGGGGAGGGATTGAACCCGATGGTCCTGCGCCCGGTTCGGAGGCATCTCCCTGGGATGGCTGCGAGGTTTAGTCAAGGTGATCAGCGCTGGGACGATGGCGGTTTGGGCCCTGTCCATCCTCACGCGGGTAGCGGTCGACTGGTCAGGCGAGGGATTGTCGTCGTTGCCGACGTCGAGGCGTTTCATGCGGGATTTTTAGAAGTCAAGTGAGGGCGACGGGGCGGATGTGGGAGAGGCGATTGATGATC
>JBAWZW010000094.1:0-9957 GCA_037142835.1 Verrucomicrobiota bacterium
GTCGAGGGGTTGGTGATGGATCGCGGGGAGGGCGGCGCAGTGGAGGAGAATGGCGTCGGTTTGGAAAGCGAGGGATCGGGGATTGGTTTGATCGGTGAGGAGGAGAGCGAGAGTGGGGGCGAGTTTTGGGAGAGCCCAGTGGAGGTGACGATAGGTCATCGTGCTGTCGGCGTATTCGAGGAGAGGGGGGAGGGCGGCGACGCCTGTGGGATCGGTGTGGAGGATGGCTTGGAGATTGGCGGTGAGATTGAGGGCGCGTTCGATGCGGCGACCGAGGGTGAGAAAGCGCCAGGCCTGACCGCGGGTGGTGTTTTCCATTTCCATTCCGCTGAAGGCGGCGAGATGAAAGATCAGCTGGTGGAGGGCGGTGAGGATGGTGCTGGGGGAGGCGCGGTGGAGTTTTGCGGGGAGTTCGGACTGGAGGCGATTGAGGATGCGCCAAGTATCGCCACTGAGCCGATCGCGGACGCTGGCCATGAGAGAGCCGACTTTGGCGAGGAGAGAGTGAATGCTTCCAGGTTCCTCGGCGAGAACGAGTTCACGGAGAGCTTGGGCGAGTGCATGGGGGGTAAATTCTTCGGTAAAGCGTTCGGGGAGGAGTTCCCGCGAAGCGAACCATTGGGCGAGAGCGCGGAGTTCTTTTTCGTCGTCGGGACCGCCTTCGCCCGCGAGTCGACTGAGTGCGGGGCGGAGTAAGCGGGTGGTATCTTCGAGGCGTTCGGCGTAGCGACCGAGCCAGAAAAAGTTTTCCACCACTCGGCTGGGGAGAGAGGCGTGGGCGCGTCCGCTGCTGGAGACGGAGGCGCCCGTTTCGATGATTGGGGATGGAGCATGGGGTTTGCTGGAGAGCACCCAGGTGTCCATGCTAGCGCCACCGTGCTGGGAGGAGACGATCGAAGACGTGGTCGAGGCGGCGACGCGGGCGAGGCCCCCGGGGAGGGCGATGAAGCCATCGGAGGTGGCGCCGACGAAGCAGCGGAGGACGAGGGGTCGGGGTTCGAGTTGGTGGCCATTCCAGAAGGGAGCGGTGGAGAGGGCGACTTCTTCTTGGCCGACAAACTCTTCGGGGTGCATTTGGATGCGCTGGAGGAGTCGTTGTTGGGCATCTGGGGTGAGGGTGCGGGCAAAAATGGGTTCGGCGTGTTTTGAAAAGCTCTGCTTGATCACGCGTTGGGGGAAGTCGTGGAAGAGGGAAGTGCGGGCTTTTTCTTGGCCGCACCACCAAGTGGCGACATTGGGAATGAGGAGGTCTTCCTTTAAAAGATGGCGGGCGAGTTTGGGTAAAAAAGCGAGGATGGCGGGTGATTCTACGGCACCGGAGCCGAGGGCATTGGAGATGGCCACGTGGCCGGCTCGGGCGGCTTCGAGCAAGCCAGCGACCCCGAGAAACGAGTCGCTGCGGAGTTCGAGGGGATCGCAGTAGGTGTCATCGACTCGGCGAATGATCACATCGACGGGTTGGAGGCCGTCTAAAGTTTTCAAGAAGACGCGGCGCTGGCGAACGGTCAAGTCGTTGCCTTCGACGAGGGGAAGGCCGAGGTGGCGGGCGAGGTAGGTGTGTTCAAAGTACGTTTGGCTGAAGGGTCCTGGGGTGAGGAGGACGAGGTGTGGGGAATCGGTCCAAGGGGCGAGGGAGCGCAGGCCTTCTTGGCGAGCGGCAAAGAATCCGCCGAGGCGTTCGACGCCACAGGCCCGAAAATCATCGGGGAGGATGCGGGAGAGAATGTTGCGATTCTCGAGGGCGTAACCGATTCCGCTGGGGGCTTGGGTGCGGTCGGTCATCACCCACCATTGGCCATCGGGGGCGCGGGTGAGATCGATAGCGTGGAGGGAAAGAAACGTTCCATGGGGGGGACGCACGCCGTGGCAGGGGCGAAGAAAACCGCGATTGGCTTGGAGCAATGCTGGGGGGAGAACGCCTTCTTGGAGAAGCTTTTGGGGTCCGTAGATATCGGCGAGGACGAGGTTGAGTAAGCGGGTCCGCTGAACGAGGCCGCGGGCCAGTTTCGCCCATTCGTCGGCTCCGATGATCAGGGGGAGCGTGCCGAGTTCCCAGTGGCGTTGGGCGCTGCGGCCATCGCTGAACACGTTGTAAGTGACGCCGTGTTCGCGGAGGAGACTGCGGATATTTTCTCGGCGATCTCGGAGACCGGGGGCACCGATGAGATCGAGACGGCGAACGAGTTCCTGCCAGGGTTGGCGGATGGATTGATCGGGGTGGCGGAGTTCATCGAAGCGATTGGTGGGCGGCTGATCGCTGGAAAAAATGCTTTTGGCCGAATGGGTGGCACTCATTTTTTAAACGCTAAGCACCTTTGCTGGTGGGGCGAAAGAGGAAAGGAGGCAGGCAGGAAAGTTTTGGTTTTCATGGCGAGTCGTTGCTCCGGTGGCTTCGTTGGCGGTGCTGGTGACGCTACGGGCATTTCCTTTGGCGAGGAGGATGGGAGACTTTACGCAAACTTAACAATTTTTTAAGAAGTCCACATTTGAAGTTTACGAATGTGGTGCAAATTAGGGGATGTCGAAGATTTCTTTACTCGCTGTTTTCTTGGGGTCCACTGCGGTGGGGCTGGCTGATCCGGTGCTGACTTCTTGGTATACGGAGAAATCTGCGGCTTTGGCTCGGGTCATTCAGACCACCGCTACGAGCACGGGAACGGCCATCAACACCACCCCCGTGACGACTTGGCCGACGGCGGGGGTTCCAAATAACAATAGTGGGACTGCGGCGCAAAGTGTTGCGGTGTATGCGGATGTGCAGAGGATTCGCTCTGATGCGAGTTGGGTGTATGTGAATAGTTCTGGGCTGGCGTCCTACACGATGGGGCCATTTCTGACCAACTCGGGTGGGTTATTTGGCTTTTGGCCTCTCAGTCAGAACTACACCGTGAAGATTCCGCGGAGTCCCGGAACTCCCCCGACCAACAAGACTGTCCATGGGGGTGGTCCGATCGGATTGATGGTCAATGGGGTGGTGATTTATGATTTGGGCGATGCGTTTGGCTTTGTGCAAACGGCGAATACTCCGGTGGTTACGGGGACGGATACGATGGGGCAGACGGGCACCACCCATCCGTGGTGGCGCGATGCACTGGCGGTGGAGGCGGTGACATTTGATCCTGGTTTTGCGCATCAACCCGGTTCGAACGGACAATATCATTACCACGCGGAGCCCAAGGCTTTGCGCTATCAGCTCGGCGATAACATGCAGGCGACGTACGACGCGACCAACCACACGTATAGCTACACGGAGGAGGTGTCGAATTTACATCATTCGCCGATCCTCGGTTGGGCGTTTGATGGGCTGCCCATTTACGGGCCGTATGGGTATAGCAGTCCGCTGGATTCGAGTAGTGGAGTGACGCGGATGCGGAGTGGGTTCGTTTTGCGAAATGGGGCGAATGGGACCACGAATCTGGTCAGCACGGGGCGAACCACCTTGCCGCAGTGGGCGGCGATTGCTGAGGGGTTGGCGACATTGGCGAACTACTCCACGAAGACTCAGGTGAATGGCGATTATGTGCTGACGGCAGCGCTTTATGGGCCTGCGACCACCTATCAGACCAGTGGTCCGGGAGGGGTGACGACCTATGCGCTGGGCCGGTATATTGGCGACTACGATTTTCTGGGGGACCGCGGGCAGATTCAGGGGGCGGCTGGGGCATTTGATTTGGATCAATATAATGGGAGGACTTGTGTGACCCCGGAATTTCCCCAGGGAACTTATGCTTACTTTGTCAGCATCGATGCCTCGGGAGCTCCCGCCTTTCCATACATGCTGGGCAAGCAATATTACGGGACGAAGACGGGGACGGCGCAAGGGGTGACCGTGCCATCGACGGGGGTGACGGAATTATTCAACGCGGGCGGAACGAACCTCCAAGAAGTGATGAGTAGCCCGGCGGTGAACCCGAGCACGGGAGATGTGACGATTACTTGGAGCAGTGTGGAGGGGGGCTCGTATCAAGTGGAAGCGTCCAATGATTTGGCGACGTGGACCACTTTAAGTGCCTCGGTGCCAGCGGCTTCGAATACTGTCTTGCCCGCGCCTGCCAGTGTGACTACGAAAACGTCGGTGATTGAAACGGGGGCGGCGATCCAACCCGCGAATGCTAAGCGATTTTATCGGGTCAAACGCAACTGAGCTTTTTACTCCTCGAAATTTGCGCACTGACTTTCTCCGCATCCTTCGGCTTGGCGCGGGGATTTTCATGGTCGCGATGATCGGCGGGGGATCGGCGCGGGCGGTGAATCTGGAGGTGGGGATTCGACATTCTTTTTATGAGGGGCCGCTGCTCCTCGACTCGCTCCGCTATCAAAATGGGGTGAAGGAAACCCTCTCGATCACGCGGCTGAGTTATTTGCTCAGCGGATTTGCCATTCAGCGGGACGATGGGGAGTGGGTGGAGTTGGGGGAGCAAACCGCTTGGATGGATCTGGGGAGCCGGCGGAATTCCTTCCGCTTGAAGGAGATTCCTGCGGGTCCATACCGGGCGATCCGTTTCCACTTTGGTCCTGAGGCGCTGGTGAACCACGGAGACACCGCCCAGTTTCCCGGGGATCACCCGCTGAATCCGAACCTCAACGGATTGCACTGGAGCTGGCAGGGTGGCTACATTTTCTTGGCGGTGGAGGGGCATTTTCGTGCGAAAGACGGGGAGCCGAAAGGATACTCCTATCACTTGGCGGGCGATGCCAACCGCGTGCGGATCCATCTCGAGGCGCCGCTTGATCTCCGGGTTGATGGGACGATCGGACTCGATTTTGATTTGGGCATTTTGCTCAGTGCCCCGCGAACGATTTCGTTTGAGCGAGACGGTTCCTCCACCCATTCGAGGAAAGGCGACCCCCTCGCTGAAGCGCTGGTGGCGAATCTTCCTCGGGCATTTCGGGTCACCCAAGTCCTCTCCACGGCGCTGAAGCTTCCCCAATCCGTGGCGGTGAAGCCGCTCTATTTGCCGAAAACTTTCACCCCCTATGCGTTCACTGTGAGTGGGAGTTTTCCGCTGCCGAATCTCCCTCGGGATAACCCCTTGATCGTCGAGCGGGTGGCGCTTGGTCAGGCACTGTTTCAGGAGGTGGCCTTTTCGCGCAATGGATCGATTTCCTGTGCTTCCTGTCATCTTGCGGGGCAGGCGTTTACGGATGGGCGTCGAGTGAGTGTGGGGGTGGAGGGGCGGACGGGGAATCGCAATGCGATGCCCCTTTTCAATCTCGCCTGGAAAACCCGTTTTTTCTGGGATGGTCGGGCGGCTTCCCTTCGCGAGCAGGCGTTGATGCCGATTGCGGATCACGCGGAGATGGATGAGACGGTGGAGCGGGTCGCGGGAAAATTGGCGGCGACATCGGTGTATCCGCCCCTCTTTGAGCGGGCATTTGGATCGCCTGAAGTCACGGCGGAGAAGGTCGGATTGGCCCTTGAGCAGTTCATGCTCACGCTGACGTCCTCGCATTCGAAATTCGATGCTGCGCTCCGTGGAAAAGCGGTTCTGAGCGAGGAGGAAAAGCGGGGGTTTGAGTTATTCATGACCGAGAATGATCCGCGCACAGGGAAGGCGGGGGCGGATTGTTTTCATTGTCATGGGGGGCCGCTTTTGAGCGATCAACAGTTTCACAATAACGGGCTGAAGCCGACCAGCGATCTGGGGCGGTATGGGGTGACCAAAGTGGGAGCGGATCGGGGAAAGTTTGCGACTCCTAGTCTGCGGAACGTGGCGCGCACAGGGCCTTATATGCATGACGGGCGCTTTGCGACCCTTGAAGAAGTGGTGGAGCATTATAGTAGCGGGGTTCAGCGAAGTCCGACGCTTGATCCCAACCTGGCGAAGCATCCCGAAGGTGGACTGGGACTCAGCGCAGAGGATCAGCGGGCGCTGGTGGCTTTTTTAAAGACGCTCGACGATCAGTGAGGCGAACGCGGGAGTTTTTATCTAATTCTTGACGGGTGGGCGTTCCTGCTTAAGTTGCGGAGATTATTGTGGTGACGCGCTAGATAATTCGCAGTGTTGGCGGCGCCGAAACTGTTGAAAAGGGAACTCATCCTAAGGTTCCAGAGCACCAGAGAGTTGGTTCACGATACGCCATTAAAATTATGATTAATCGCCGAGAAATGATTCAGGAAATGGCCATTGGGTTGGGGGCGCTCTTGGGTGCGGGACTTTTTCCGGGGAGCGTTTACGGGGCCGAGCGACCAGTGATTCAAGCGGCTGGGAGCCCGAAAAGGGTGATCTTCTTTTTGCAAAACCACGGATTCGATCCCTTAACTTGTATTCCCAAGGGGTTGGATGAAAGCTGTGCGCTTGATGGGGTGACCCTTGAAAAGCCCATGCAGGCGCTGGAGCCTTACAAGGATAAGATGCACATCATCACTGGTTTGCATGGTCGTCATACCAATCCCGGACACAGTGCCTATTTTGGGGCGCTGGGTGCGTATCGGGGAGGAACGGGGGTTCCGCCGTCGGGGCCGACGATTGATTTCGCGCTTAGTCAAGCGTTGCCAGAGACCATCCTCCCGCCTTTGTGCATCGGGATGGAATCGCTGGAGAGCATGCGAGCGCGACCGACTCTCGCCACGCTTTCCGCCGCGGGTCCGAATCAGCCGCTTTTCATGCATTGCGACCCCAACATGCTCTACCAGACGCTCTTTGGGAGTATCGCTGAGGGAAACATTCAGCAGCAGTATCAGGCTCGCGCCAATGTCATGCAGGAAGTCGAGCTGGTGGCGAAACTGAAGGCGAAAGGGTTGCCGAGGGGTGAAGCCGAGCGCTATGGAAGTTATGTTAGCGGTTTGCACGACGTGAACGGATTGAGTGAGAAGCTCTCGAAGATTTCTGGTCAGTTGAAAAAGTTCGCTCCCAAAGTCGATGATCGCTATCTTAAGCCGAAGTTCGAAACGGAATGGCATGACGCCCTGTTGGATATCGGGATCGCGGCTTTGCAGGCGAACCTCACCAATGTCTTAACCATCGCTTCGGGATGCGGGGAGTATTTTGGCTCCTGGAAAGGGTTAGGAGTTCCCGATACTGGCCATGGGCTTGGGCATCTTGATCAGCCGGGCAATCCGATTTGGACGAAGATTCGTCAGTATAACTGCGAGATGTTGGTGCGGCTGATGAAAGCGCTTGAGGCCACTCCTGAAGGGTTGGGTTCGATGATGGATAACACTTTAATCGTTTATTCGAGTAATAATGCGGAAAAGCAGCATTCGGGGGGTGAAACTTGGCCCTTTGTGCTTCTGGGGAACGCGGGCGGACGCTTCAAGACTGGTCGATTTACGCGGATCAAAGAGCGCCCGATTAATGATCTTTACACGACCTTCCTTCACGGGGTGGGGGTGCCGGTGGATCGCTTCAACATCGACAAGAATTTGGCGGCGATTCACCACAGTAAAGTGGGTCCGATTGAAGAATTGCTGGCTTAAGATGGCGACCGGCAATTCGGTCGGTGGCGCGGCGCTCTTCGCTTGGTTCTGCTCTTTTTTGACTGCGGCGAGCGGCGCGGTGGTGCCGAGCGCCAGCGACGCGGACTTCAGTAAAAAGGTCCAGCCTTTCCTCGAGAGCTACTGCTTGGATTGCCATGACGAGGAGACTAAAAAAGGGAATATTTCTTTAGAAAATCTCCGGGAGGTTTCGGCGGAGTCGGCGAGCTTGTGGAAACGGGTTTGGGAGCAAGTGGCGCTGAAGGAAATGCCTCCGAGAAAGAAATTGAGTCAGCCGAAATTGTTGGAGCGACTGGAGATTTCCCAATGGATCACCCATGGGCTGAGCGTGGCTTTGGAAGATAAAGGGGGCTACACGGATCATCTTCGCCCGGCGAAGGGCAATCATCTGGATCACGCCCTGCTTTTTGGGAGCACGCCTGAAAATCTGGAGCCCGCATCCACGCCGGCCCGCCTCTGGCGCATTCAACCTCAAGAGCAGTTGGTTCGTTTGAATGACCTCGTTTCCCTGAAGCGGAAATATGATCCCGCCCGCCCCGGGCTCTGGACCCACGGCGATATGATCCCGTCAAACCTCGAGGGCGAGGTTAAAGTGTATTTCGGTTTGGATCAATACCTGGGTTCTTTTGACGATGCTTACAGTATCGGGGTGAGCGGGTTTCAATCGAGCCTGACGATGATCAGGGATCATGGGCTGCGCAATTATCCCTTTTTCTATTCCGTGAACAGCGCGGAGGCGACGCAGATTGCGGGGATTGCGGAAAAAGTCCTCCGTTTCATGGCCTACGGTCCGGTGGGTGAGCCGCATCAATTTGCCGACGATATTAAGTCGATTCCCGGGCAGTATCGGAATCTCAATTTGATTTTTTATAAGAAGGAAGCGATTCGCCCGATCACGCCTCTGGCTGATCTGATGGCGACTCCTGGGGTGAGCGACGAGCGGCTGAGTGGGGTGATTGATTTTCTGTTTCAATCCCTGACGCTTCGTCCGCCGACCAAGGCGGAGGCGGCGATTTACTTGGGAATTCTCCAAAAATCGATCAAGGATTTGGGGAAAGAGGATGGGGTTTTCTTGGGGCTGGTGCCGATCTTTCTGGATCGCGACGCTCTCTTTCGGCCGGAGCTTTGTGAGGGTGGCAAGCCCGACAAGTACGGGAGGGTGATGCTCCAAGATGAGGAGCTGCTTCTGGCGATCAATGGGGCTTTCTCCTATATCCGCCCGGAAAACGATCATTTGAGGGCGGCGCTGGCTGAAGGGAAACTCAAGACCCGCGACGATGTGAAGCGTGAAGTCGTCCGTATTCTCAATGAGGAGAGTATCCGCAAGCCCCGGGTGCTCCAGTTTTTCAGGGAGTATTTTGACTACGACCGGGCGGCGAGCATTTGTAAAGATCGGAAGATGCTCGAGCACGACTCTGGGCATTTTGATACTTATTATGCGGCCATGCTGAGTATGATTGCCAATACTGATTGCCTGATCGAATTGATTTTGCGTGAAGATAAAAATGTCTTGAAAGAGATTTTGACCACGGATCGGGTGATTTATCAGCCATTTACTTCAGGGGCGAATTTTCGGGACGGCATCTTATTTAAGAGTGATATTCAATATTTCTTTGAGTTCGGCAAAAAGTTTGTGGAGATCAAGAAGGAAGAGCCCATCGAGCCGACGAAAGATAATAAGCTGGTCATTGAGAGGGCGAAGCGGCTGGTTTACGATGAAAATATGTTGCATCACGTGTTTCCCAATCCTGCGGAGCCGATTTATGTGCGGCAATCGCCCTTCGACAAGGGGCGATTTCCCCCCGCGACCAATGCTTTGAAGTCCCTGACCACCCTTGATCCGACGAAGCGCATGGGCATTTTGACGCATCCCGCTTGGCTGGTTTCCCACTCTGATGCCATGGATAACCATGCGATCGCGCGGGGGCGCTGGATCCGGGAGCGTCTTTTGGGCGATGCGGTGCCTGATATTCCCATCACTGTCGATGCCAAGCTACCGACCGAGCCCGAGGCCACCCTGCGGCAGCGGATGCGGGGTCTTCATGAGAAGGAATGTTGGCGGTGCCATCAGAAAATGGATCCTCTGGGGTTGCCATTTGAGAAATATAATCAATTGGGGATTCTTCGGGATAGAGACATTAGAGGGAAGCCATTGGATACCACGGGAGAAATCATTTTGAGTGGCGACCCCACTTTAGATGGCCCTGTGCAAAACCCGATGGAAATGATCCAGAAACTCGCCGCCAGTGAACGGGTCAACCAAGTTTTTGTGCGCCATGCTTTTCGTTATTGGATGGGACGGAATGAAACCCTCAATGACGCGCCGATTCTTCAAGAAGCTTACAAGGCGTATCGGGATCATCAGGGAAGCATGAAGGCGCTGATTACTTCCTTGCTGACGTCCGACGCCTTTCTTTATCGCAAAGTCCGGAATTAGGGAGGGCTGGTGGCGCGGGGGGGGGACTGCGGGATGGGGATTTTTGGGGAGATTGAGGATTGATGATTGATGAATTTTGATT
>JBAWZW010000095.1:0-9930 GCA_037142835.1 Verrucomicrobiota bacterium
GAGCACCTGGAGGTGGGGAGCCTGGAGGGAGGATGGGGTTAGTGGGGGTGGGTTTTTCGTTGGCTTTGAGAGCGGCCTCGGCGACCTTGAGATCTTTATCGGTATCAGGGATAAAGTAACTCTTTCTGGGAGAATACATTCTGGTGTAGGGGGTACTGGTTTTGCAACTGGAGAGGGAGAATGAGGTGAGGGGGAGGAGGAGAAAAGTGGTGCGAAGGAGCGGGTGCATTGTGGCGATTTAGAGTAAGGCGTGGCGGTCGTCAATGAGGAGTCTGCGGTGGATGAAAATCTTTTTTGGGTGGAAAGGGAAGGAGAGAGAAGGATCCGTGGTCGTAGGAGGAGGAGTAGAGGGCATTAAAGAAGGTGGGGGTGATATGAGCGGTGTATTGGTAAGTGCCGCCGAAGATGGCGGGGAGTTCGTGGGAGCCCGCGAAGTGGTTGGGGGAGTGGAGGGGTTGGAGGGAGAGAGAATAGGTGGAGGAGAAGACGGACCATTGGGCGCGGAATTCGGCGTGGAGAGTGTGATGGGGTGCTGGGGAGAGGATGGCTTGGAGGCGGCCGCTGGCTGGGGAGCCGTCGGCGGTGGTGTGGTGTTTGGAGGTCCAGCGTCCTTCCCAGCGGGAGGTGGGTGGGGAGGAGGGCGAAGGGTGAGCGGCGGCGTGCCAGCGGGAGGAGAAGGAGGAGCAAGCTGGGAGGAGGGAGAGGAGGATGAGGGAGAGGAATCGTTTCATGGTTGCGGAGAGGGGTTGGAGAGAGAATTGAGGAAGTGTTGGAGAGAGTCTTGGTCTTGTGGGGAAGTGATGAGGAGGCAGAGATCGGCGGATTGGAGGAGGGCGGCGGACCCGTGAGTGGTGGGGAGGAAAAGCCAGGCGTCTTTTTGGGGGAGTTGGATGGAGAAATGGGAGGCGTGGAATTGGGAGAGGGTTGCGTGGATGGGAAGGATGGAGGTGAGGGCGATGGGGTGGCCGTTTTGGGTGAGGATGCGTGGGTGGGAGAGGGAGGTGAGGAGGAATTGGGGTGAGGGTTGGTAGTCTTCGTAGCCGTGGAGGTGGAACCAATCGGCGAGTTGATTTTGGGAAGTTGGTGGTGGCTCGGCGTTGCTGGTGGATTGATCGGCGATCGAATCGAGGATTTGGAGGACGGCGTTGCGGCCTGGGAAGGCGGTGAGGGAATCGTGGATGAAGAAAGCGGCGGTGGCGAGGAAGAGGAGGCCACCGGCGGCGGCGGCGAGGATGGTTGGGGTGAAGAGGTGTGGGCGGAGAGGTGTGGTGGAGGTGGTGTGGGAATGGATTTGAGCGACGAGGGAATCTGGGGGGAGGATGGAGAGGATGGCGGTGGAGATTTGGGAATCGAAAGCGAGTTGGGCTTGGAGGGAAAGGGCGAGGGAGGGGTGAGATTGGGCGAGATCGAGGGCTTTGAGGGTGGGGCGATCTGGTGGGGAGGAGGGGCGATGGGATTGGAGGAGGAAGGCGGCTTCTTCGTTGGTCATGGGTGGAGAGAGGAGGCGAGTTGGAGTCGAGTGGAGCCGATGAGGGCTGGGAGGGAATCGAGGGGGAGGAGGAGGAGTTCGGCGATTTCGGAATTGGAGAAGAGGTGGAGGTAGAAGAGGGCGAGGGCGGAGCGCCCTGGTTCGGGGAGGGAATGGAAGAGGGATGGGAGGTTGGGGAGATTGGGGAGGATTTCGGGTGGAGCGGGGAGAGTGGATGGTGGAGTCGGGAGAGTTGGTGAGGGTGAGGCTGTGGGGGCGAGTTTGCGGAGGTTTAGGATGAACCAGGCGTGGCGCGCGGGATCGTGGCGGAAATGGGGTGGGTGGGAGGCGAGGGTGGAGAGGAGGATTTCTTCGGCGAGGGCGGTGGAGCCGGTGAGGAGGAGAGCGAAGCGATAATACTCCGAGAGGAGAGGGAGAGTGGTGGTGGAGATAGTCAAGGGGGATGAGGATAAGCGAAGGTGTGGGGAGTGCTCAAGGATGGAAACGGGGGAGGTGCGTTGACTTTGTGAGTTGGGGATTTTAAGCTGGGAGGGTCATTGAGTTTAAAATATTTGTGAAGCGCGTTCTATTTGTTTGTACTGGAAACACTTGCCGGAGTCCGATGGCGGAGGGACTTTTTCGTGAGATGGTGAAGGGGATGGAGGGGATAGGGGTGAGTTCGGCGGGGATGGCGGCTGGGGATGGGGAGCGACCGAGTGGGGATGCGGTGGCGGCGATGGGGCAGTTGGGGATTGCGATTGGGAAGGGGCGGAGTCGATTATTGACTGAGGAGATTTTGGCGGAGGCGACGGATGTTTTCGTGATGACGCGTGGGCATTTGGACGCGGTGACGCGATATTTTCCGTGGGCGGCGGAGAAGACCTTTTTGTTACGGGAGTTTGAGGTGGAGGAGGGTGGTGATGGTGGGGAGGATGTTCCGGATCCGATTGGGATGGGGATGCGGGCGTATGTGGAGTGTCGGGAAGCGATTCAGCGGAGTCTGAATTTTGTGCTAGAGTTTTTAACAAGTGACATTCCTAATTCTATGAGTAATCCAACGACCATCGGCGCCGATTCTTCGCAACCATTGAACCACCCGCAGCGACCCTTACGGATTGCTTTGGGAGCGGACCACGGGGGAGTGGGGTTGAAGGCGGCGGTCCATGGGCATTTGACGAAGAAGGGGTATATGGTGACGGATGCGGGGACTTTTACGGAGGAGAGCGTGGATTATCCTGACTTGGCGGAGGTGGTTTGTCGGGATGTTTTGAGTGGGGAAGCGGATTTTGGGATTTTGTTTTGTCGGAGTGGGGTGGGGATGAGTATGGCGGCGAATCGGTTTCCGCAGATTCGGGCGGCCTTGATTGGGAATGCGTCGGATGCGGGGGTGACGCGGCAGCATAACAATTCGAACGTCTTGTGTTTGGCGGCGAACCATGTGGAGGCGAGTGAGGCGCCGAAGATTGTGGAGGCCTTTTTGACCACGCGATTTGAGGGGGGGAGGCATGAGCGTCGGGTGGAGAAGTTGGAGCATTTGGGGACATCGAATGCGACGCATCAGTCATTAGCGGAGGGGGATCCGGAGATTTTTCGAGCGATCGAGGCGGAGAAATTGCGGCAGTTTGAGAATATCGAATTAATTGCGAGCGAGAACTTTACGAGTCGAGCGGTCATGGAGGCGCAGGGGTCGTGTTTAACGAACAAGTATGCGGAGGGGTATCCTGGGCGTCGGTGGTATGGGGGATGTGAGAACGTGGATGTGGTGGAGCAGTTGGCGATTGACCGAGCGAAGGCGTTATTTGGGGGGGAGCATGTGAATGTGCAGCCGCACTCTGGGTCGCAGGCGAATACGGCGGTTTACTTTTCGGTGTTGCAGCCTGGGGACAAGATTTTGACGATGGATTTGGCGCATGGCGGGCATTTGACGCATGGGCATAAGGCGAATTTTTCGGGGCGATTTTATGGGGTGACGCACTATGGGGTGAGTGAGAAGGACGAGCGGATTGATTACGATGGGTTGGCGAAGTTGGCGTTGGAGGTGAGGCCGAAAATGATTACGGCGGGGGCGAGTGCTTATGCGCGGGAGATTGATTTTGGGCGGATGCGGGAGATTGCGGATAGTGTGGGGGCGTATCTTTTTGTGGATATGGCGCACATTGCGGGGTTGGTGGCGGCGGGGGTGCATATGAATCCCGTGCCGTTGGCGGACTTTGTGACGACGACCACGCATAAGAGTTTACGTGGGCCGAGGGGGGGACTGATTATTTGTCGGGAGAAGTATGCGAAAGGGATTGATGGGCAGGTCTTTCCGGGGATTCAGGGTGGGCCATTGGAGCATGTGATTGCGGGCAAAGCGGTCTGTTTTCTCGAGGCATTGCAGCCATCGTTTAAGGTGTATGCGAGTCAGGTGATTAGCAATGCGAAGGCGTTGGCGGCGGGGTTGATGAAGTATGGGTATCGGATTGTGAGTGGAGGGACGGACAACCACTTGATGTTAGTGGACTTGCGGCCACAGGGGTTGAATGGGAAAGTGGCGAGTGAGGCTTTGGATCATGCGGGGATTACGGTGAACAAGAATGGGATTCCGTTTGATACGGAACCGATCAGTCGGGGCGGGGGGATTCGGGTGGGGACGCCTGCGGTGACGACGCGGGGGATGAAGGAGGAGGAGATGATGGAGATTGCGGATTTGATGCACCGAGTGCTGGTGAAGATTGATGATCCAGCGGAGTGGGTGGCGGTGCGTCGGGAGGTGGTGGCATTGACCTCGCGCTATCCGTTGCCTGGGTAGGCGTGGGGGTGGAGGGGGTTAGTCGCGATTGGCGATGACCTCTTGGATTTGAATGGTTTTGACGATTTGACCGTTGGGGAGAACGCCGCGCCAAGTGGTGCCCGGGTAGAGGACGGAGCGGCGACCGATGATGGAGCCTGGGTTGAGGACGGAGTTGCAGCCGATTTCCGCGTAGTCGCCGATGATGGCGCCGAATTTTTTGAGACCTGTGGGGATGGGGCCGGTGGGGGAATCGATGGTGATTTCGCTGCGATCGAGTTTGACGTTGGAGAGAACGGCGCCTGCGCCGAGGTGGGAGCGGTAGCCGAGGATGGAGTCGCCGACGTAGTTGAAGTGGGGGATTTGGGCGAGATCGAAGACGATGGAGTTTTTGAATTCGGAGGAATTGCCGAGGACGCAACCGGAACCGATGATGACATTTTCGCGGATGTAACAACCGTTACGGATTTCGCAATTTTCGCCGATCCAAGCGGGGCCTTTGATCATGGCGCCTTGTTCGATGACTGTACCTTGGCCGATGAAGACGGCGCCACTGATGAAGGGTTTGCCGATGAGGCGGCCGTAGATGGCAGGTTTGAGGCGGAACTGGAGGTAGCTGGGGATTTGGGCGAGGGCTTCCCAAGCGTTGGTGGTATTTTCGAAGAGCATGCGATGCTCGGTGTGATTGAGGTCAAGGAAGTCTTCAGCCGGAAAGGTCATGGTTGGGTTTATAGGGGGAGAGTTGGGGTTCGGCAACCTTTGGGGTGTGTCGTGGTGGAGGAGGGGTGCGATGTGGGCCGAAATATTTTTCGCTGCGGTAGCGGAGCCAGACGCGGAGGACTTGGGGGATTTGATTTTTTTGGGGTTCGGAGAGGGTTTGGTAGAGGGCGAGGGCGCGGAGGCGTTCGGTGCGGCAGGCGAGATTGCGGTGGGCGTTCCAAGCGGATCTGGCGAGGCGGATGAGGCGGGAGACTTCTTTGACGAGGGGTGGACCGGTGAGGGGGAGTGAGGATTTTTTGGGTGGAGGCATTGGGAGGCGGGTTGGATGAGGGTTGGTTAGAGAAAAGAGGCGAGGATAGAGATGAGGGCGTCGCCGAGGAAAGGCCCGATGCGGGAGAGTGGACGGAGTTTGGAGAGATCGTGAAGGAAAAGTTTGAGGGGAGAGATTTCGAGGAGGGAGATGGTGGCGGTGCGGGCCCGGCGACGACTTTGGTGTGGAAGGGAATGGCGGCGATGAGAGAGAGGGTGAGGAAAGTGGTGAAAGGGGTGAAGCTGGGGAAGTGGTAGAATGAGTGGGCGGGGGTGGCAGTGGAAGTCGCTGGCGAGGAGGGGGATAACAGTGAGGTATCCGAGGGCGAGGGGCATTTCTGGGGAGATGCGGTTATGGTGAAATGACTATTTAAATAAGAGGGCGATGGCGAGGAAGAGGGCGAAAACACCGGTCGAGGAAAACCATTTGGGGGCCATGGATTTGTTCCCATTGGAAGGGTGGAGGAGAGGAAGGGATGGGTTTTTTGGAGTCGATAGGGAAGGGTGATGGAGGGATTCTTTGAGGCGACTAAAGCTCTGGTGGAAGGACTTAGCAATTTTTTTGGCGTCATGAGATTGATTGGCGGTGAATTGGCAGAGGAAGAAGAGAGGGAAGTATGGGCGGGGATCAATCGGTGGACTGGCGAGTTAAGGTGACGCTTGGTGGGGCGTTTCGTCGCGAACCGGGGCGGGTTGGGGGATTTTTTGGGGGAGAGCGGACGACGATTTATTTATGGAAGTTAAAGATTATTTGAACTTCCTGTAAGAAGAGGCGTCTATAAATGGTAGATAAGCGTAAAATTTAGTAGAGACGAGAGTTTAAAAAAAGTTTGGCACGGTCTCTGCTAAAGACAGTGGTAACAACAAAACAACAGAATAAAGACTATGAAAAAGAACTTAAAGAAAATCGCCCGGGTCAACTACAGCTTGGGAGATTTGATCATGGCGGTGAGTAGTGTGAGTAATAACAACGGTGAGACCGTGGCAGCGGTGGCGGACTTGCTGGAGAGCGGTCGGGTGCGTTTGAGTAGTCAGGGGCGGAAAATTCGCGCTCGAGTTTACTAAGAAGACGGGTCTCTGGGGCCCGCTGTAGGTGCGGGCCCTGAGGATTCGGTGGACGATTGATGATTGATTTAGGGAGTTTTCAAAACCCCGCCTTAGGTTTGGCCTAGGGCGGGGTAAGTTTTTGGGTTTTTTGGGGTGAGGAAAGAGGCAACTTTTTGAAGACGCGACTTCCAAAGTGAGGGAAAGGCGATTAGATGTTAAGGGGTGATCGAACGATATACCCGACCTGAAATGGCCGCCATCTGGGCGGATCAACGCAAATACGAAATTTGGCTGGAGATTGAGACCTTGGCGTGTGAGGCCCAGGCGGAGATCGGGGTGGTGCCGAAGGAGGATGCGGAGACGATTCGGGCGTTGGGCAAGTTTGATTTGGAGGGGATCGCGGTCATTGAGGAGCGAACGAACCATGATGTGATCGCTTTTCTGGAGAATGTGGCGAGTTATGTGGGGCCGGCGTGTCGGTGGATGCATCAGGGGATGACATCGAGTGATGTTTTGGACACGACGTTGGCGGTGCAGATGGGGGAGGCGTCGGATCTATTGATGGGAGATTTGCGAGAATTGCGGGAGGTATTGGGGCGGAGAGCGCGAGAATTTAAGAAGACGCCGATGATTGGGCGGAGTCATGGGATTCATGCGGAACCGGTGACATTTGGGTTGAAGTTGGCGTTGATGTATGACGAATTTGGTCGGGCGTTGAGTCGATTGGAGGAAGTACAGCCACGGATTCGGGTGGGTAAATTGAGTGGGGCGGTGGGGACGCATGCGCATTTGGATCCGCGGGTGGAGGAGGCGGTGTGTGGGCGTTTGGGGTTGGCGGCATCGGCGTTGAGCACGCAAGTATTGCAACGGGATCGGCATGCGGAATTTCAGACGGTTTTGGCGTTGATTGCGTCGTCGATTGATCGGTGGGCGACGGAGTTTCGGCATTTGCAGAGGACGGAGGTGTTGGAAGTGGAGGAGTATTTTTCGGTTGGGCAGAAGGGGAGTTCGGCGATGCCGCACAAGCGGAACCCGATTACTGGGGAGAAGTTGAGTGGGTTGGCGCGGGTGGTGAGGGGAAACGCGATGGCGGCGTTGGAGAATGTGGCACTGTGGCATGAGCGAGACATTTCGCACAGTTCGGTGGAGCGGATCATCATGCCGGACTCGACGATTTTGGTGGATTACATGTTGGTTTCGTTGCGGCGACTGGTGGATCGGCTTTTGGTTTATCCTGAGAACATGGAGCGGAATTTACGGATTACGAAGGGGCTATATTATTCGCAAACGATTTTGCTGAAGCTGACTGAGCGAGGTTTGGAGCGGAAAGTGGCATATGAGGCGGTGCAGCGGGCGGCGATGAAGACCTGGCAGGGGGAAGTGAGTCTGCAAGAGAACCTTGCGGCGGAAGCGGAGGTGGCGGCGGTCTTGACGCGTGAGGAGATTGAGGGGTTGTGTGATTTGGAGATTCACTTTGCCCATGTTGACGCGACCTTTCGGAAATTGGGGTTGGAATAGGGGATATTGGGGGAATTTGCGTTCGGCGGAGGTTCGCCCTTTTCAGGAACGGAATAGAATGTATCGTTGGGATTTTTAAACGGTCACGCATTTATGAAACGCCCAATCGCCTTGCTCCTTCTTCTGACGACGCTGACCTTTTCGGGGTGTGGAAAGATTCGAGAGAAGATCCCATTTTTGAAGAAGAAGGAGGCGGTGGTCGCGACTCCTGCGCCGGCGCCGGTGGTGGTGGTGGATGTGCCGAAACCAGCGGTGGTGGTTCCACCGGATATCAATATGCACGCGGCGGTGATGGTGCTTTGCTACCATCGTTTTGAGGATCGGCCGAAGGATTCGTTGGCGATCAATCCCGTGGAGTTTGACAAGCAGATGCAGGCGTTAAAGGAGCATGGATTTACGGTGATCTCGATGGGAGATTTTCTGGCGTGGAGGCGGGATGAGAAGCCGATTCCCGCGAAGTGTTGTGTGATTACGATCGATGACGGGTATCGGTCGGGGTACGAAGTGGCGTGGCCGATTTTGAAGAAGTACGGGTATCCGTTTACGATGTTTATTTACACGAATTACATTAAGGGGGAGCCGAATGCTGGTGGGCAGTCGATGACTTGGGAGGAATTGGGGATGATGAGAGATGGAGGGGTGGACATTCAGAGTCACTCGGTTTCGCACTCGAATTTGAAGGACAAGGCGGGGAAGTGGCAAGCTTTGCAGCCGAACTACGAGGCATGGCTTCGGCATGAGATGGTGGGATCGAAGTTAAAACTGGAGCGAAATTTGGGGATATCGGTGAAGGCATTTGCCTATCCGTATGGGAATCACAATGCGGAGGTTCGGCGGATCGCCTTGGAGTCGGGATATGAGGCGGCGTTTACGGTCTATGGGCAACGCTTGGCGCATCGGAGTGCGCCCGACCAACTGGGGCGTTATGCGATCGAGTCCCTCCATCCGAAGATTTTTGAGGATGCGCTGAAGATGTCGGGTGGCGGGGTAGGCGGAGGGGAATCTGGTGGGGCTTATGTCGTGGCGCCGGCGGCTTCGTCGATGATCACGCAACCGTTAGATAACGAGGTGATTACGAATGGGTTACCGGTGATTAAGGCGAATTTGGCAACGCTTGGGGAGGTGGATGCTGGGAGTGTGGAAATGCGGGTGAGTGGACTGGGACCGGTGGGGGTGAAGTATGATTCGGGGACGAAAACGGCGGAGTATGTGGTGACTAAAGAACTGAAGGAGGGGAGTTATTCGGTGTTTATTTCGGCGAAGGTTGGAGGGATTAAAAAGGAAGTGAAATGGTCATTTACGGTGGGGCCGGTTGGTGGGGTGCCAGTGGCGGCGGAGGCGTTGGGAGCGGGGAAGACGGGTGAGGATGCGCCGGTGCCGAAGGTGGTTCCGAAGAAAAAGAAGAAGTAGGGCAGGGAATGGGAATTGGGAAGAATCGCTGGGAAAGAAGCTGAGATTATGTTTACTGGACTAGTTGAAGAGAGAGGTGAATTGCTGGAGATGATTGGGGGTGAGGGTGGGTCGCGATTGATTATTCGGGGGTCGTTGGTATCGGTGGGAGTGACTGTTGGGGAGAGTATTGCGGTCAATGGATGTTGTTTGACGGTGGCGGCATGTGCTGGGGAGACATTGAGTTTTGATCTGTTAGGGGAGACGCTTCGGCGCACGAACTTGGGTGGATTATCTCGTGGGGCGCCCGTGAATTTGGAGCGGGCGCTGGCGGTGGGCGGGCGAATGGGCGGGCACTTTGTCCAGGGGCATATTGACACCTCGTCGGTGGTGGAGAGCTTTGAAAAAGTCGAGGGAGACTATCGGTTGGAAATCAGTGTGCCGGAGGAGTTTGCGGGATATGTGGTTAATAAGGGATCGATAGCGATCGACGGGATCAGTCTGACGATTGGGGAGGTTCGGGAGAAGAGTTGCGTGCTGTGGATTATTCCGCATACCTATGCGGTGACGAATTTGGGGGCGAAGCAGGCGGGGGACATGGTGAATGTGGAGTTTGATTTGTTGGCGAAGTATGTGGAGCGCTTGGTGGCGGTGCGCGATGGGGGGCGGTAATTTTTGTGTGGGGAGGGTGTGGGATTAGCGTGTGGGA
>JBAWZW010000096.1:0-9909 GCA_037142835.1 Verrucomicrobiota bacterium
GGCGAAAGAGAAGGAGGGGCGAGGGGGATGGCACCGGCTAAATTTTGGGATTGGAAGGCGTCTTTCCAGTGTTGCGGGGGGTATTCGGTGAGGCGGGCGTAGAGGGCGGAGAGTTTGGGGACTTGGAAGTAATTGCGGGTGGCTTGAGCGGAGCCTTGGAAGGCGAGGGAGCCTCCGACGAGGACGACGAGTTGGTCCATGAGGTAGGCGTTTTCCATCACGTGAGTGGTGCAAATCACTGTGCAACCGGTATCGGCGAGGTTGCGGAGGAGTTCGATCAGTTGAAATTCGGTAGCGGGATCGAGGCCAGAGCTTGGTTCATCGAGGAAGAGAATCCGTGGATGGGCGAGGAGTTCTACGGCGACGCTGACGCGTTTGCGTTGGCCGCCGGAAAGTTGTCCGAGGCGTTTGGATTGATGGGGGGCGAGGCCGAGTTGATCGAGGGTTTTTTTGACTAATTTTTGGACTTCGAGACGGGGTGATCCTTTGGGTAAGCGGAGCCAAGCGCTGAAGGTCAAGGCTTGGTGGGCGGTGAGTTCAGGGTGGACGATATCTTCTTGGGGGACATAGCCGAAAGACCCTGGGTTGTGAGCGAAGTCCATGGGTTCTCCGTTGAATAGAACCACCCCGTGATCGGGTTTTCGCAATCCGCTTAAGGTGTTGAGCAGGGTGGACTTGCCGGCTCCGCTTGGTCCGATGATTCCGATGAAGCGGGATGAAGGGAGGAGAAGATTAATCTCATTGAGGAGGACGGTGGAGCCGCTACGGGCGATCAAGTTTTGGGTGCGGAGACTTTCGTTGGTGGCGGTTTCGACGCGACGGAATCCCTGGCCATCAAACTGGAGGAGAACGGGACCGATTTGCAGTTGATCCCCGAGGATGAGGGATTGGGTATCAAAGCGTTTCCCATTTAAAAAAGATCCTGCGGTACTTTTTAAATCGGTAACCGTTACCCCTTGGCCTGGTTGAATTTTGAAGGAGGCGTGGCGGCGGGAAACCCCTGGATGATTGAGCCAAATCTCCACCCCTTGGAGGCGTCCGATGGTCATCTCGCCTATGATGTCGAAACGTTCGACGGGCTTTCCTTGGACGATGATTTTAGGGGGGGCGGATTCGGGAGTGGATGGGGGAAGTTCGGCGGGTGGTTGGGGATCGATGAGGGGTGGAGACCCTGCGCGAAAGGAGATTTTGACGGAACCGAGGGTAATTTCATCGCCGACGGCCAGCGTCCAAGTGGAGGCGAGGCGTTGGCCATTGACCCAAGTTCCCCGGGAGCTATCGACGTCTTCGATGCGGCAGCATTTGCCGTCCCAAGTAAAGGCGGCGTGCTTTCGGGAAATTTCCAATTGACTGAGGATGAAATCGCATTCGGGCGACCGACCCGCGATCCAGCGCCCCTCGCGAAGAGGAAAAAATTTCGGTGGGAGGCCGTCGATAATTGCTAAGTAAGGCATCGCAGAGGGTGAAGGGGCGAGAGTCATCTGGGGGCTTTTGAAATGCAAACTCATAGAGAAAGTGGGGGATTTTTTCGCGGATTGTGTTGGAGATTCTTCTGTAAATTCTCTGTGGTTTCGAGAAACTCCCCAACCTTATGTCCAACCGTATCGACCAAAAGTTTGCCACCCTTCGCGAGTCTGGCCAAGTTGCGCTGATTGCTTATATTGCGGCTGGGGATCCGCATCTCGATGCCACCCGGGATTTGGCGTGGGCGTTTGAAGCGGCGGGGGTGGACATTTTGGAATTGGGCGTCCCGTTTTCGGATCCGCTGGCCGATGGGGTGGTGAATCAGCAGGCGGCTTGCCGGGCCTTGGAATCGGGGACGACCGTTCAGGGGGTACTGGATTGTGTGCGGGAGATTCGGACGCGTTCGGAGTTGCCGATCGTGCTCTACACTTATATGAACCCGATTTATCGGTTTGGATTTTCGGAGTTTCAACACGCGGCGGCGGCGGCGGGGGTGGATGGGTTGTTGATTCTCGATTTGCCGCCTGATGAGGATGCTCAGAATAGTGAATTGGCGCAGCAAACGGATTTGAAGCGGATTCGTCTGATCGCCCCGACCACTCCGCCTGCGCGGATCGCCCAGCTGACGGCAGGGGCGAGTGGGTTTATCTATTATGTATCGCAGGAAGGGGTGACGGGGGCACGATCGAGTGTAGCGACCGCCTTGCCGGAGCGGTTGGCGGCGATTCGGGCGACCACGGATTTGCCGATTGCGGTGGGTTTTGGGATTTCCACGCCTGAGCAGGTGCGGGAGGTGGCGAAGGATGCGGATGGGGTGGTCGTGGGGAGCGCGATTGTCCGACAGATTGGGGAATTTGGGAAAGACCCTGATTTGGTGGAGAAGCTGGCGGCGTTTATTCGTCCGTTGGCGGCGGCGAAAGGGTGATTTTGGGAAGTGGAGCATCGACTGGGTTGAGGGGTGAAGTCGGTGGGGTGGCTTGACAACTTACCGAGAAAAATCCAATTTTCGCGTGCCTGAGGGGCGACTTTTTTGCTCTGAAAAACGCGCACCGCTTGGCGATGGTGTATCAACCCCAAGTTATTCATGTTTAGCAAGTTGAAGTCGCTGGAGGTCAAGTTTATCGCTCGAGAAAAGTTGTCCTACGACATCTGGCCCAAGCCCGTTCTGGCGTCTGAGCATAAGCCCGAATGGTATAGCCAGATGGTTCCCTATATTGGAGGGAAAATGAGTATTGTGAACAAGGCGAACGGGGGCTCTGGTTTGAACCCCACCCTTCGGCAGTGTATGCCAGTGCAGGACTTGGTGAACGCGGGGTATCACATCTTGTTGCCGTGCGATGTCTATATCGACCACGATGCGCGGACGGGGGAGAAGAAAGTGCTTTGGGCGGATAGTTTGCCATCGATGATTACGGGGCACAGTTTGGATCAAATTGGGGCGTATCCGGTTTCGGAGATTTATGATCCCGCCCCCTATAAGTGGAATAACATCTGGATTGTGAAGACGCCTCCCGGTTGGTCCTGTGTGTTTCAGCATCCTGCGTGGCACGATGACCTTCCCTTCCGGAGTTTGCCTGGGCTGGTGGATACGGATCGGCACGATGTCCCTGTGGAGTTTCCCTTTCTTTTGCGGCGGAATTTTACGGGGTTGATTCCGAAGGGGACGCCGATGATTCAGGTTTTGCCGTTTAAGCGAGAGAAGACGAAGGCGACGGTCACCTGGGATAAGGACGGGAGTTACAATGCGAAGTATCACTCCTTTTTTCTGAATCTGATCAATAAGTATAAGAAATTTGTGCGACAGCCGAAGAGTTATGAGATTGAGGAGGTGGGTGAGGCAAAGTGCCCATTCGGTGGAGATGCGGGGAAGAAGTGAGGCGGGGATGGGGGACTTCCGAGAAGCCTGACGCTGATGATGATGGAGGATCGTTTTGAGCAGGCAATTGGGCATCACCAGGCGGGGCGACTGGCGGAGGCCGCGGCTTTTTACGAGGAAATCCTTAATCGCGAACCTGGGAACGCCAATGTGCTTCGGTTGCGTGGGGTGCTCGCGCATCAGTCTGGGGACGCGGCATTGGCGATTGAGTTGATCAATCGGGCGATTGCTTTGGCACCGCAGGTTCCCGAATTTTACGCGAATCTTGGTGAAGTCCACCAAGCGGCGGGTCGACCAGATCAAGCTGTTCAGGCGTATCGTCAAGCCATCGCCTTGAGGCCCCGATCGCCTGATCTCTGGAACAGTCTGGGGAATGGATTGCGTGACGGTGGTGATTTTGAGGCGGCGGTGGAGGCGTATCGGAGGGCGATCGACTGCGAGGCAAATTACTTTGGTGCTTGGTATAATCTGGGGCTGGTTTTCATGGATGAAGAGCGGTGGGGTGAGGCGATCGTGGCTTATGGGCAAGCGATTCGACTGAGCCCCAATCAGGGGGAATTTCACAATAATCTAGGCAACGCCTTCAGGGCGAATCAGCAATTAGGCGAGGCGGTGGCATCGTATCGGCGGGCGATCGCCCTGCCGCCTCCGTCAGCGTTGGCTTATTATAATTTGGGGATTGCCTTGCATGAGATGGGGAAGCTTCTGGAGGCGACGGATGCTTATCGGCGGTCGATCGCTTTGAACCCCACTGGGGCGGAGGCTTACAACAACCTTGGGAATGTCCTTAAAGAGTGCCGGCAACTTCCGCAAGCGGTGGAGGCATATCGGGGGGCGCTGGCTTGTCGTTCAAACTATCCTGAAGCGTTGAGCAATTTGGGCGGAGTTTTGGGTAGTTTGCGGTATTTAGATGAAGCGGTGGTGGCTTGTCGGCAAGCGATTGCCCTTCGTCCGGACTATCCTGAAGCTTATGGCAACTTGGGTTTTGCTTTATGGGAGAAGGGGCAACTGGACGAGTCCGTGGCGGCGAGTCGGCAAGCGATCGCCCTTCGGTCCGACTATCCTGAGGCCTACGCAAATCTGGGGAATGCTTTTAAGGATATGGGAAAAATGGACGAAGCGATCGCCGCTGATCGGCAGGCGCTCATCCTCAAACCGGAGATGACGGAGGTGGATAGTAACCTGATTTATTCTCTGCACTTTCACCCTAGATTTGATGCGGTGAGCATTGCCGAGGAGCACCGGCGATGGCATCGGCAGCACGCTGAACCTTTGCGAAAGTTTCAGCGTCCGCACGCTAACGATCGCGACCCAGATCGTCGGTTGCGCGTTGGGTATGTGTCGCCAGATTTTCGGGAACAAGCGGAGTCGCACTTTGTCATTCCGTTATTTGGGGAACACGATCAGAGTCGCTATGAAATTCACGCTTATGCGAGCGTCGATCGTCCAGATCGGATCACGGAAAGGCACCGGGCGAGCGTGAGTGAGTGGCACGATGTGCAAGGGTTGGATGATGGGGAATTGGCTGAGAAAATCCGGGGTGATGGCATGGATATTCTGGTGGATTTGACGATGCATATGGCTCGGAATCGTCTCTTGGTCTTTGCTCGCAAGCCGGCTCCTGTCCAGGTGAGTTGGCTGGCGTATCCTGGTTCGACGGGGCTTGAGGCCATTGATTATCGGATCACTGATGGGTGGATGGATCCGCGAGAATGGGGAGACCGTGGGTGCTCGGAGGAAAGTGTGCGACTGCCCGATTCGTGGTGTTGCTACGACCCGCTGATCGAGCTTCCTCCGGTCCCTCTGGACGGGCCGGAGCGGAGAAACTTCATTCGCTTTGGGAGTTTGAATCATTTTAGTAAGTTAAACGAGCCGCTCTTGAGTGTTTGGGCTCAGTTACTTGCGGCCGTGCCAGAATCTCGGCTGCTTCTACTGGCCGCGGAGGGGCGGCATCGGGATGACCTCCGTAAAATGCTGGAATCCAAGGGGATCGCTGGTCGGCGAGTGGAGTTTGTGGGGCCCGCCTCCCGCGCGGATTACCTGCGGAATTATGATCGGGTGGACATCGCCCTTGACCCTCTTCCTTATAATGGCATCACCACCACATTGGACGCGCTTTGGATGGGAGTGCCGGTGGTTAGCCTGACTGGTCGGACGGCGGCGAGTCGGGCGGGACTGAGCCTTCTCTCCACCCTCGGGCTTGCGGAACTCGCCACATCTACGCCCGAAGAATTCGTCCGGGTTGCCGCGGGTTTGGCGGGAGACCTTTCGCGATTGGCGGGATGGCGATCCACTTTGCGCCAGCGAATGGAGGCGTCGCCGCTGATGGATGCTCGGCGTTTCGCGGGGAATCTGGAGGCGGCCTATCGGGTGATGTGGCGTCGGTGGTGTGAAGCGGAGATTACCCGATGAATATTCTGGGACTCCACTTTGGTCATGATGCGGCGGTCTGTGTGATGCGGGACGGCGTGGTGCTTGCCTATGGGATGCGGGAGCGGCATGCGCGGATTAAGCACGCCATTTCTTTGGAGTTTAAAACCATCGAGCAGGTGATGAAAGCGGCGGGATTGCGTTGGGAGGAGATTGATTATTGTGCGATCACCTCCACCCAAAACATTGAGCTGATCATTGATGATTCAGCGGCTTTTTCGATCAGCTTCGAGGCTCATCCCCAGCATCTTGCGCCGTGTGAGTTGGCGGATTTGGTGAGGGCGCAAAACCTTGATCCCGCTAGTTTGCTGACGCACAGCCTGCTGGATATTCTGTATGATCCGAAGTTCGCGGACACCTCTCTCCGGCGTCTTTACGGGCAGGCTTTTCCTGAGTATCGGACGCGGTCGAGGGAGGATTTTACGGCCTTTGGAACGATGGATCTTTTTGTGGATTCGCCCTCGTGGCCGGGGGCGACTTTTAGCCAGATCGGGGCGACCGACTACTCAGCGATCCTCAAGAACGACAGTTCTCGGCAGGGCTTTCACTATCCCGTGACGGTGCGATTGGGTGGGCAGAGGTTGCCTGGTTATTTTGTGGCGCATCATGCGGCGCATGCGGCTTCGAGTTTCTATGCGTCGGGTTTTGATCGGGCGGCGATCTTGACTCACGATGGATTTGCCAATGGTTTGGGTTACTTGAGTGGGATGTTTTTTTGGGGTGAAGGTCACCGGATTCGTCCGATCACCCCGCATCATTTGGCGCTTGGCGGTTTCTATGAGGAGGTGGGCAAGCGGTTGGGGCTTGGCGATGGGGGAGCGTCTGGAAAGCTCATGGGGCTGGCTGGCTATGGGCAACCGCGGTTTTTCGATCGGCGGTTTGTGGGCAATCAGTATGACTGGATCGCGGGGCGGGTGGATGTGGATGTTTGGATGGAGCATTGTTTGGGGTGGGCTCGGGAAATGGGTTACGATGTGGAGCCGTTGGGTGATCCCGCGCGGGTTGAGGCGCCGATCAATGCGGACATCGCGGCGAGCACTCAAAAAGTTTTTGAGGAGACCTACTTGCTGGCCGTGGAAATATTTGCCAAAGTGCTTCGCCACAGTGGATTAAATACTTCAAATCTTTGTTTTTCGGGGGGGTGCGCTCTGAATTGTCCGTCGAATAGTCGGGTGATGCGAGAAAGTCGATTCTCGCGATTATTCATCGAACCCGGTTGCGACGACAGTGGATTGGCGATGGGGGCGGCGGGGTGGCTTTATCATAATGTGCTCGATCAACCTTGGCCAGCGGGGGAGCGGCCGTCTCACCCTAGTCCCTATTTGGGGATGGAGATTGCTGACGACGCGATTTTTTCCGCGTTAAACGCTGCTGGTGAGGCTGTTCGGTGGACCACCTGCTCGGATGCGGCGGAGGCTGCCGCCGATGATTTGGTCGCGGATCGGGTGGTGGGATGGTTTGAGGGGCGGAGTGAAATCGGGCCCCGGGCGCTGGGGCATCGCTCGATTTTGGCTGATCCGCGGGTGGGAGCAAACTGGGGTCGGGTCAACGCCATCAAGGGTCGGGAAGCGTGGCGTCCCTTTGCTCCTGCGGTGTTGGTGTCGGAAGCTGCCGAGTGGTTTTTGGGCATCCCCGCGTCTTCGCCCTATATGTTGTTTACGGGGTTGGTGCGGTCTCACGATTTGCCTGCGATCACCCATGCGGATGGAACCGCTCGCGTTCAGACAGTGGAGCGGGCTAGTGGGGAATTTTACCGGGTGATCGAGAGTTTCTTTTCTAAAACGGGAGTGCCGATGGTCTTGAACACCTCTTTCAACGGGCCTGGGGAACCGATTGTGGAAAGTCCCGAGGACGCGTTGAGATTTCTGATGCAGTCTTCATTGGATGTGCTTTATCTCGGGGGGATGCGGGTAGTTCGGTGGAGCGCATCGGTGGATTGACCGCGTACGAGGTTCTGCTACTCCCTGAGAAGACTTTATGGGCACCTTGAACTACCTTTTCGCTCCATTTTATTGGAAAACGCATATTGAAGAAACTGGGAGTATCCTTGATCGATACTTGGCGCAGATTCAGGCCAATGTGGAGAGCCAGCCCACCCTTCGGCCTTTTGGTTGGGACTGCAATGTGCACACCAACTACAATGTTCCGAATATGCAGTTGGATCCTGGGGTTCTCGGGGGGATTTATCAGAAGTATCTCCAGCAGTTTTGGGCGGAGTGCCGGTTTCAGCCCGCGACGATGAAGATTCAGCAACCGTGGTACAACTGCTACTCGCAGAACCAGTTTCAGGAATTTCACGGGCATCTTCCCAATGATTTTTCGGCGGTCCACTATATTGTCTTTGATGAAAAGGAGCATCCTGCCACCACCTTTATCAATACCAACCCCGCGTTAAGCCAAGCTATCCAAGTGTTCCGCGGGCCCTTGATTGAAAAGTGCGACCCGAACACTCCCGAGCACTCCTGCTTTCTCACTTCCTTTACTCCGCAGGACATCCGGCAGGGCGATTTGGTGATCTTCCCGTCTTTTTTGAATCACTACGTCAAGCCGAACCTCTCGGAGAAAAAGAGGATCACCATCTCCTTTAATTTGCAGATCTCTTAAGCTGGAGGGTGAAGAATCAGGTAAACCCTGCGCTTGGGTTCAATGTTGCGTCATTGGATGGATGAAGACGCCTGGTTAACGACAAGGATGATTTCTGTCGGCGACGGTTCAAAAGTGGGTTGCTTGCCGGAACCCAACATTTTGAGGATGATCGCCTCGCTGGGGTGGATGCCTCGGACTTGTCCTTTCTGCTGGAGTCCTACTACCAACTCCACCCTGAGTTTCGAGATCACACCCAGATCACCCTGCTGATCGATGAAATCCAGCTTGTCTCAGGCTGGGAAACCTTCGCCCGCCGGATCCTCGATAGCGAAAAAGTCCGCCTTTTCCTCTCTGGTTCATCCGCCTCCATGCTTAGCCGCGAAGTTCGCACCAGCATGCGCGGACGAGCCATGGAATTAACGGTATTCCCATTCAGTTTCAGAGAAGCTCTGAGTCATGCTGATCTTTTGCCAGAAAAAGATGAGAAAGCCCTGCCTAAAGCCCGCCGATCCACTCTCGAAAAAGCCTTCCGCACTTATCTTCTGGAGGGCGGCTTTCCCGATGCTCAAAGCCTCGACGTCCGCGACCGCCGGCCACTCTTGCAGGGCTACGTTGATGTCGCTGTCCTGCGCGACATCATCGAGCGCCATGGCATCTCCAATCCCATCGCCCTCCGCTGGCACCAGCGTCATTTACTCGGCAACCCCGCCGCCCCCTCTAGCATCCAGAAATTTTACGATGCCTTGAAGTCCCAAGGTTTAGCCGTTTCCAAGGATAGCCTCTAGGCTTTCCTCGCTCACTTCGAAGACGCTTTCCTCATCCGCACCACCTCACTGCTCACGGCATCGGAGCGCCGGCGGATGGTCAACCCACGCAAGGATTATCCCATCGATCCGGGCCTCATCCCGATCTACGAACGCCTCGGACGGGGCAACCTCGGACACGCTCTCGAACCCGCCGTCCTTATCGAGCTGCTCCGCCGGGGGTGCGTGGTTCACTACTTTCGCACACTCCAAGGAAACGAGGCGGACTTCCACGCCGTCGATGCCGGAGGAAACCCCATGCTCATCCAAGTCTGTGCTAGCGCCAGCGACTCCGCCACGCTTTAGAGGGAAGTTTGCGCACTCCTCGAAGCCAAGGCGGAGCACCCGACGATCAGAACCCTGCTCATTCTGGTCGATCCACTGCCACCCGGCATCAGCATCCCTGCAACCGTGGAAGTCATCCCCGCCATCTGGTGGTTTCTTGAATGATGCGGGATGAAGAACCTCCACACGGGGAGTGGATGACCGAGCGGGTGGGTTTCTTGGCGAAAAACTCGTGCTTTATTCTGGGACGCTGCGACCCCTGCGGGGGCGGGGCGTTTTGAGGAAAATTCGGGGGGTGTTGCTCGTTCAACCCTTGGCTAATTGGGGGGATCCCTCGGGAATGGCGGGTGGCGGTTGGAGATGTCGCTGGGGTCGGTGAACGCGGCGGGCGGGCCGCTGGGGTGGCGGTGGATTTCCGGGCTCAGTGAGCTCGGCTACGGCGGAGGGCGGGCGGCGGCGTCGGGC
>JBAWZW010000097.1:0-9823 GCA_037142835.1 Verrucomicrobiota bacterium
AGATGATTTTCATAGGTGATTTCTTGGGTGGCTGTTTTTGCTCCAAACAAGCGACACCGATTTTCATACGCCAGCGCGAGCCATAAGCAAATAAAAATTTTAAAAATAGTATAAATGCTTTCAAAAGTTCGGACAAAGGAGAGCACAGGGGGACAGGTCCAAGTGGCGCTAAATTAAGGGCGGTTTCCGATGAATACAGGGGTTCCGGGCCAAGATTTTCCAGGATCCGATCTCGGAATGGCTGCGCAAGTCTTGAAAATCAACATGCACAGGAGACCATCCACTCCATGGGAGCCGGCTTTACTCTGCTATTTGTTAAGTTAGCGACATTCGGGACAGGTCCCTTATCGAAGGCAAAACTTCTACCCTTCTCTCCCTCCGCCGCTTCACCTCCTCCACTTGATCCTCCATCAAGCCTTCGCCACTAGCTTAGGCAAGGCCAAGACGATACTGAGCTGCAGCTTCCCCTTGCTCTGTCGCTTTACCGAAGGCCATCAAAGTTAAGGCTCATCCCGCAACCCAGTAGCCGATCCTGCCAGCGTTGCAATCTTTGGTATCAACGATCGAAAAACTCGCGGCATCCCAGAAAATTAGCCGTTTCCTTAATCATTTAGCAGAGAGAGAAGCCCACCTTGCTTGGGGAAACGCTGATTGAACCCCGTTCGGTTGGAGAAAAGAGAGGGCAACGATGGGGGTTCTTGCTTTGGCAAGTTGGCAGTTGTGAAAATTGCAAAGAGACAGGTCAGAGAGTTGGAGCGGCCTTTTTGTCGCTTTAGACGATTTAAAGCAGGTGAAAATTGACCTCGATAGGCGTCCATCGATCCCCTCCATCCTGCTCTTTTCCTGACCTTGCACACTTTTTGGATAAAACTTATTGCACAAACCGCAAACTGGGCTGACCCTAAAAGCTTAAATTCTTATGACACACAAATCCCTGGGGTTGCTAGTTAGAGTTCTGCTGCTGGCCATCTCCGGCAGAGTTTATTCCCAAACAAATACTGATACGAACTGGGACAGCATGCTCACCGGATCCCAGTGGTATGTGCCGACTCAGAATATGTTGGCCTACATGACAGCCACATCGAATTTGACCCAGGCTGTGCAAGCCGGGGATCAAACACTCTGGTACATCACCAATTGCGTGGATGGCGTTTTCACGGGGACCTCTTCGCAATCACTCACGGTCCCCATGTCTGGGGGAACACCCCAAATGGTAACCGGTACGGTAGTGAACGGGGTGATCAATAGTGCCGGACAGGTTCTGATCGATTTCACCGAGACAAACGGCGATGTCACGATAGCGCTTGGCAACTATCGCAGCGTGAGCGGGTCTAATCTGATTGAGATGCAAATGTTTTCCCAAGTCGCTACCGGTGCAAACATCACACATTGGGCCTACATGGCTCCCTATTTAGGCTCTAACTACCCTCAGAACACCCCGACCAACCCAGCCCTTTTATCAACAAATTGGGAATGGATGCAGGGGACATCCTGGAAATTAACCGATCCTAACCTCTTTGGGTCGAATGGCAGCGGCATCTTCTCTATCAGCACCTACAACAGCGGGTACTTTTATGGTGCTGGAACAAGCACAAACAGCACTTTTACACTGATTGGATCCGCGACGCCAGAGGGAAATCTGATTCTGGGGATTATTGATAATGCAAGCGGCGTGAAGACCAGTCTCTTCGGGTCCATTGCCGGCAATGCTTCGAGTGCTTCAATGTCATTAAGTACTTACACGACAAGCGGCATCACTCCCGGCCCCCCGGTTGCCACCGCCGAGGTTGTCCCCGGGCCGACCTCCATCCTCTATGTCTCCAACGGAACGGCACTCTCCCTTGCGAACGGCATAAACAGTTACGCCAATACCTATGTCGGCAATGCAGCCAACGACTCCAATAATTTCCTCACGATCACGAATGAAAATACCCTGCTGACAAACTCCCAAAGTCTCTATGTGGGAAATCTGGGATCGAGCAACACGATGACGATTGCCAATGGGGCCGTGGTGGCCGACAGATCAGGGTTTATCGGATACGATTCAGCATCCTCGAATAACTCGGTTCAGGTGACGGGAAGTAACTCAGTCTGGCGGAACAGCGCAGACCTCTACGTGGGTTACGGTGGAAGCAGTAACAGTCTAATGATTACGAGCGGCGCCAAAGTGTTCGCTTCTAACACCTACATCAGTTCGTTCGGAGGAACCACCAACTCGGTGCAGATTTCGGACGCGGGATCCGCCTTGACAACCAGCGGGTCGATTTGGGTGGGAGCTTCCCCTCTTGATTGGCCAGATCTGGTGGGAACGGGGACGCTGACGATCACTTCGGGAGGGACACTGAGCGCTGCAAATCTCCTCATCTCTGGTGCCACCGACTCGGTCGGCACGGTAGAAGTCGGGCTCAAGGGAGGGACCGACTCCGGCATGACCCTCAATGTTCCTCTCATCACCTTTGGCGAAGGGACGGGGAGTCTTGGCCTCAACCAGTCCGACACGCTGACGATTTGGGGTTCGATCCAAGGGGCGATGGCCACGAGTTCCTATGCCATGATCCAGCAATATGGTAGCGGCACTACGATTCTGACCGGGATCAGCCATACGGGTTTGGGTTACCGTGTCGACGGTGGTCAGTTGATGGTGGACGGAGGAATCTTCGATATTTACCTCGTCGACGCCGTCTCGCCCAACGAGTTGGGAGGTCCTCGAACCGTCACTGTCGGAAATAAGAACAGCGGCATCTCCCTCGTGGTGAGGAACGGAGGAGAGTTGCATTCCTTTGCGACGATCATCGGAACGGACCTTCAAAAGAACTCCGATACCCTGACCACGTCCTCGAACAATTGGGCTCTCATCACCGATCCTGGAAGCAAACTGATTGCGGGGGAACTCCAGATTGGCAATGTCAGCAGTGGCAACAGTCTCACGGTTAGGAACGGTGCGACTGTCTCTTCAACAATCTCCACAAGTATCGGCATCTCCGGATCCCATAACAGTGTCACCGTCAATGGCGCCGGGTCGCTACTCACCAACACTGGATCGCTTATCGTTGGAACCTACAGCCAAAGTAATAACTCATCCGCCAACTCGCTGCTCGTGACCAACGGTGGCGGCTTGGCGAGCGGCTCGGCAACCATCGGAAACACTACGAGCTCCTTCGGTAATTCCGCGACTGTTTTCGGATCCGGATCTTTGTGGACGAATAGCGGGAATGTGATTCTTGGTAATGGTGGATCAAGCAATAGCCTGATTATTGCAAATGGAGGAGTGGTAATGAGCTCCAACTTTTTCATCAGCTACACCAATACCTCTTCCGATAATTCTGTGCTTGTGACTGGCTCAAGCGGGAACTCTTCGACGTTGAGCAACACCGGGACACTCTCGATCGGTTATGCGGGTAGCGGATCCTTGACTGTGACAGATGGAGCTCTTGTTGTGGCCACAGGAGGCATCACGATCGCCTCACAAGCTGGTTCGGTCGGCACGTTGAACATCGGCGCTTTCGGAGGAACTGACACGGCCGGCGCGATCACCGCCCCAACGATCGCCTTCGGAACAGGAACTGGCACCATAAAATTCAACCAAATCAGCACCGTCACCATCGCAGCGAACATCAGCGACAATGGCAATGGCGCAATCAGTCAGCTTGGAAGTGGCACGACGATCATCAATGGGAACAACAGCGGCTTCTCAGGTCTGACGACCGTCAATGCGGGAATCCTCCTCGCCAACAGCAGCACGGCCTTAGGAACCTCCACCGTGATGGTCACAAACTCGGGCACACTCGGTGGGAATGGCAGCATTGGCGGTGCTACTACGATCACCAGCGGAGGAACACTTGCTCCAGGATATAATGCAGTCGGTTCGCTGAGCTTCACCAACGGCCTGACGCTACAGACGGGATCAACCACCTTTTTCCTGCTCAATTCAATCAACCGCTTCACCTCGATAAATCTCCTTGGTGAAAGCGTTCATTACGGAGGTGAACTGGTCTTCAATATCACAAGCTATACCCCCAATGCGGAGGATGTCTTCGCCATCTTCAATATGACGGGCGGGGCAACCGCCAGCGGGGATTTCTCGAGCATTGAGGTTGGAAACACATTATTGACTGATGCTGGCGGCATCTGGAGCGGAACAGACCCGCGTGGGGTTAGCTACCAGTTCAACGATGCCACCGGGCAGCTCACCGTGAGAATCGTTCCCGAACCCTCCCCAGTTTCGATCCTCCTTGTGACTGGCATCGCAGGACTCGTAATCGTTCGCCGCAGAAAGGGACTAGCCACTTAAAAACTTTCAACAGGACGCGGAGGACACCTTGTGGGGAGTCAAGGGGTCAGTCATTTAATCTTGCGTTTTTTAGAATATCTTGCCGGTATTTTCTGGCCTTTCGGTCTTACTCCAAACGTTTGCGCGCCAGGCCAATCGCCCAGCAGGATCCCGAGCGTGTTCCCATTTGCAGTTGGCCGCTGATCCAGTCCAGCCTCACCGTTGTTTCCGCATGCACAATCTCGGCCAGCAGCCATTTCCGCTCCTCCCCCTTGCGCGCTTTCCGCAATTCCTTCATTTCCATCTTTAAAAAGCTCAGTCCGGCTCTCAGCAAGACTCCCGCCCGCTTCCCCCAAGGTCCGCACAAAGGTTCTCCGATCCCCGTCATCGCGCACGATTGCCTCCCGGCGGTCCCCGCGCGCCATCAAATGATCCATCGCCCCTTCAAACTCTACTCGCACCTGTCTCGGCATCCCTGCCAGTTTTTCCCTTTCGTTCGCCCGCTTTGCACCGGAACCGTTGTCTCATCCGCCTGCACATATCCTCCTCCGAGCAGTTCTTTTTTCATCGCCTCACTGATCATTCCGCAGATCGTCCCCACCCCCATCACCGCACTTCCCATCGTCGATTGGCTCACCTGATTGGGAATCAGGCAAAATGGACTGCGAGAGCCCCCCATCCATCTCGCTCTTTCCCTAACCTTGCTCCCGCTTTTTCCAGAAAAATTATGGCACTCTCAGTTTTCGAAGCCTCAATGAGTTCGCGATCACCGACACCGAACTCAGGCTCATCGCCGCGGCGGAAATCATCGGACTAAGCAAGATTCCCGAGATCGGGTAAAGCAACCCCGCCGCAATCGGGATGCCGATGATATTGTAGGCAAACGCGAAAAAGAGGTTTTCTCGAATGACTTGGAGAATCGCTCGGCTGATCTTGATCGAATCGATAATCCCTTCCAGCGAGGGCTTCAGCAAAATGATCCCCGCCGTTTCCTTGGCAATATCAGACCCTCCACCCATGGCGATCGAAGTCTCCGCCACCGCCAATGCCGGCGCATCATTGATCCCGTCCCCAGCCATCGCCGTCCGGTATCCTTCGCTCTTCCACACCCGCAACTGCTCCGCCTTATCCCCTGGAGAAAGTTCCGCGCGCCACTCTTTCATCCCCAACTCACTCGCCACCGCGACCGCCGTGCTCGCCCGATCGCCAGTCAACATCGCCACCCCCACCCCAAGATCCGCCAGCTCCTTGATCAGCTTGGCCGCCGATCGCCGAATCGTATCCCGAAAAAGAAACACCCCAGCCGCCCGCCCATCAACCGCTATCGCCACCATCCCCTCACCCGACTGCCTGCTCATCGCCTCCACCGCCTCCACCGCTACCCCTCGCTGCGCCAGAAACTTCGCCGTTCCCACCACCAGCGATCGACCCTCCACCACCGCCACCACTCCACCCCCAGCAAAGGCCTCAAAGGCCGTCGCTTTCGGCACGGGAATGCCCCGCTCCCCCGCTTCCAGCAATAGCGCTCTCCCCAAAGGATGCTCACTCCCCATCTCCGCACCAGCCCCCAGCCGAAGCAACTCCTCCACCGCAAAGCCTTCAATCACCAGCACTTCCACTAACTTCGGCGTCCCCTCGGTCAGCGTCCCCGTCTTATCCAGCGCCAGCAGATTCACCCCCGCCAAATTCTGCAACGCCCCCGCCGATCGCACCAAAATCCCCAGACCCGCCGCTCGCCCCATTCCCACCATCAAGGCCATCGGCGTCGCCAACCCCAAAGCACACGGACAGGCGATCATCACCACCGCCACCGCCGCCGACAACCCATGAAACCACCTTGGCTCAGGCCCCACCAGCATCCACACCGCAAAGGTCAACCCACTCAACCCCATGACCATAGGCACGAAAATCGCCGCTACTTTGTCCGCCAATTGCTGGATCGGCGCCTGGCTCCGTTGCGCTTCCGCCACCAGCCGAATGATCTGCGCCAAAGCCGTTTCCCCGCCCCACCGAGAAACGCGGATCACCAAACTCCCCGCACGATTGATCGTTCCCACCGCCACGCTCGATCCCACAAGCTTCTCCACGGGAAACGCTTCACCCGTGAGCATCGATTCATCCACAGCACTTTCCCCCTCCGTCACCACCCCATCCGCAGGAATTTTTCCCCCCGGCAAAATTCGCAGATGATCCCCTAATTGCAGTTCCGAGACGGGCACCTCACGGTCCATTTCCCCCGCTTCACCCACCAGCAAAGCCACCGCTGGCGCAAGGTCGAGCAACTCGCGCAAGGCCGCTCCCGCCTTGGCTCGCCCCTTCGACTCCAACCATTGCCCCATCAAAACCAACGACATCATCACCGTGGCAGCTTCAAAGTAAAAATCCCCACCCATCCCCGGCATGGTCGCGCTTCCCCCGAAAAGCACCGCCACGCTGTAAAGAAAGGCCACCCCCGTTCCAAGGGTGATCAGGGAAAACATGTTCAGATTCCCGCTGACAAATGATCGCCAACCCTTCGCCCAAACATCCGCGCCACACCAAAAAACCACGGGGACCGAGAGCAAAAATTCCGCCCAACCCACCCAAGTTCCCACAATCACCGATAGGCCGAGCATCGGGGCCATCGCGAGAAAAATCACCGGCAGCCCCAGCGCCACCGACCACCAAAAGCGCCTCGCCCACTCGCCGCTCTCCGCATCATCCCCCGTAGGAATCAGCGCCTCCAAGGCCATCCCACACTTCGGACAATCCCCGGGGTGATCCCAAAGAATCTCTGGATGCATCGGGCAAGTATACAGGAAAGCCTCCGTGAAACCCCTCGCCTCCAATGGCTTCGGGCTTTTCGTCGCTTGGTGATGACAGCAGTCGCTCATGATTTCATTTTCGTCCCCGCCCTCCCACTTCCCTCTCTTCCCCATCAAAAATCAACCACCAATCGGCCGCTCCCACCCTTCTCCGAGTCCGCTTCCGTCGGCACCGACTACCTGTTCGCCCACTTTCAAATCCTTCCCAACCCGAGAATCTGATAATACCCCGGCGGAAGCGGTCGGCCTTGGCGCTTCGCGTCGGCCTCCACCGCCGCCTTAAACGCCCCAAGCCCCTCGCTCCACAGCATCGCCCGGTCATTGCGCGCCATCGTCACCCGCTCGATGCCCAACCCACCCCCGAGGGGGCGCTTTCCTGGGTGATAACCGACTTCGCCAATCTCGATTTCTTTCCCACCAGTGAGCAGATATTCGAGCGAAATCGTCTCGCCAGCGGGTTTCCGCGGATGGCCATGGGGCTTGAAATAGCCCGACCCATTGCCATCCGCGAAGGCCTCGGCCCACGGGCGCAAACGGATCTGCGACTTGGTGATCCCATACTTCTCAAAGAGCGGGAAGCAATGGCTGGCGCGTTCCGTAGTGGTCAGGCGAATGCGCTGGGGATCAAGGCCCGCTTCCTTCGTCAGGTATCCCATCACTAAATCAATGGAGCCTTCGTCCTTCGCGCCTCCGCCAGTCTTCACCCCCAAAATCGTGAAAAGCGGGAGCGCCCCAGGAACGTGGGCAACCGAGACATCATTGGCGCGCGCCACCGCTTGCACCACATAGGTCGCGGGCTTGAGCGACGTCTCATCTTCGTCGTACTCGAGCCCGCCATTAAACGAGTGACCGGTGACGAGCGGCACGGGCTTGACCTTGGTGTATCCGCGCCCCTCAAGGTAGCGGGAAATCTGGGCGGTCGTTTCCTCGGGCGTGATTCGCGCGCTCGTCGCCGTCTTCGGGGAAAGGGACGCACAGCCACTCACAAAAACAGACCCGACGCCGAAGGCGGCACCGACTTTCAGAAATTCGCGACGATCAATACTCATAGGAAATAAAATTTAAAAGACCGCAGACGATTTACCCTAATTCGCCCCTCGCGCAAGAAGCAAAATGCGGTCACCTGTGGTGGGGCGAGTGGTCGAGGAATTCGAGGATGACGGCTTCGGCGGCAAGGGCGGCTTCCGGGACCAGCTGGGTTTGCATCGGAAAGCCGTGGGGCATTTTCTCTCCGATATAAAGACGCACCGACGCTCCCGCTTCCTCCCCCCGACGGACGAAGTCCGCGTTGTCATCGCAAAGCGGATCCTCTTCTCCAGCGATCACCAGGGTAGGAGGAAGAGTGGACAGGTCGCCACCGGCGGGACTAGCGAAAGGGTGATTCCAAAGCCCAGGATCGGGAGCATAAATCGCCCGCTGAAAAGCCAGAAGCTCGAGACCGTTGTAGGGGTGATCCCGACCCAATCGTTGCATGGAAGGAAACTTTTCCAGTTCCAGACTCAAGACCCCACAGATCAAGAGGAGCTTGGCGGGGAGCGGTTCGCCTCGGCTCTGGGAGAAAAACCCTAGGGCGGCCGCTAAATTCGCCCCCGCCGAGTCGCCCCCCACGGTCACGCCATCAGGAAAAAGGCCGAGGATTGCCCGAAAGATCCCCGCGACATCATGAAGGGCGGCGGGAAATCGATCCTCAGGGGCGAGTCGATAGTGGACGGCGATGACCGTCTGCCCAGAAAGGGCGGCGATCCGCTTCGCCCATCCCAAATGTTTTCCCGAAGCCGGGGCGATCCAGCCCCCGCCGTGGAGATAAAGAAACGCCTTAGGGGTAGAGTTCGGTGGGGTGAAAATGGTCACGGGCACCTCGATCCCCTCATCCAGAGAAGGGAGGGTACGTTCGCTGACCTTGACCTCAGGAAAGAGGTGGAGGCTGGGATGGGCTTTCCCTCCCCAAAGCTCGCGGATTTCTGCCACCCAGCGGTCGCGCATCGGGACCCCAGGGACGAGCACCCGATAAAGGTCAGCCGCCGGCCCCTCAAGCATCGCTTCGGTGAGGCGGTTGATCATCGGGAAAGGTTCGGGGTAGATTCACGGAGCCGAATGGCCTCTTCCAGCTGATCCAAGCGCGCCTCGGGTGGACCGATCAGTTCCACGAAAAGAGGTGGAGCTTTTTTAGGAAAAATCTCAAAAAGACCCTCCCGATAAATTTTCTTAAAAATGGCGTCGACCTCGTCGCGGTATGCGTGATCCACTGGCCGAATGCCGTCGGCCTCCATTTCCACTGGCCACTCGGCCGACTGCGGCACAAAAGCCAGAATATCCAGATGATCCAACGACTCGCGGATCGGCGCCACCATCGAAGAGAGAAAGGCGGCGTCGATATCGGTGGTCCCTTGGTCCGCAGTGTATTGGGAATAGGCGAGGTAATCCACAGGCGCCCGATCAAAAATCACCCGGTCGATGGACGACCCAAAACGGTGGATCCGGCTGATATTGTAAAACATCTGGATGCCGTTGTGGAGTTTGGTCGAGGCCTCGCGAAAGAGGATTTCGTAAGGACCATAAAGACCCAAAGCCCGGTAAGGCTCTTCCTCACGCAGATAATCAGGATGCCGAGCGACCCAATCATGGACGACGGTCGATTTGCCTAAAGAGTGGGATCCAGAGATAGCGATGCGCATAAATGAAAAAAGAGAGTGATGGATCGCCATCGGCAATTAAGCAAAGCCCAAAGTCAACCCCAAGTCGCTGGCGA
>JBAWZW010000098.1:0-9797 GCA_037142835.1 Verrucomicrobiota bacterium
AGGGTGTTGGGGGTAGTGGAGGGGGCGTTGGAGGGATTTTCGGTGGCGGACCGGGCGAAGATTTTCGGGGGGAACGCTTTGCGCTTTTACGGGTTGGAGGGTTAGCCGTAGCGGAGGGCCTCGATGGGATCCATGCGGCTGGCTTTGAGGGCGGGGTAGAAGCCGCTGACCACGCCGATACCGATGGCGAAAGTGACGCTGATGAGGATGGCGGAGGGTTCGACGATGGGGGTATTTTCGCCTTCGGTGATTTTGGCGAGGAGTCGAAGGAGACCGAAGGAAGCGCCGAGGCCGAGGATCCCGCCGCCGAGGCCGATGACGCTACTTTCGACAATGATTTGGAGGAAGATATCGCGGCCTTTGGCCCCGATGGCGAGGCGGACGCCGATTTCGCGGATGCGTTCGGTTACGGAGGCGAGCATGATATTGGTGATGCCGATGCCGCCGACGATCAGGCTGATGCAGGCGATGAGGCCGCCGCTAATTTTGGTGCTTTTGATACTGCGCTCCATGTTATCGAACCACTCTTCGCGGGTGATGAAAGAGAAGTCTTGGATTTCGCGATGGGTGAGATTGAGGAGGGCTCGGGATTCTTCCACGGCTTCTTGGAAGCGGGAGGCGTCACTAATTTGGAAGATGAGTTGATCGAGTTTGTAGTTGGGGCCGAGGTCGACTTTGTTGACGACATTGGCGGATTTGAAGTCATAGAAGATGGTGGAGATGGGGGCTTGGACGCTGGTATTTTTGAAGAAGAAAGGGTCCCAATTTTTGGAGCGACTGGGGGAGGGTCGGGCTGGGGGGAGGCCATTGGCGCGGCGGGATTTTTCGGAGGCGCGTTCGTATTGTTGGAAGATGCCGACGATGGTGAAGGGGCGACCATTGATGAGGAAAGATTGGCCGAGGGCCTCGGTGGGCGGTTTGCCTGGCCAGAGGTTTTCGGTGATGGATTGGCCGACGAGGCAGACGTGGCGGGCTTCATCGAGGTCGATTTGGGAGAGGATGCGACCGGCGAGGAGTTCGTGTTTATTGATGTGAAAGTAATCGGGCCAGCAGCCGTACACCGAGGCGCGGAAAGTTTGGCTGCCGCGGGTGAGGGCGGCGTTGGTGACCGTGGAGACTGGGGAGATATAGTTTACGAGAGAGGCGCGGGCTTGGATAATTTCGGCATCGGCGAGGGTGGAGCCTGGGGAGATATCGGCGAGATTGATTTGGGATTCTGGGGGGTCTTGTTTGGAGACCTCGATTTTTTCGATGCCCCCGATTTGGGCCATGAAGTCGCGCATTCCGTGGGCGATGCCGGCGGTGAGGGCGAAAGTGGTGAGGAGGCTGGCGACGCCGAGGATGATTCCGAGCATGGTGAGGATGCTCCGGAATTTGTGGGCGGCGATTTCTTTGAGGCCCATGAGGAGCGAGAGCCAGAGTTTCAAGGTGGCGGAAGGGTGGAGCGATCGGCGATGATTTGGCCGTCGTGGATTTCGATTTGGCGTGGGGTTTTGGCGGCGATGGAGGGGTCGTGGGTGACGAGAATGATCGTGCGTCCTTGGGCGCTGAGTTCGGCGAAGAGGGCGAGGATGGAGAGGCCGGTTTGGGAGTCGAGATTTCCGGTGGGTTCGTCGGCGAAGATGATTTTGGGGTGATTGACGAGGGCTCTGGCGATGGCGACGCGTTGCATTTGGCCGCCGCTGAGTTGGAGCGGGGTATTTTTGAGGCGATTGGAGAGGCCGACGCGATCGATGGCGGCGAGAGTGCGGGAGGAGCGTTCGGCGGCGGGGATCCCCGAGTAGATCATGGGGAGCTCGACATTTTGGAAGACATTGAGTTTGGGGAGGAGATTAAAGGATTGGAAGACGAAGCCGATTTTGGAGTTGCGGAGTTCGGCGAGGCGATTTTTGGAGGCTTGGGTGGTATCGACGCCATCGATGACCATGCGTCCCGTGGTGGGGGTATCGAGGCACCCGAGGAGGTGCATGAGGGTGGACTTGCCGCTGCCGCTGGGGCCGATGATGGCGGCGTATTCGCCTTGTTCGATGAGGAGATTGATGTGGTGGAGGGCGGTGATTTCTTGTTCACCGACGCGGTAGCGTTTGGAGACAGCCTCGAGAGAGATGAGGGGCATTGCGGGGTGGAGGGCTCAGGAATTTTTGGGAACTTTCGGGGGTTCGGTGAGGAGGATTTCTTCACCTTCTTTGAGGCCGCTGAGGATTTGGGCGTGATCGAGATTAGTGATGCCGATGGTGACGGGGCGTTTTTCGGTGGAGAGGGCGGATTTGACGTAAACGAAGCGTTGATTTTTGGGGCCTTTGAAGACGGCGTTGACGGGGACGCTGAGGGCATCGGGGGCGAGGCCGGTGGGGACATTGAGGGTGACCGTCATGCCTGGGCTGAGGCGGGGGTCGGCTTTTTCGATGAGGGCTTGGACTTGGAAGCCTTTGACATTATTTTTGGTGGTGGCGATGGGGGCGATGAAGGCGAGGTGAGCGGAGAGGGTTTCGTCTTTGAGGGCATCGGCGCGGATGAGGACGGGTTGATTGAGGGAGAGGCGAGATTTGTCGACTTGATTGATGTGTAACTCGATGAGGAGTTTGGAGAGATTGGCGAGGGTCATGAGGGTGGTGCCGTTATTGACGCTGGCGGCACCGATGACTACTTGGCCTTCGACCACGGGGACCGTGAGGGCGGTGCCATTGGTGGGGGCGAGGACCTTGGTTTTTTGGAGGCGATCTTCGACGAGTTGGAGTTTGCTTTGGGCTTTGGTGAGGCCATTTTTGGTGAGTTCGAATTCGGCGGTGAGGTTATCGAAGACCTCGCGGCTGACGAGTTTTTCGGCGAAGAGGGAGCGGGAGCGTTCGAAGTTTTTTTGGGCTTTGCCCATGGAGAGTTTGGCGCCTTCGATTTCGGTGAGGGCGGAGTCTTTTTCGGTGAGGAGATCGCGGTCATCAATTTCGACGAGGAGATCGCCTTGTTTGACGATTTGGCCTGGGATGACGTGGAGGGCTTTGAGTTTTCCGCCGACCTCGGGTTTGACTTCGAGTTGGAAGGCTGGGGTGACTTCGCCGCTGAGATCGAGGCTGGATTCGATGAGGCGTTTTTCGGCGCGAGCGACTGGGGGAGTGGCGAGGGATTTTTGGCGAAAGTTCAGGGAGAAGAGCGTGGGAAAAAAGTAAAGAACCGCGCCGATGAGGAGAGCGATTGAAGAGCAGATGACGGTTTTTTTCATGCGAGAAGGCGACGGACGAGCAGATCAGAAAATCGGAGAAGCGGGCTCAGGGAGAAGATCCTGAGCGAGGGAAACGCTTAGAGGCGATTGATTTTCTGAACGAGCTGGTGGGGCGGGTTTTGGGGGGTGAGTTGGGTGGGGATTACTCGAGGCGTTGGAGGGGTTGGATGCGGTATTTTTTGCTGAAGGACTCCTGGCTGGCGGCGGTTTCGGCGGCGTTGAGGTAGATGACCCCGGGATCGGAATCGAATTCAATTTTGTGGAGGCCATCGACGGATTTGGTGAGAGCGTTGGGGATATCGGCGAGGGATTGGAGGGTGACGTCGTTGATTTTTGTGACGATGAGTTGGGCGAGATCTTCGTAACCGATGGTGAGGGCGGAGGGGAGGACGCGGGTGAGGATGACGACTTTTTTGGGGCCATTTTTGAAGAGCTCGTTTTGTTGGCGGTCGATATAGACGAATTGTTCGGGGGCTTTTTTGACCCATTCGGCGCCATATTCGCGGAGGAATTGGCGGGAGAGTTCGGTGAGCACGAGGCCACCGAGGATATAGAATTTGGGGGCGCGATCGATGACATAGGGTTCGATGACATAGCTATCGAGGGGGCGATGGGCGAGGCGGAGGTCGAGTTCTTGGTTTTGGCCTTGGCGACTGACGAGGAGTTTGAGGGAATCGCCGTCGAAGTATTTGGTGGAGAAGAGGTGGGAGACGCTAATTTTCCCATAATCGGGATCTTTATAATTGCCGTCTTGGTCGACGGGCTGGCCATCGACCTTGAGGAGGACATCGCCCTTTTTGATTCCCGCGAGAGCGGCGGGGCCATTGGCGAGGGTATCGGTGATATAGATGCCGGTGGTTTGGTCTTCTGGGAGACCGAGGTAGCGTCGGAACTGGGGATCTCTGGTGGAGACCGAGGTCATTCCTGAGCGGGGGAAGCCGTGGTAAGGGGGTTTGGCGGCATCGGCGAGGAAGTGGAGGATCACGGGGGCGGGGATGATATCGGCGTTATTGGTGGTGTTATCGTAGCGCATCATCAGGCCGGCGAGTTTGCCGTCTTTGACCACGGGGAGGGTGAAGCTGGAGTCGCGGGATTGGAGAGGGGTGGTGAGGCGATAGATGAGGAGGGGGGAGTCATCGATGGGGTAGCGGGTGACTTCGACATTGGTGAGGGTGGATTTGGTGACGAGGAGATTTCCCGTGGGTTCGAGTTGCCAGACTTCGAGGGAATCGCCGACTTTGGCGGGGGCGATTTCGAGGGGGACGATTTTGGCGAGGAATTGGGGGTCATCGGTTTTGAGGATGGCGAGATTGGATTCGTAGTCGACGACCTCCACGGAAGCGGGGACTTTGCGGCCGCCTTCTGGGGATTCGAATTCGACGAAATTGGCATTACCGACGAGTTCGGCGGTGACGAGGACGCGTTGGTTGGCGATCACCGTGCCGACGGCGCGTCGGGTGTAGGGGGCGCGTTTTCCCCAAGGCCGGGCGAAGTCCCAGGATTGGTTGGTGACATTGACGCGGACGATGGAGAGGTTTTTTTCTGGGGGTGCGTCGTCGGCATGAGCGTGGAGAACGCCGAGGAGGGCGGCGGCGGTCAGGAGGAGGCGTTTGAAAGAGAATGGAGAAGTCATCGCTTAGCGTTTGGTGGTGGACTCGGGGAGAAGAAGATTTTGTTCGAAGAGGACATTGTAGCGTTTTTTGATGCGTTCGCGGGCGGCGAGAACGGCGGTGCGTTCGAGGACGAGGGGTCGACCGTAGCCTAAGAATTTGATGACATAGAGAGGGGACTCTTTTTCGAAGGAGTCGGCTAAGTCTTTGAGGGTGAGGATTTTTTGATCATTGACGGAATCGACGATGCCCTGTTGGAATTCCCCGAGGTAGGTATTGATGGGATCGGGGAGGAGGGCGGAGAGGACGATGAGTTCGGGGTGATCCTTGTAGATTTCTTTGCTGATGAAAGTGTCGTAGGTGTAATTGATGCGGTCGCTGGTGAACTGGTAAGTGGAGAGGAGATTACGGTTGAGGGGTTGGAAGAGGAGGCCAGCGAAGAGGACGAAAGCGGGTTGGGTATCGTAGGCGTTGGCCATGAGGCCGAAGGGCCAAGCGCGGTCGAATTTCACCTCGACCTCGAGGGTTTTTTTGTTGCGGAGCACGGAGAAGCGGACGGAGCCGCCGAGGAGTTTGCGTTCGGCGACTTCGGTCATGGGGACGCGTTCGCCTTCGAGTTCGACCATGCCGTCGCTGGCGATGGGGAGGGAATCGATGGAGAGGAGGACATCGCGGACGAGGATTTTTCCGGCGGCGACGCCTGCGGATTGGACACTGGAGACGACCACCCCGCGGTCATCATTTTTGAGGCCGAGGGCTTGGCGGAGGGCGGGGTTGAGGGTATTGGCGACGCCGATGGAGAGATCCATGTAGCGGTCGTAGTGGCCGTCTTTGATGTCTTCGAGGAAGTGGCGGATCACGGGAGTGGGGATCATGTAGCCGACATTTTGGGCGACATCGCCGGAGAAGCCTTGGAAAGCGACGCCGACGACCTTGGAGCCTTGCATGACGGGGCCGCCGCTATTGCCTGGGTTGATGGCGGCATCGATTTGGATGGAGAGATGGGAATCGACGACCGAGTGGGTGTAGGTGCGGAAATCGACGCGGGAAACGATGCCTTGGGTGACGCTCATGCGATCGCCGCCGATGGGGTAACCGAAGACCGTGACCGAGGATTCGAGTTTGGGGATCCCGCCGAGGGGGAGGGGTTTGGTGCCGATGAAGAAGGCGGGATCTTGGACCTTGAGGATGGCGAGATCGCAGTCGTGGGCGATGTGTTCGACAGTGGCGAGATATTTTTTGGGATCGTTTTCTTTTTCGACCGTGAGGAAGCGGGCATTGCTGACCACGTGGGCATTGGTGAGGAGTCGATCTGGGGAGACCACCCAACCGGTGCCGCTGCCACCGGACATGGAACCGGGGAGCCAAGGGACGCGATAATTGGCTTCTTGGGCGGTGTTATTGATGCGGGCGATACTTTTGCGGACTTCGTTGGGTTGAGACCAAGCGACGGCGGTGAGGAGGAAGATGGGGGCGAGGTGAAGGAGGCGAGAGAGGCGGAGGATCATGCGGAGGGGAAGATGGTTGGGGTGAGGGGAGGACGCAACTGGAAATTTGTGATCGGTGGGGGGAAAAATGGCGGGCGATGTAGTGAAGGCTGGCAAGGGAAAGGGGGAGATGATTAGTTGTGGGGATGATGATGGATGTGGGATTGGGGCATGCGTTAAAAGTGAGTTTAGGGGAGGTGGCGGCGGAGCAGGCGGAGTGGCGGTATGAGAATTTGCGGGGGACGATGGTGGGTTTTCGTTTTCCGCAGGTGGCGGAATCGGTGGAGATGGTGGGGTACCGCCTCCATTTTATCAGTGAGGATCGGAAGATTGGGGGTCATGTGTTGAGGTGCGGGGCTGGGCCTGAGAGATTGAGGGTGGAGAAGATGGGGTCGATGCGGTTGGAACTCCCGCCTGGGGTGGAGTTGCCTAGGAGAGGGGAGCGGCCGAGTGGGAAGGATTTGAGGAGGATTGAAGGGAGGTAGGTTAGTGGAGTCTGGAGACAAAGGGGGGAGGAAATTTGGGGTTGCAATTTGGATTGCGACGTGGCACGAATTCCGCTTTCTCAAATTAGCGAAATTAAAATCCTATGAAAAAGAGATTCTATTTAAGAAATATTTCGAGAGCGTTGGTGGTGTTTGGGGGTTGGATCGTGGGCGGAGAAGTGGGGAGGGCGGACGAATTTGGGAGTGGGGTGAATCATTTTACGATGGAGTTTGTGAGCATTGGGAATGAGGGGAATGGGGATGACGTGACAGGTTATGGCGGAGTGAGTTATGGGTATCGGATGGGGGTGACTGAGGTGGCGCAGGAGGTGATGACGAAGGCGGTGAATTTGGGGGCGACGAGTGTCGGGGGTGGGGCGTGGAGTGCCGGACAGCCAGCGGCGAATGTGAGTTGGTTTGAGGCGGCGCGGTTGGTGAATTGGTTGAATGTGGATACTGGGCATGCGCCGGCGTATTTATTTAATTCCGTGAATGGGCAGATGGAATTGTGGTCGAGTGCGGAGGCGTGGCAGGCAGGTGGGGAGAATTTGTATCGGCACAAGGATGCCTATTATTTTTTACCGAGTGATGACGAGTGGTATAAGGCGGCTTTTCATCAGAATAACGGGGTGACGGCGGATTATTGGGATTATGCGACGGGGAGCGATCTGGCACCTGTGGCGGTGGCGAGTGGGGTTTTGGCGGACACGGCGGTCTATGGGGGGGTGGGAGCGGCACCGGCGTTGGTGGGCGATGCTGGGGGATTGAGTCCGTATGGGATGATGGGGCAAGGGGGGAATGTTTTTGAGTGGCAAGAGACCGCGTTTACTGGGGTGAATAATGGGGTGAATTTGTTTCGGAACACTCGTGGTGGAGGGTGGGCGAGTCCGCAGACGGTTTTGCTTTCATCGACTCGATTTTACAATTTGCCGACCTTTTCTGCTGATTTGCAGGGGTTTAGGGTGGCGAGTGTTCCTGAGCCGGGGACGAGCTTGTTGCTGGGAGGGGTGATGATGCTGTGGGCGGGGAGGAGACGTCGTGGGGAAGCGGAAGTTAAATCCTAGGCATTTGATTTTGGCAGAACGGGGTGGGCGGAGATAGAAGAGGGATCTTTCATGGAGAAACTGGCCTGATTGCGGGAGTCGATTTTATGGAATTCCTCTTTGTTACTGGCTATGATAGTGTTGGTTGTGGTAGTTTCTGGGGGATTCTGGCAATTTTCAGGCTTCACGGCCCGACTTCGGGCGATCATCTGGCTGGTTGGAGGATGTCGGCGGGACAATTTTTTCTGAGCAGTGGAGGTTTATGTTGGCGATTTTTCTAAAAACCTTGCCGTTCTTTGGGGTGATTGGGCTGGGTTTTCTGGCTGGGCGCACCAAGTTTTTTACGGCTGAGGCGACGTCGTATCTGACGAAGTTTGTTTTTTACTTCGCCCTTTCTGCGATGCTCTTTGACTTTGCGGCCCATTTGGATGTGCGGAGACTCTTCGACTGGCATTTTGGGTTGGCGTATCTTCTGGCTTCGTCGGTGGTGTGGCTTTTGGTGGCGGTGGTGGCGTGCTGGCGTGGGGTGGAGCCTCTCGAGGCGGCGATGGAGGCGCATTGTGGGGTGACGGGCAACTTGGGTTTTCTGGGGATTCCGATGTTGTCCTTGGTGATGGGAAGTAGGGCGGTGGGGCCTGTCTTGATGATGGTGGCGATTGATATGATCGTCTTTGCCTCTGGGTTGACTCTGCTGATTACTGGGTTGAGGGAGAGGCGAATGTCGTTGGGAATTTTTCGTATTTTGGGTTGGGGTTTGATCAAGAATCCGATGATCGTTTCGGTGGTCTTGGGGCTGGGATGGGGAGCTACGGGGGTGGCGATGCCGGAGCCGTTGGGGGAGTTTTTGACTATTTTGGCGTCGGCCGCTACGCCCTGTGCTTTGTTTGCGATCGGGGGGAGTCTGGCGGTGGAGCGGTTGGAGCAGGCGGGGGTGGCCGCATGGTTGGCCTTTGCCAAGTTGGTGTTGCACCCTGCGGCGGTGGCTTTGGCGGCGTTGAAAGTATTTGCGGTGGAGCCTTATGCGGCTTCGGTGATGATTGCGGCCTCGGCTTTTCCGGTGGCGGGCAACGTCTTTATTTTGGCCCAGCACTATGGGGTGGCAGTGCAACGGGTGTCGGCGACGATTTTGATATCGACTGCGGTTGCCGTGGTGACGGTTACGGGAGTGGTTGCCCTTTTGGTGAGGTAATGGGCATTTTTCGCGGGCAAAGCAGTGCGGGGGTTGGGCGCGATTTTTTGTGCGGGGGAAGCCGATGCGCCTCTGGGAAGCCCCCGCGCCTTCCGCGTTTGGCGGAGGGGCTGTTGGGGGGTGCCGATGAGAAAACGGAGCGTGTGGGCGAGGGCTTTGGCGGGTTATGGCGGTAAAAGTTTTTACCGAAATTTGATGAAACCAGCGATGACGTAAAGCGGGCGGAGAGGTCAGGAGGGGGTGCGGTCATTTGCGGGTAACGGGGGCGGCGATGTGGCGCAGTTTGGGGTGGGTGGAAATATTTGGCGAACGAGCCGAGGTGAGAACCGAAGCGGCTACAGGGGAGAGGGCGGCGAGGCTGTTGATCACTGGCCAAAGTTTTTGCAGGGGGTTTGCCAAGAGGCCACTCGCGCTGGGAAGATGAAGGCGCCGAGCCTGCAAGGGCCGGATAGGAATGACGAATGAGACGGGGGCTCAAGAGAGGGACTATGGTGGAGTGAACGATGGCTGGGATGAGAAAAATCAGATTACCGAAGGTGCAGGCTAAAGAGACCCCAAACGGTCATCGTTGGCGGCGAATTCTTGGGGGGAAAGATGGAGGGGCTAGTCAACGGCCTTGAAGAACCGCCCATCCTCTAAACTTTGGCGGGCTTGGCGGGCTTGGCGCGAAACCATTCTGGGCGGGGGAAGAGGGTCGCGCAAAGGACGCAAAGGACGCAAAGGTTAAAGGCAAAGGCATGGAGGATGATGAGATTGCAGGGGTTTT
>JBAWZW010000099.1:0-9781 GCA_037142835.1 Verrucomicrobiota bacterium
GTGGGAGGGATGGGTTCCCAGGGGAATTCTTTGGAGGACCAGAAGAGGCGGAGGAGCGATTCCCCTTTGGGGGGGCTGGTGAATTCGACGAGGAGATGGTTGGCGCCTTTCTGGAGTTTGACCGTTGGGGATTTGGCGCTGTTCGAGCCTTCGAGGATGACCGATTGGTTGATGGTTACCTTGACTGATCCTGTGGATTCAAAAGCGAAGGCAAATTCCGCCCGAAGATCGGAGTGGATGGATCCCACCCATTTGGCGGTGAAGGGGCCTGTGGGGAGAAATGGCGAGCTGGGTTGCCCTGCGGGAACCTCGAGAGCGACGAGGCGAGCGATTCGGGAGTCGGACTTGCCGCCAGCAGAGATGGTGAGGGTTAAGCCTTGGAGGAGAGGGTCTTCGGCGGCGGGCGAGATGGTGGGGGCGCCGAGGAGGGCGAGCAGAAAGAGGGTGAATAACCCCACGCGCTGGAGCGTGGAGGTGGCGGTGGAGAAGACAGATTGGCCGATGAATAGGTGCATGTGATACTTTAAATGATCCGCAGAAAAAGGCCCGGTTAGGCTTTTTTTGGAGGCGATTGGATGTAGTCGTCTGGGGAGTGGATCGTCAAGAATCCGCTTGCATGGTTTGTTGCAGAGCGGTGGAGAGGAGAGGGGTGAGGAGGCCAGAAGGGTTGCAGTGGATAATTTGATGAAAATTTTACATTTATCTGACATATCGGTGCGACTTCTCGTCTATTCCTCATCCTTATGCAAAAACTCCGTCCTTTTCTGCGGTTGTCGATCCTCCTCGCTTTGACCAGCGGACTTCATGGTGAAAGTTCTAGCCCATTCATTGAGAAGTTTGCCCTTTCTTCGGACCGGGCGGCGGTTCTTGGACAGCTGATTCCTGGGAGTGAAGACTTCTATTTTTTTACGGCTCTGCACTTTCAAAACACCCAGCAGAAGGATCAATTGGCGGCGACTTTGGAAGCGTGGGCGAAGCGTTATCCGCAGTCAGTTCAAAGGGAGATGCTGGAGAATCGTTCGGCCTTGATCAATTACGAGGCCGACCCGCAGACCACCCTGGCTTTGCTCCGGAAGCGGATGAACCTGCAGTTTAATCACGCGCAAGAGACTCCCGATAAAAAGCCCGATCTGCCGACAGTTCTTGATCCTCAAAGGATTTCGCGGGCGACCTTTCAAAAGGAATCCATCCAAGCCGCCGAGAATCTGAGTCAATGTCAAGATGGGGCGATTGAGGCTTTTGTTCGGGAAAAGTTTCCGCTCAACCCTGGGCAAACTCGGAGTGTGCTGGCGCGGTTGACGCGGCCTGACTTACCCAACCTTGTGGAATTGATTGAGACCAATCTTCGGACGCCGGAGAGTCGGGGGTTTGGGGAGTTTCCGATCCATCGGGCGCTTCTTGGTGAGCAGTTGGACGCTCTGGCGAAGCGGATTCCTACTTTGCGAGAAAACCCCGCCTTTGTCTTGGCGCGACTGAGTAAATTAGCTCCGAGTGCGGATGCGAATGTGCAGACGGATGCGGGGGAGCGGGATGCTTGGTTGGCGCGGGCGTGGGAGTTTGCGAGTGATCTGGCGCCGGTCTTTAACTCATTGAAGGCGAGCATTCTCTATCAGCAACTTCAAGCAGATCAAAAGCGTGGGGTCTATGATTCTAAACGGTTTCTGACGTATTTGAAGTTGCCTCGTCGGGTGGGCTATATGAACGAAGCATTTCTCAACGCTCCTGAGCAGCAGCGGGCGCAGGTTGATCTCAACGCCAATTTTGGTCCCGCTCTGCCAGTGGCTCAGCCGATTGGGAATGACGAGGGATTTGTCCGGGAATTATTTCTGGAGTTTTTCCAGAAGCTGGATGCGGGGTCATTGAATCTTGGGGCTGACGAAATTCTCAAACCATATGCGTCTTGGGTGCGGGTAGATTGGCTGCGCCCGATCCTTGCAGAGGCGATGATCACAGGGGGACTGGGGGCGCCTGAGCGGTGGACTTCGCTGTTGGAACCGGCGGCCTATCAAGCGTTGAAAGACCGGATCGATTTGGATTTTGCTTCGACCAATCCTCCCGTTTCTGGGCTCGCCGATGAGGTGACGATCAGTCTTTTTCTGAAAAATGTGCCGAAGCCTTTGGTGAAGATTTATGAGATCAATCTTCTCTCTTATTTCTTAAATCAATCGCGCCAACTGAATACCGATCTGCCTCTGGACGGTCTGGTCGCCAATCGTGAGGTTACTTATGACTTTGCGGATGCGGCGAGCCAGAGTCCTTTTCGGCGGACGGTTCGCACCTTTAAATTTCCGGAGATGAAAGGTCAGCGGGGGGCGTGGATTGTCGAGTTTATCGGTGGAGGCAAAGCGAGTCGGGCACTGATTCGCAAAGGGGAATGGTCGGTGATTCAGGAGCAGGGGGCGGCGGGTGATTTGCTGACGGTTCTTGATGAAAATCGTCGGCCTGTTGAGGAGGCGGTGGTTTGGTTGGAAGGTCGAAAGTGGACGAGGGACGCGAAGAGTGGATTTATTTTAGTTCCGTTCACGGAAAAGCCGGGGATCAAGCCAATTATTCTTGCTGATCCCTCGGGGGAATTTGCCTCATTGGCGCAGTTTGAGCATCACGCGGAGCGCTACCATTTGGACGGCCAATTTTACCTGCATCGCGAGCAATTGCTTGCGGGTCGTGAGGCGACCTTGGCGATGCGGGTTGGCTTGTTATTGGGGCAAGCGACCGTGCCCACGGCCTTGATGAAGGAGATGCGATTGAGCATGACATTGACCACCCTTGATGGGGTGGCGACGACCAGTCAGATCCCCTTAAAGGATTTGAATCCCGCGAAGGATTTCACCTTTCCGTTCACCGTTCCTGAGCGGCTGGGATCGATCAAGGCGACGCTGACGGCGAAGGTGGAAAACCTCAGTAAGGGTGGAGCGAAAGAAGATTTGGTGGCGGAGCGGACTTGGAATTTGAACGGCATTGATCAGACGGATTTGGTTTCAGACGGCTACCTTTCCAAGATCGGGGGCGGGTATCTTTACCAGCTTTTAGGGAGGAACGGGGAACCGATGACGGATCAGCAAATTGTTTTTGAGTTTACCCATCGAGATTTTCAGAAAGGACTAACGATTCCGATGAAGACCGACGCCAAGGGGCAAGTGGTTCTGGGCGTGCTCACTGGGGTGCAGGGGGTGAAAGCCAAGGCGCCCAATGGTCGTGGGGGACAATGGATGCTGGAGGAGTTTCAGCGCACATGGCCAGCGGCGATCCACGGGGTGGCGGGCGAGGTGATTAAGGTGCCGATTCCGCCAGGGTTGGCTAGACGGGGCGGGAAGGCGGGAGATCTTGCGGACGAGACGCTCTTGGGGAGTCTCTCGCTTTTGGAGGTTCGAGGCGGAACATTTACGAAGAATGAGCAAGCGCGCATCAAGGTCGTCGGCGGTTTTCTGGCGATCAGCGGGTTGACGGGGGGCGATTACTCCCTGCGATTCCGTGATGAGAATACCGTGGAAATTCTTTTGCGGGTGACCGCGGGAAAAGTGGTGGGCAATTGGTTGGAGTCGAGGAACCGGGCGTTAGAAGTGGGGGATGCGCGTCCTTTGCAAGTGCAGGCGGTGCGGGTGACGGCAGATGCTTTGAGTATTCAGTTGGCGAATTGGGGACCGTTGACGCGGGTGCATGTGGCGGCGAGCCGTTTTCTTCCTGATTCAGGACTATTTGATTTGGGGAATTTTCGGCGATTTGATCCGGGTTGGCGGACACCAGTTTATTTGCCGAACCTTTTCGCGGCGGGCCGGGAGATTGGGGACGAGTACCGATACATTCTGGATCGCCGTTCTGCCAAAGTTTTTCCGGGGAATATGCTGGCCCGACCGAGTTTGATTTTAAACCCGTGGGAAGTGCGGTCGACGGATCTTCAGGAGCAAAATTTGGTAGCGATGGCCCAAGTGAATGCGACCGCGGGGAACCGGATGGGAAGAGCGGGCGGTTCGGCGAGGGGTGCAGCGATGCAAAAGAATGGTGGTCGTGAGGCAGCGGGGGTAGCGGGGGCGGATCTGGACTTTCTAGCTCTGGCAGGGCCGACAGTTTTCAACCTGGTTCCTGATGCTCAAGGAGTGGTGCGGGTTGATTTGAAAGTGTTTGGGGATCGGCAGCAGATTCAAGTCTACGCTGAGGACGCGCGGGAGGCGATCTGGGAGACATTTGCTTTGGGAGAAAAAGACACCGCTTTGGTGGATCGTCGTTTGGTGAAGAGTCTGGATGCGAGCAAAGCGTTGACGGAGAAGAAGCAGGCGACCGTCTTAAAAAAGGGGGAGACGCTCGTTTTGGCGGATATCCTGACGAGTGAACTGGAGGTCTACGATTCCCTTGCTGGGGTTTATGGGTTGATGGCTACTTTGAGTAAAAATCCGACTTTGGCGAAATTTCGCTGGATCTTGGACTGGCCGCAGTTTCAGGAGGAAGAGAAGCGGTCGAAATACTCGGAATTTGCCTGTCACGAACTGAGCTTTTTTCTCAGTAAAAAGGATCGGCCGTTCTTTGAGAAGGTGGTGGCTCCTTATTTGAAAAACAAAAAGGATCGGACATTTATCGACGACTATCTGCTGGGGAACGATCTGCGTCCTTATCTTGATCCTTGGTCTTTTGCTCGGTTGAACGCGGCTGAGCAAGGTTTGCTGGCGGAGCGACTTCCGAAGGAGTCGGCTGGTCTGGCGCGTCATCTTCGGGATCTTTGGGAGCTTTTGCCACCAGATGCGCAACGGGCGGATTTTCTTTTTGAAACTGCCCTCCATGGGCGCTCGATTGAGCAGGGTAGCGACAAAGGATTTCGGGAAATGAAGCGCGATGAAAGTAAGGCAGATTTGCAAGTCTTGATGGCCGCTGAACCTCGGGCGAAAGAAGGTGGAAAAGCTGATCGCCCATCGTCTCCGCCACCGCCACCTCCGGGGGAAGGGCCAGCTGGTTTTTCAAACGCGTTAAAATCGATGCCGAGGGCTAGCATGCCGATGGCGGACGCTGAGCAAGTAGTGATGCCAGCGGAATCGTTGAAAAAAGCTGAGCAGTTGGCGGAAGATCAGCAGAAGTCGGAGAGTGATGATCTTCGGCGACTGGATGGGAAAGCGGCGGAGACTTTAAGGGAATCGGTGCGGCCGTTTTTTCGGGCCCTTGGGCCCACGAAAGAGTGGGCGGAAAACCAGTATTACCAGCTACCGATTGCGGAGCAGGGTGGGGGATTGATTGCGGTTAATGCCTTTTGGCGGGACTACAGTGCGGAGGGCGGGAAAGTGCCGTTTGTTTCTGGGAAGATCACCGAGGCGACGGGCAATTTTTCGGAGATGATGTTGGCATTGAGTGTCTTGGATCTGCCGTTTCAAGCGGGAAAGCATCAGAATAAGAGAGCGGGTCGGGAGTTTACTTTGACGGCGAGCGGGCCGTTGATTGCTTTTCACAAAGAGATTCAGCCAGCAGTTTTGGACAAAAAGGCCCCTGAGCTCCTGGTCACGCAAAACTTCTATCGTCAGGGGGATCGCTATCGGGAGGAGGGGAATGAGCGTTTCGACAAATATGTGTCTGGGGAGTTTATTGCTGGGGTGGTTTATGGGGCGAACATCGTCTTAACCAACCCGAATTCCGCGGCGCAGAAGTTGGAGATTCTTTTACAGATTCCGCAGGGATCAATCGCGGTGATGGGGAGTAAGCCGACGGAAAGTCGATCGATTCGAATGGAGCCCTACACCACGCAAACTCTTGGCTATTTCTTCTACTTTCCCGCAGTGGGAGCGCAGCCATTTACGCAGTATCCGGTGAACCTCTCGCTGGCTGGGCAGAGTGTGGGAGCTGCGCAAGCGGTGACCTTTCTGGTGGTCAATCAGTTGAGTAAAGTGGACGAGGGTTCATGGGAATATCTTTCGCAGTCAGGGAGCGATGCTCAAGTACTCGCCTATATCAGCGGTCATAATATTGAGAGGATCAACTTGGAGCGGATTGCTTGGCGGGTGGGGAAGAGCAAAGACTTTTTCAAAAAAATCATCGGGGTTCTTGGGGAGCGTCATCACTATAGCGGAGTGATTTACGGATATTCCGTGGTGCATAATGAGGCGGCGAGTTTGGGTGAATGGTTGAGGCATCAAGACGCATTTCTTGGGCAATGCGGTCCGCTGCTTCACAGCAAACTTCTGGAGATTGATCCGATTGAACGCCGGACCTATCAGCACCTTGAATACTCGCCGCTCGTCAATCAGCGAGTCCTGCCCGTGGGGGGGACGCGGTTCATTCCTAATCCAGTTTTCCGCGAGCAATATTACGCTTTGCTTAATCTCCTCGCGTACAAACCCACCTTGGACCCGATCGATGAGATGAGCGTGGTCTATTATCTATTTTTGCAGGATCGGGTGGAGGAGGCGCTGCCGCGTTTGCAAAAGGTCAAAGCGGAGTTGTTGCCGACGAAATTGGAGTATGACTACTTTCGGGCGTATGGGGCTTTTTATGAGGAAAACCTCGCGGCGGCGCGTGGTTTGGCGAATCAGTATGTGGATTATCCCGTGGACCGGTGGCGGAAGCTTTTTGCTGAGGTTGGGGAGCAGATTGATGAGGTAGAAGGAAAGGGGCGAGTCGCTGGAAAACTGTCTGGAGAGAAGGATCGGGAGGCCAGCCAAGCACAGCTAGCGGAGACCGAGCCGTCCTTTGATTTTAAAGTGGAGAATCGGCAGGTTTCATTGACTTGGAGAAATCTCCGCGAAGTGACCGTCAATTATTACCGAATGGATCCGGAGTTTCTCTTTAGCAGTAGCCCTTTCGTCACCCAGGATGCAGGGAGAGTCTCGATGATTAAGCCGAATAAGTCATTGGTGGAGAAGCTTCCCGAGGGTAAAGGGACGAAGGACTTTGGGTTGCCTGCGGATTTGATGAAGGCGAATATTCTCGTGGAAGTATTGGGAGCAGGGCAGAGGAAGGCGCAGACTTATCATTCGAACACCTTTCGGCTTTTGCTGGCGGAAAATTATGGGCGTTTGGAGGTTCGCGATGCGGTGGAAGATCGTCCGCTTTCCAAGGCTTATGTGAAAGTCTATGCCCGGCTGGGGGATGGAACGGTGCGCTTTTTCAAGGATGGTTACACGGATCTGCGGGGTAAATTTGACTACGCAAGTTTGAACAGCAGTGCGACTGGTAAGGTGGTGCCTTTTCAAGGAAAAGGGACCGCTGAGAGTGGGAGTATGAGCTATCAGATGCTCCGGCCTGAGGAGTTGTCGAAAGTCGAGAAGCTCTCGATCCTTGTGCTGAGCAAGGATCACGGGGCGACCGTGCGTGAGGTCAGTCCGCCTTCTGAGTGAATTGGGGCGGGATCGGGATTTTGTTTGGAGGTGAGAGATTGGTCGTCGCGGGCGGTTGCTGAAGGGTTAAACGATTAGGGACTGATCTGCGTCCAGAAGAATGGTGGTCGTCGTAGAAGGTTGAAATTGAAGAGTTAAATTAAAAATATGCGAGTCTGGTTCATTACTGGTGGAAGTAGCGGGTTGGGTCTCGCATTAGTGAGATCGGTGTTGGGAAAGGGAGACCGAGTGATTGCGACTTCTCGGGGGCCTTCTGAATTGGATCAATTGGTAGAGAATTATCCGCTGACCGCTCGACGATTGAGTTTGGATGTGAGTGATGACGCCGAGGTTCAGAGAGTGGTGGAGATTGCAGTGGGATTATTTGATCGGATTGATGTGGTGGTCAACAATGCGGGATACGGTTTGGTTGGTGCGTTTGAAGAGCTTGGGGTGGAGCAGATTGCCCGGAATTTTTCCGTGAACTTTTTCGGGGCATTAGGAGTGATTCGCGCGGTTTTGCCGAGGATGCGGGCAGCGGGGAGTGGTCACATTATCAATATATCGGCGGCGGCGGTGATTGGGAATTACCCTGGTTTTTCGATTTACGGGGCGACGAAGTGGGCGTTGGAGGGTGTGTCGGAGTCACTAGCGGCAGAGTTAAAGCCATTAGGAATCAAGGTCACGATTGTGCAACCGGGGCCATTCAGGACGGACTTTATCGGTCGATCGCTGGAGCGTGGGGAGGGCACGATCCCGGAGTATGTGCGGACGAGTGGGAAGTTTGCTGGTTTTTTGGAATCGATGGAAGGAAAGCAAGCGGGCGACCCTGTGAAGGCGGCGGGGGCGATTATCGCGGTGGTGGAGGCTTCGCGTCCGCCTTTGCGATTGGTTTTGGGAAAATACGCTGATGACAAGTCGAGGAGGAAACTGGTTATAGCGGAGAAAGAGTTGGGAGAGTGGAGTGGCGTGGGTAAGGAGACGGATTTTGACTCTCCCGCGGTGGGCTAGTTTTGGGGAACGAGGGATTTTTCTGGGGTGGATGCGAGTTAATGGTCAGATTAATGTCTTAATTTTGTTCGCAGTGGCGGTTTGTTGGTTGTTCAGCTAACCAAATCAACAAACCAAATTAGAAAAATCGAACGAATGAAAATCACGAAAGTATTAACGATTACCGCTGCGCTTCTGGCCTTGGCGATTCCTGCGGAAACCTTTGCCAAAGGTGGTAAAAAAGGCAAGGCGAAGACCCCGTTGCAGCAAGCGATTGTCAATGCGCTGAACCTTTATGACAAGGACAGCAATGGGATGATCAATGGGGATGAAATTGTTGCGTTGCGGGCGGCGTTTGCGGCCGACAAAACGGGGCCGCTGGCGCTGCTGGATGTGAATAACGATGGAACCCTCGACGACAATGAAATTGCTGCCATTCATAAAGGTAAGGGTGGAAAGAAGGGTAAAAAAGGGAAGAAGGCTAAGGCAGCTACCCAATAGGGATTTCGAGATTTCGAAAATCGAAATGAGCTTCAATGGAGGGGCCAGCGATGGCCCCTCTTCTGATGATGAGTGAAATACCGAATTCTTCTGATGATGGGGCGCAGTTGATGCGTCTGATGACCGAGCATCAGCGACGGATTTTTGGGTATATTTACACGCTCGTTCCTGATCGGCATGACGCTCAGGATATTCTGCAAGAAACCAGTGTGGTGATTTGCAAGAAGTTTGGGCAGTTCCGGATCGGGACGGATTTTGTGGCGTGGGCATGTCAGATTGCCTACTGGGAGGTGAGGCGGTCGCGGCAAAAGTTTGCGAGGTCGAAGGTGGTATTTAATCAAGTATTGGCGGACGCGATTAGCGAGACGGCGGTGGAGTTGATGCCGGAGATGAGTGCGAGGCATGACGCTTTGATGAAGTGTTTGGAGAAGCTTCATCCACGGGATCGGGAGTTATTATTGACGCGCTATGAGCCGGGGAATGGGGTGGAGGAAGCGGCGGAGCGTTCTGGTCGATCGCTGGTGGCGGCCTACAAGGCGTTGGGGCGTTTGCGGAAATTACTTTTCGACTGTGTGACCAATCAACTTTCGACAGGGGAGGCTGGATGAAGTTGAGCGACAGCGACTTGCTGGAATTGAGTGCGCTTTGCGATCAGTTGATCGACGGGGTGATTGAGGAACCGGGGAAGGTGCGATTGGAGTCGATGCTGAGTGAGTCGGAGAGTGCTCGGCAGTTTTATGTGCGGATGCTGGGGCAATCGGCGAGTCTTTTTGACTATGCGGGTGAAATGCAAGCGGACGCTCCCGAAGCTCGGCGGGTGAAGGGAAGGTGGTCGGAATCGAAGCGTTGGGGGTGGGTTTTGGCGGGATTAGCGACGGCGGCTGGGGTGGCGATGATGTTTTGGTGGAGTCAAGCGGTGATTCGAGAGGTGCCGGGTGGGCAGAAGAGTGCGGAGGTGGAAGGAGCGGATGAGGGGGTGGGGCGGATTTCTGGTCTGGGAG
>JBAWZW010000100.1:0-9780 GCA_037142835.1 Verrucomicrobiota bacterium
CCCCTTCCCCGAAACCTCCACTCACCACCCTCAAATTTTTCAAAGCTTTCATCAAAATTATTGATTAAAAATTCATATTAACTGTTGACATCCCCGTGCACTCTGAAATAATGCTCGTAGCTCAACTTCAAAAATTATTTTATAACCTAAGCTCGGTCAACAAATAATTCAGTTTCCCTTTCATTCCATGATCTCACCTTCCTCTTCCGCTCACAACCTCATGACCGTCAAGGAAACCGCTGAGTATCTCCGTATTCCAGTCCCAACGGTCTACTATCTCATGCAACGTGGCCAATTGCCCGCCATTAAAATCGGCGGCCGCTGGAGAGTCAAACGCGACTTGCTCGATCGCGAGGTCCTTCACGGCACCGAAATGGGACGCCCCACCGCCCTCGTTGTTGACGATGACGAAGGCGTCCAAACGATGCTCAATCTTTTCCTCAAAAAAGCCGGTTTTAGTCGGGTTTTAGTCGGCAGTGGCAAAGACGCCCTCATCGCTCTCAATAAACAAAAATTTGACTTCTGTTTCCTCGATCTCCAACTCCCCGACTGCACTGGCGACGACATCTATCAGCAAGCCAAAGCCATCGACGCCAAATTACCCATCGTCATCGTCACCGGTTACCCAGACAGCCAAATTCTTGATAATATTCTCAAATACGGTCCCGTAACCGTCTTGAAAAAACCCATGAATGTCGATCAACTCCTCCAAGTCATTCATATCTTGGGCTTCGGAAAATCGGAGTCTCTCTCCAAATTCGAAGTCGCATCTTAGTTCATCCCCGCCCCCACCCGATCGGCCTCGTTTCTCCCTGATTCCTTCCCAAAAACTAAGCATTTCCTTATTCTACCCCCACGAATCAACACTCGGCTCCTCCTCTCCCCCAGATACTTATCCCCCAGATAACCTCTTTCACATCATCCCATCTGCGGGGTCAAAACCGCCGCCGTTCAGCATCCGCCGCCACCCCCATCTCAATCGGCAATCAAAAGGATGCCTCGCTAACCCAGACCGCCACCAAACTCGCCGAGCCCCCATCTGCGACCAGATCAACCGCCGCCATCCCCCCAATCACCACCAAAACTGCCCCCAAAATGAGCCAATCTTGAATCACTCCAGCCCCCCATCAGCGCATCCACGACGCCCATAAAAGAACCGCTTTCTTCCCCCCAACCCTTTGGTTAAGAATGACCTAACCCGTCCAGCAAGTCGCCCCCAACCTCCGATTGGCCTTCAGACGAAAGACCAAAAACCCCGCAGCGATTGACTCACCCTCACTCACTTCTCCAAAGTAACTCTATCCCTGCGGAAGAATCTTCTTCACCAAGCGCCCAATCCCGTCCCCAGCATACTCGCTCTGCGGATAGATTTTTTGCGCCTTCAAAAACCAAGCGAGGCTCGCCCCAATTTGCTCCTTTTTCTCCAAATCTTGAGCCCCACGGAGCGCACGTACAAAATCCGCCGCCTGCGTCGTTAAATCCGCCCGCATCTGACTCAACTTCGAATCATCCGGGAATTGGCCAGCCACTTTCTCCACACTCTCCCAGGCTCCCGCATAATTCGTCTGCACGGCCATCGCACTCGCTTGCCCCATCGCTGTCTCAATGATCTGCATGTTTTTCAACACCCCTTCCAGTTGCTTGCTCTTCTCAGGATCGAGCGCCAGCGCCGCAATAAATCTCAACCGATCATCGAAAATTTGCCGATAGTTCTTTTGACCCAACAACTGGTCAAAATCAATCGTCGCCTTCGCCTGCACATCCCCCTGACTAAATATCACTTTCGACATCTCCGCCAATGCAGGATTTCTCGGCCAAAGCTCCGTCGCCGCCGTCAACTCCGCCTGCAATGTCACTTGATCCCCCTTCAATGCCGCATTCCGCGCTTTCGCTAAATGCATCGAAGACACCTGCTTCGTCGTCTCAATCGCCGCCATCGGTTTCGATGAGTCAAAATCTTTCGCCACTTTTTCCATCTGTTTCACGACGAGCTCCGCAAGCGTAAAGTCCTTAACATCAATCGCCGAGATCAGTTGGTTCGACTTTTGCACAAACTCCAACGCTTGCCGCTTTTTATCCCGAGAGAGCGTCCGAATTTCTGGCATAAACTCCCCAACCGTGACCGCCTCCGCCAAGCGCTTCGACGCACTCTCCAGCTCGTTCTTCGTTAATAAAAAATCAAACGCCTTCACCCCTTCCCGAACATCTCGAATCGCCTCGTTCGCCATCGAATCCAGCGTCCCCACCGTCGGTGGCATCCCCGAACTCTTCTCAAATAAATCTTTGGTATCCTTCCCCACATTCAACTTCGTGTCCCCTTCCGTAAATACCGCCCGGTAAAATCGCGTCGCCATCAAGACATGCTGAAATCGCCGCTGAAGGAAAAACTGCACAATCAAAGCCTGAAACTCCACCTTCGCCTGAATCTCCGAAATCTCCCGCTTCAACTGGTTGTTTTTAATCTGTAACTCCACCTCCGCAATCCGCTTGGAATGCTGGGTTTGCGTAATCGTCGCCTCAAAATTTTGCTGAGATGGAGCGTTTCCCCCCCCTTTTTTCCCGCCCGCAGGCGCCCCCGTTGGCACCTTGGCACTTTCCCCGGCCCCCGCGTGCTTGGCATTCCAATACTCCTGGTCTCGCTCCCGATCCAACGCCGCATTCGCCGTCACCAAACGGTCTTGCGCCCGTTGCGCTTTCCAAGCGCTATACACCGCATCCGCCAAAGCGTCACACAACCGAGCATCAATGTCATACCTCGATCCCTGCGGAAGCCACTTGAAAGCCGCATCCACATTGGGAACCGTCGCATTCCCCGGCGCCAGCAACCACAGAATCGTCGCAATCACACGCTGATAATTCTTGTCCTCATCCGAAGTCGCCTCAGGCGCATTCAGATACTTCTCAAATCGTGCCTGAAAAATTCGGTTGTTATTCACATTCCAATTTTTCCCGTCCCAAGTCATCACCTCCGACCCAGGATCAAATGACGGCACATCTTTCCCCAGAAAACTTCCGCCCTTCTTCGGCGCCCCTCCTCCACCCGCTGCCCCTCCCCCTGCCGGTGCCCCACCACCCGCGGCTCCAGGTGCCACGCCAGCTCCCGTGGGCGCCGGCGCATCAGGGACTTGCCCAAAAGACCATGCCATACTCAAGAAACTCACCACCAGCAACACCCCTCCCCTTCTCCCTTTACATCCTCTGACACCGAAATTTCCTAAAGCAAGACGGCGTGATGGCTGGTTCATAGTTGGAGTTAGGTTACTTTTTCTTCAGTTCTTTCGCTCGGAGAATTCCTTTATCGACCACTTCAATCTTAAAATCAAATCTTTGTCCCCGCTCCACATTGATACTCCCAAAATCTGGCGGCACCAAAATCGGAATCAAATCGCTCCCCACTTCCACAGCAAAAATTCGCCCATTCACCGGAGAATATTCCAACTGCTTCGAAATCGTCCCCTCAACCTTATAGTTGTTCCCCTTTAAACTATTCGAGTTCTCCAGATATTCCCCCACCGGCAAGGCGGTCATCGTCCGATATGGCCCGCCCTCTTTCCCTGTTCCAAAAAGCAAATACCCCCCCAGCAACGCAATCAACAGAATTCCCGCCGCCAAAATAATCCACCAAGGATCCACCGATGAACTAGCACGCCGAGCCATGATAAAAAGAGATGAAGGTTAAAGGAAATCCCCGCGAAAATTCAGGACAGAGTCTAGCATCAATCGCCAAAAACCTCAACGGATCAATCCCCAATGCGATGCCATCGGCCAATAAACCAGTATCCCTCTCCCCACAATGTTATCCTGAGGCACCATTCCCCAATCCCGACTATCCGAACTGTGATAACTGTTGTCGCCTTGTGCCCAATAACGCTTCGCAGGAATCTCCACCGTCGATTCCGGACTGTTCAAAAATTCCATCGGCCTCGTCGCCACCCGCCCACCAGGAAAATTAAACTCCGCCACATTCGAATACCCACGATACCCATCCTTTCCCCCCATCACCCGCGCAAAGGCCGCCCCCTTCGCCAATTCCCCATTAATGAAAAGTTCGGGCGGCGCAATCCGCAACCGATCCCCAGGCGTCCCAACCAGTCGCTTAATATAAAATTGCGAAGGTTCCGCTGGGGGCGGTCCCAAATCCCCCATCTTCGCAATGTGCTGCGTATTAAACACAAAGACATCCCCACGATCTGGTTTCCGAAAATGATAAGTCAACTTGTCCACGAAGACATGATCCCCAGTCTCCACATATCCCCGGGCCAATGGCTCGCCCTTCTTCACCGTCTTCCCAGGGTAAATCTCAAAATGATCCGCCAAAGTCCGCATCGGCGCATGAATCGCATACTCTCCCTTGTCCGTTTGCACCACCGTCTCCGTCAAAAAAGGCACGGGTACAGAAAATCTCCCCAACGAAAAAAGTTGCCGCTGACGCTCCGCCATCCCAATCACCGTCTCGTCTTCCCTCGCCAGCGTATTCACCCAGCCACGACCCAAGACCGCCTGCTGAAAAATTTGCACATGAAATTGTGGCGGTGCCTCCACCGTCGGATGCCCCATAATCCCATTCAATGTCGGCCACATCGATCCCGTCGGAATCGTAAAGGGTTGCACAAAATATGTCCGCACCCCCAATGCCACAATGATCGCTACCAGAAAGACTTCGGAGTTTTCCCGCCACCCCGCATTCGGCAAGGGCGGCGCCACTCGCCCACACTGCTCGTCCAACGCCAAGGCCGCCGCCTCAATCAAATTCCGATCCCCACTCCCACACGCCCGCTCCAAACGAACGATTCCCGCCTCAAAATCGCTCACCTGCGCCTCAGTCCAAAGGTCTTTCTTATACGCAAGAAGCTTCTTCCCGTCCTTAATATACTGACGACCTTGCTTAACGTGCTTCGAGGCGAAAATGGAAAACATAGGATATTTAAAACACCGCGCATCCAATCGGAAACCCCACGCAAAGAAAGCCAAAAGTTTACCCGCCCATCAGGAAAAAAATCCCCAAAACCCCGCTTCCCTCCCTCACCACCCTTCACACAAGATTGTCACTTGGTCTTTTCTCTTCCCACTCCTAAACTCCTAAAAATTTCCTGCCTCATGAAAAAATTCCAGTCCTCTCACTTTCTCAGTCGCGAACTCAGTTGGCTCGAATTCAATCAACGCGTTCTCAACGAAGCCCTCGACCCCGCCAACCCCCTCCTCGAACGCGTCAAATTCTTCACGATTACCCACTCCAATCTCGATGAGTTTTTCGAAGTCCGCGTCGCCGGCCTCAAACAACAAATCGAAAGCGAGGTCGTCGAACGGAGCGTCGATGGCAAAACCGCCAGCGAAATCTACCGCGCCGTCCACCGCAGAGTCCGCACCATGGTCGAAGACGCTTACCGCTGCTGGCGCGAGGATCTCCTCCCCGCTCTCGCCAAAAATCACATTCACATCCTCAACTATTCCCACCTTCACGCCGCCGATCGCTCCTGGCTCGAATCCTATTACCGCGCCAATATCCGCCCAGTCCTCACCCCACTCGGCATCGATCCCTCCCACCCCTTCCCCCAGCTCCTCAACAAATCCCTCAATATCGTCGTCCAACTCGAAATCGAACGCCACGGTCACCCCGATCGACGCCTCGCCGTCGTCCAAGTCCCACGCGTCCTCCCCCGCCTCGTTCGCCTCCCCCGCGATGACGATCGACGCGATTTTATCTACCTCGGCCAATTCATCTGCCATTACCTCGCCGATCTCTTTCCAGGCACAAAAATTCTCGGGTTCTGGCACTTCCGCGTCACCAGAAATAGCGAGCTCTACATCGACGAAGCCGACGCCAGTAACCTCCTCAAAGCGGTCGAAAACGAACTCCATAATCGCCGGAAAGGCGACGCCGTTCGCCTCGAACTCGATGACACTTGCCCCACCGAAATCTCCCAGTTCCTCCTCGAAACTCTCAACCTCCAAGAAGATGACCTCTACTTGATCAATGGCCCGCTCAACCCCGTGCGCCTCATGGCAATCTGTGAAGGCGATCACTCCCCAGAACTCCGCGATAAACCTTTCGTCGCCCCCATAGCCCCCGGCTTTCGCGGTGCCAATGATCTCTTCTCCGTCATCCGCCAACGCGATGTCCTCGTTCATCACCCCTACGAAAACTTCTCCAGCGTCGTCGATTTTCTCGAGCAAGCCGCCACCGACCCCCAAGTCCTCGCCATCAAACAAACCCTCTACCGCACCGGTGGCGACCCCCGCATCGTCGGCGCCCTCATGGAAGCCGTCGGCAATGGCAAACAAGTCACCGCCGTCGTCGAACTCAAAGCCCGCTTCGACGAAGCCAATAATATCGCCTGGGCCCGCCGCCTCGAAGAAGCCGGCGTCCACGTCGTCTACGGAATCGTCAACTACAAGGTCCATAGCAAAATCGCCCTCGTGGTCCGCCGCGACGAAGATGGCCTCCGCCGCTATGTCCACCTCGGCACCGGCAACTACAACCCCAGCACCGCCAAACTCTATACCGATCTCTCTCTCTTTACCTCCCACCCTGACTTCGGCGAAGACGCCACCAATTTCTTCAATCTCCTCACCGGAATCAGCCACTTTCAAGGCGCCAAAAAACTCATCATCTCCCCCTTCACCGCCCACGAAACCATGCTCGCCAGCGTTCGCCACGAAACTGCTAACGCCAAATTAGGGATCCCCTCTCGCGTCATCGCCAAGATGAATTCCCTCGTCGATCAAGACCTCATCGAAGCCCTCTACCTCGCCTCCAATGCCGGCGTCAAAGTCGATCTCATCATCCGCGGGATCTGCTGTCTCCGACCAGGAATCCCCGAAATCAGTGCGAATATCACCGTCCGCTCCATCGTCGGTCGCTACCTCGAACACTCCCGGATTTTCTACTTCGAAAACGCCGGCAATCCCTCCCTCTACCTCGGAAGCGCCGATTGGATGCCCCGCAATTTCTTCAGAAGAATCGAAATCCTCTTCCCCATCGAAGATCCCGCCATTCGCCAACGCATCATTCACCAAATCCTCGAACTCCAACTCGCCGATAACACCAAAGCCAGTATCCTCGATAGCCATGGATCTTTCTCCAGACCTCTCAAAAACAAGGACGATATCGATCGCGGATGCCAAAACGAATTCATGGGCCTCGCCCTTGGCGATAGCAAATCCCGACGAGTCCATCGCCCCGCCAAACGCCCCTACCTAAAATTTCAAGTCGCCAAAAAACCCCAATAAATCACTCCCCCACCACAGCTTATCCTCCACCTCACCCCCCACAAAACCCTCGCTCACACTCCGTCTCCACACCTCACCGCTTCCCCTCTTCCCCAAAAATGTCGTTCAACAAATCCCCCAATCGATACCCCGCCAACACCAAACGCTCCCCCGCAATCTCTCGCGCTTTTCTCACAAATTCCCCACTCAATTCCCCTATCTCGTCAGGAGCAGGGTAGGCCCGCTCAGGGTATCCCGCCAAACACCCAATCCGATGACTCTCCCGCGCCCATTCCAACGGTTCCTTCCGGCCTAACTCATTCGCCAACAACTCCCTAGAAAAACGCCCGCTCAATTCCTTCGCCCACTTCGCTATCACTCCCTCCCCAGGCACCTTCGGCCGATCTTTCAACTCCACCCGCAACCACTCCTCAACAATCTTTCCCCCCACATAATCCAACCGATACGCCTCATCCCAAAATCGGTGCAAATTCGGAAGTATTTTTAGCCGCGGATCCACCGCAGGAAGCCCCCGAAGCAAATAAAGATTCCCTCCTCGATCTCCACCCCAATCCACCGTGTGCAACGGTTGATGCACATCTCCCACCAGATGCACCAGCATCCCCAAAGCGTTCGCCTGAGCCTCCTTGGTCGCTGACTTCACCCGCAACTCGCTGATGCACAACTCTAACCGTGAAACCAGATCGGGAGTCGCTCGCCTCTGCAAAAATGTTCCCGTCGGCGTATACGGAAAATCCACATAGTGAAACACTCCCAAATGATTTCCCGGTTCCGATCGCCAATCGTCCATCCACGCCGCCGCTGTCACCAAATGATAAGGCCGATCTTCATTCCATTGATGGGGAATTCGCCCCACCAAATCACCCACTCGCTCCCGCACTTCTGGCCTCAATCGCTCCCAAGCAATCTGCCCAGTAATCATGTGCCCACTCACATCCCACGCCACCGAGGACGCCCCCATCCCCATCGTCATCCACCCCATCAATATTAGCCACTTACCCCTTTTCATCGGACACATTTTAGCCGATCCCATGCCCGAATCTCTATCTGCAAACTCCCCTGATATTCTCCGACCATCCCCGTCACCCGAACCTTTTTCCCCACATAAATCGCCAACTTCTCCTTCGTAAATTCCCCTTCCCCCTTGACCACATCAAACACCAAAGAAATCGATTCCTGATAGTTTTCCGTGAAGTTTAAATAGCGCTTCGCCCCTGCTCTCGACTGCCCCTGACCAACGATCAGCCCCTCAACCACCACCGTCTGCCCTTTAACCGCTCGCAACCCTTGCAAATCTGCTGGCCCATAAATTTTCTCCGCCACTTCTCCCCCCTTCGCCGCCGGCTCCGCAAAAATCGACCCCACCCCAAACACTCCTTGCAGAGCACAAAGCCAAAGAACCGGGAGGATAAATTTTTTCATTGGGTTTCCCCAGCATTTCAAGCCCCCCCGTGCAGGGTGTCAAGTCAACAGCTCAAGGATTGCCCAACTTCTCCAAAAAAATCTTCCGCAATGCCCCAGAAGTCCGAAAGGTCGCTATCCCAAACGGCTTCGATAACTCAATTTCCCCAGCCCTCATCCCGATCTTTTTATCTTTCGTGGCCACATCCACCACCAAATCCCCATCAATCCACGCCTCAATCTTCGCCGCCGTCACCCGAACCCGAATCCGATACCATTTCCCCTTTTCAAACTTCCGAAAGGTCGTGGTTTCATTCTCCGATGCGTCCTCCCCATTAATACTCGAAAGCCCCACCAATCCTCCACCCCATCCCCCAACCACCAAGGTGCAAGAGGCCTCGCCATACAAAAAAGTCAGCCCACAGAAAAAATCCGATCCCTCCACCCTCGAAGCCTCCAACCGCAACTCGTAATCCATCTTCGGCATCACCCCCACAAAGTTGATCCCCGTCAAATCATTGCCCATCCCCAAACGAATCTCCCCTCCTTCAACCAACACGTCTCCCCTCCCCCCAAACTCTGTACCCTTCCAATTTGCTAATGTTTTCCCATCAAAAAGCGCCACCGCTTCCCCAGCCCAAACCACCCCATTCACCACACTCAACCCAACCACCACCCTCAACATCATTCGGAAAAAAAACCCGCTCAAGCCCTTATTCATCCCTCTATCATGGCCCATCCCTCACCCAATGTCCCGTAAGTTCTTCCCGATATTTTCCCGACAAACTCCCTCCACCCTCTCCCTTTCCCAACTCGCCTCACCACCAAATTCACCCCCCATCCCAATGATATTCTTCGCTTCCCAGAGGAATCCCCTAAGTTGAATCACCAAAGTGACTCCTCATTCCATCGCACTTTTTGCCCGCTTCACCCATCCACATTTTTTCCAATGAATCCTCATCCCTTATCCCATTCCACTTCCTTCCACAAACTTCTCCCCACTACCCTCGCCGTCTTCCTTCTCTCCCTCCACTTCCCCGCTCCCGCAGAAAACCCCCCGCCAGAACCTCCCCCCGCACCCGCCACTCCTCCCGGCCCCACCACATACGTTCCCACCGAACTCTTTACCGTTCCCGATGGCCTCGAGGT
>JBAWZW010000101.1:0-9757 GCA_037142835.1 Verrucomicrobiota bacterium
AGCGGCGATCCCACTTTAGATGGGCCCGTGAAAGATCCGCTGGAGATGATTCAAAAGCTCGCGGCGAGTGAACGGGTGAAGCAGGTATTTGTGCGCCATGTTTTTCGCTTTTGGATGGGCCGAAACGAAACCCTCAATGATGCCCCGATTCTTCAGGATGCGTATCAAGCCTACCGCGATAGCCAAGGCAGTATGAAGGCGCTCCTTACCTCCCTCCTGACCTCCGACGCGTTTCTTTACCGCAAAGTAGCGAACGAGTAGTTTGCCGCATTGCCATGATCCGTTGCTTTCCAGGTGATCTGAGGAGTGGGGGTAGGTAACCTCTTCACCCCGAGGACCGATGAGCGCAAAATTTTCCAAGAAAACCCAATGCATATGCCTAAGTCACTCCTCCAAATCACCTTCGTCTTCACGTGGCTCTTCGCCCAAATGCTCGCGCGGGGCAGCGTTCTCGAGTCGCCCGCAGATTGGCAGGTCGCCCAGCGAAACGCGGAGGGATGGGCTGAGGTCAAAGTGGCGGGCACCGTGCCGACTGAAGCGGGATTGGTTGAGGTCAAAGCGGAGGTCATCCAAGGATCGCGGGGCAAGGCAACGGAGTGGACGATCATCGCCACGGGATCGCAGATCACGGATGGGAAGTTTCGCGGCAGCGTGAAGCTGACCGCGGGCGGGTGGTACCAGTTTAAGGTGCGTTGCCGGAAGTCGGGAGGAGATTCTGCCGTCTTGGATGAAGTTGCCGTGGAGCATCTTGGAGTGGGCGAAGTGTTTGTGATTGCGGGACAATCGAACTCCTCGAATCACGGGGCGGAAAAACAAAAGACCACCACTGGATTGGTCGCGGCGTTCGATGGGAAAAAATGGCAGTTGGCGAACGATCCGCAGCCGGGAGCGAGTGGTGGCCAAGGGAGTTTTCAACCACCCTTTGCCGATGCCATTGCGGAAAAATTCCAAGTTCCCGTGGGGATCATCGCCTGCGGGATCGGGGCGACCAGTGTCCGCGAATGGTTGCCAAAGGGGACGGCGTTTCCCCAACCGCCGACGCTGGAAGGCCGTGTCCGCAAGTTGGCGAGTGGGGAGTGGGAGAGCAAAGGAGAGGCTTTTGAGATGTTGACGACGCGGATGAAGCAACTCGGTCCCCAAGGCTTTCGCGCCGTTCTCTGGCATCAAGGCGAGTCCGATGCGGAGCAACCCGACCCCAAACGATCACTGAGTGGCGCAGTCTATCGGGAGTATTTGGAAAAGTTGATCAAGGACTCGCGTCAAGCAATCGGCTGGGACGCGCCGTGGTTTGTGGCCCTAGTGAGTTCGCACGGCGGCAATGGGGTTGAAGATCTGCGCGCTGGCCAGAAAGCTTTGTGGACGGACGGCCTCGCTCTTGAAGGCCCCGACAGCGATGCGCTTCGTGGCGACCTCCGGGATGGCGTCCATTTTAGTGGTAAGGGTTTGCGCGAACATGGTGCCCGCTGGGTGGAGAAAGTGGGGCCTTGGTTGGAAAGGCAGATCAAGAATCCAAACGCCGTCCTAGCGCCGGAGGCTAAGGCAACGCTCACTTTGACATCGCCCTCATCGCATCAAGTATTTCAGCGCGATCAAAAAAATCACGCGAGTATTCTCATTCAAGGAATGATCAGCAGTCAGGCGGAAACCATTGAGGCCAAGGTAGATCTGCAATCGAGCACCCAGCGCCAATCGATCATGGAATGGAAGGTGGTGGGAACGATCGATCCGGCCCGTGAGGGGAAATTTTCCTTTCAGGTCAGTGTGCCCGCGGGTGGATGGTATCAAATGACGATTCGCGCAAAGTTAGGCGGCACTATTTTGGCAGAACAGACCGTGGATAAAGTCGGGGTCGGCGAGGTGTTGATCACCGCTGGCCAATCCAACTCGGCGAATTTCGGTAATCCCAAACAACAGGCTAAAGACGATCGGGTGGTCTATTTTAACGGCAAGAATTTTGTCCCCGCCAAGGATCCGATTCCCGGCGGGTGTGGCGGTGGTGGCAGTCCCTGGCCGTTGCTTGGCGACCGCATTGTGGCGTCGCAACAGGTCCCGGTGTGTTTCCGATCGGCTTCCCTGAACTGGACAGAAGTAGCGGCGTGGCTTCCTCCGAATACGCCCTTGTACAAGAACCTCTCCGCCTGTGCGCAGGCGTTTGGAAAGGACGGCGTTCGCGCCGTGCTCTGGCATCAAGGCGAGTCTGACACCCTCGTGAGGACCTCCGCCGAAACCTACGCCGAGCGCATAAAAATCATCGTCGAGGCGCTGAATAAGGATACCGGCTACGCCTTGCCGTGGTTGGTGGCGGAGGCTTCTTTTCATCCAGGATCGCAGGCTCCAGAACAGGCGCAAGTCGCTAAGGGACAACAATTACTTTGGGCCAAGGGGATTTGTATGAAGGGGCCGATCACCGATGATCTCCTTGGTGCCGAGTTCCGGCACGATGGAGTGCATTTTAACCAAAAGGGATTAGAGAAACATGCTGACCGATGGTTCGAAGCTTTGAGCGTGGCTTGCCAGTGGAAGGCCACCACCAATCAACCGTAGCCTCCACCGCAAAAATTCACCCACGCCAACATGAGAACTCGCTTCTTCGCCCTCACCCTTTTCACCCTCGCGGCTTCCGCCTCTGCGGATGTGAAGCTCAATGGAATTTTTGCCGATCACATGGTTCTTCAAAGAGACATCCCTGTGGCCGTCTATGGCGTGGCCGACGCAGGCGAAAAAGTGACGGTGGCATTCGCGGGCCAGACCCAGTCCGCGACCGCTGATCAAGAGGGCGGGTGGACCGTCAAGCTCGCGGCTATGAAAGCGAGGACGGTGGCGGCAGTGATGACGGTGACCGGCAAGAACACCTTAACCCTCAACGATGTGGTGGTGGGTGATGTTTGGATTTGTAGCGGGCAGTCGAATATGGACTTCACCCCCGGCGCTTATCACAACGCGATTGATCCGAAGCCCTACGACGAGAAAGACTTCGACTTTCCCTTGTTGCGTCAGTTTCATCTTATCAACGAGCCATCCATGCGGCCAGAGACCGAGGTGAAGGTGAATCGGGGGAATGGAACATCGGAAGAAAGCGCCGCTTGGCTTCCTTGCAAGCCGACCACGGGGCACCGCTTCACGGCGGTTGGGCTCTACTTTGGACGCAAGCTACAGATGGAAACTGGGGTGCCGATTGGATTGATTAAGACGGCGTGGAATGGCACCCGGATTGAGCCTTGGATCTCGCCGACTGGGCTGGCCAGTGTGCCTGAGTTGCCGCCGGTGAGCGGTCTGCCATTAGAATATCGATCTGACGGGGGGTATCCCTCAACTTGGCATTGCCTCTTTAACGGGAAGATTCATCCGCTGACCCGTTATGGAATTAAGGGGGCGATTTGGTATCAGGGCGAATCGAACGGCGACGAAGGCGAGACCTACTACCTGAAGTTGCGCGCCTTGATCGGGGGCTGGCGAGCGGCTTGGGGTGAAGGCGACTTTCCCTTTTACCTTGTCCAGTTGGCGGGAAGATTTCCCGCGACTGATAATCCCGCGGGTGGCGATGGCTGGGCGAAGATTCGCATGGCGCAATTCAAGGCTTTGAACATTCCGCACACCGGCATCGCGGTGGCCATGGATCTTGCCGATGTTCGGGAGCCTGGGGATATCCATCCCAAGAACAAGCGGGATGTCGGCGAGCGGCTCGCCCTTTGGGCTCTGGCTAAGGACTACGGCAAAATGGATTTGGTCTGTAGCGGTCCGCTCTTCAAAGAGATGAAGATTGAAGGCGAGAAGATCCGCATCACTTTCGATAGCGTTGGTTCTGGGCTGACTGTGGCCACCAAAAAGGGATTTGCTCCCGTGGTCAAAGAAGCGCAAGGCAAGCTCCAGCGTTTCGCGATCGCTGGTCAGGACAAGAAATGGGTTTGGGCCGATGCCGTGATTGATGGAAAGACCGTGGTCGTTTCTAGCCCCGCAGTGCCCATGCCAGTCGCAGTTCGTTATGCATACTCGATGTCCGGTGATGGTTGTAATCTTTATAATCACGAAGGGCTGCCCGCTTCACCCTTTCGCACTGATGATTGGTGAGCGGCTTTTCAGACATTGTGATGACCAAAAAATTCTCCATTAGCGTTTTAGCGATGGTCGCGCTGGCTTTTTCAGCGGTGGCGCAATCACCACCCGCTTTCCGTTTTGAGGCGGATGGACTGAAAGCGGTGGTCGTGGATGCTGATGAACGCGAGTCGTTTCTCGGTTTGCAACTGGACGCCGCGGGGAGGCTTTTCGCGGGGTGTCGCGAGGCGTTGTTTGTTTATGAGCCCGCGGTAGGTGGGCTTTACCAGCCCCGCCAGTTGTTGTTCCGCTTCCCCAAGGATGCGTGGATTTATGATATCGCGATCCGTGGCGATGACCTCTACGTCGCCACCCACACCGCCATTTATCTGCTCGAAGGCGCGGTAAAAAAGCGCGAGGGCATCACCCCGAAACGGCTCATCTGGGGCCTGCCCATGATGCGCGATTGGGACATGCATCAAGGCGTGCACGGGTTGGCGATCGGGCCAGAGGGCGACATCTACTATGCCAGCGGCGATGAGATCGTCTCCTACGGCGACTTCAAACGCCCTGATCATTGGTCGCACTGGACTTGTTATCACGGAACCAAAAGCACCCGCGTCACCGGTTGCGGTGGAGTGTTTCGGTTCAGTCCAGATGGAGAAACTTTCGCGGTCATCGCGTCGGGCACGCGCAATAACTGCGGCGTGTCTTTTGACCGAGCGTGGAATCTTTTCACGAGTGATAACGATCACGAGTCCTTGCCTCAGCATTATGTGCCTGGTCGCCTGCTCCACGTGACGCCGGGCGCTTACTTTTCTTGGCCTCGTGGTTGGTTGGCGGAGAAGCAACCGTGGCGCGCCGATCTTCTCGATTCGCTGAACCCTCAGATGGGGCGTTATGTGCCGACGGGTCAGACTTATTACGATGATACTTATCTGCCAGAGGCGTTTCGGCACTGTCTGTATGTCGCGGAGTGGGGTCGGGGAAAAATCCTCCGCTATCCGTTGCGGGCGGAGGGAGCATCCTTCAAAGCGCCGCAAGTGGAATTCATGAGTGGCCCCGCAAATGCCCGTCCAGTGGGGCTGGCGGTGGGGCGAGGCGGGCGAATTTTTGCGAGTATTTGCCACATGGGCGGCAATGAGGCGTCGCCCATGTATCGGAGTGAAATCGTCATGATCACCCGCACGGACGATACTCCAGAATCGCCCTTTGACGGCTATGAGGAAACCGCCGCGACCGTAGAAAAGCTCTACACTGAGTTGGAAAGTCCCTCGGCGCAGCGGCGTTTTCGCGCGGATGTCGAATTGCTCCGCAGGGGTGGAGCGGCCTGTCGGGAGGCGTTGACCCGACTGGGAAAAGCCACCGCTGGGACACCGCCGCATACCGCGTTGCTTTGGCTGGCCGCCGCTGGCGGAGCGGTGGATGAGGTCGCCGCTCTGACCGCTTCACCCGTAGCCGAGACCCGGCATCAGGCGCTGCGCGCGGTGCTCCGCTTCTCGCCGAAAGCCGACCGCGGGCTTTTTGAAAAAGCGCTCGACGACCCCAACCCTCAAGCGGCGCACGTTGCCCTGGTGGCGTTGCGAGATCGCTTTGATACCCCGCTACCCCCCCAAGTGATGGCGCATGCGCGAGGAGCGGAACGATTGCTCAGGCAAACGGCTGTGCAACTTCTCGCCACTCGGCTCAGCGTGGCGGAGATGAGCAAGCTCAGCGAGTCCTCGGATGCGACCGATCGAATGGTCGGCATTCTCGTCGCTGGTCAGCGCCTCACGGTCCCACCCTTGACTGGGCCACTGCCCGATGGTTGGCCACTCGATCCCATGAAGTCGGTGGTCGCCTATGTCGGCGAGAAGGTGGATTTGCCGACTCGGGGATTGGTGGGAAACTTCACCCTCGCCGATGTCTGGGCGAAGCGCGTGAAAGTGGCCGATGACATCAGCCTCTTTGCTCTTCTGGAGCGGCGTCTCGATGACCTTGCCCCCGACAACGCGAAGCAGGCCGCCTTCTTTCTTCGCTTGCTCAAAGATCCGCGCACCGATCTGCGATGCGCCACCGTGCTTGGTCTCGGGACCGGTGATGCGGTGAAGGTGACCCCACTGGCGAACGCGACGAGCACCGGAATCACCGAGTTGCCAGAGGCCTTCCGGGCGGTGGACTGGGCGAAGGAGATCGCCACCGGTGACCTTAAAAAAGGGGAGGTGCTTTTTGCGACGCGCGGATGTGCCGTCTGCCACGCCGCGAAGCCGGGCGATCCCGGTGGAGGCGGCCCGGCGCTGGCGGGCGCAGGCAATCGCTTCACTCTGAGCTACTTAGTCGAGGCGGTGATCACGCCGAATAAAACGGTTTCCCCGATTTTTCGTTGGACTCTGGTGACGAACAAAGACGGCACCAAACTCGCAGGATTGATCACTGGCGAAACCGCTGGTGACCTCGAGTTTCTTTTGCCCACGGGAGTGCGCAAAACCTTGAAGAAGAGCGAGATCGTCGCGCGGGAGCAGGAAGATCGATCGCCGATGCCCGAGGGACTCATCTCCACCCCTGCCGAACTGCGAGACCTGCTTGCTTACCTTCTATCGCTGAAATGACGACCGTCCATCACTGGCCGGCTAGAGGTCAGTCGGGAGATTCTTTGACTTCGTCGCGCCCCTCGTTGTGCTAGTTTGCAACTATGTCCCACCGATTCCGTCGCCAAGTATTCGGATTGATCTCCATCCTGCTGACGGTCTGGGGATTTTCTGGTCTCGCCGCAGAACCGCCGAATTTGGGAGAAACTGTTGTCTCTCCAGCAGCCGCGGGCGAAGCGAATTCCCATCAAATTGACCGATTCATTGGAGAGCGGTGGGAGCAACTAAAGCATTCGCCACAGTCCCCCGAACCTGTTCTCTGCGATGACTCTACCTTTCTGCGGCGGGTCTATCTCGATGTCATTGGGGTGGTGCCTACTTTGGTGGAAACGCGGCGGTTTCTGGATGCGGTGGAGCCCGATAAGCGGGCCCGCTTGATCGACGAACTCCTCGCTCGCTCGGAAGATTACGCCGCTCACTGGACGGTTTTTTGGCTGGATGCATTTGCCAGCAATCTGGCGACGACCTTCGGAGGAGTGATCAGTCGGGGCAACCATCTGCCTTGGGTGCAGGCCAGTTTCGCCACCAACAAGCCCTACAACCTCTTCGTGTCCGAACTTCTCGATCCCACCCTTCCTGGCTTTAAAAAGCCTGGGCACGTGGATATTCTCGGCATCCGTTATGAGGTCGGTTTCCTTCGTCATGCCAACCACAACGAAGTCCTGCAGACCGCTGCGGATGTCGGCCAGATATTTCTGGGCACGGGAATGAAATGCGCGAGTTGCCATCAGCATTTCGACAATGACGAATGGCCACAGGAGCGCTTCCTCGCCTTTGCGGGGCTTTTTAATGACAAGGATCTCGAAAAAATCCGTTGTGAAAAGCGGCGGGGAATTTTTGTGCCTGCCGCTTCGCCATTTCCCCAAGCGGGAATTCCTCAACCCATCCCGAACAGCCTCAATGGCCGGCTTCATCTCGCCGCCACCTTCATCACTGATCCCGCGAATCCTCGCTTCGCCAAAACCCTCGTGAACCGACTATGGAAGCGCTACCTCGGGCTGGGTCTTTTTGAGCCTGTGGATGATTTTCGACTCGATACGCCCGCCAGTCATCCCGCACTTCTCGACTGGTTGGCGGCTGATTTTATTGCCCACAATTTTAACATCAAATGGACCACCCGCCAGATCCTCACCAGCAAAACGTATCAACTCCAGTATCGCCTTTCAGGGGAAGGTCTGCCTGATCCCCTCCACCCATCGGAAGAGGCAAGATCCTTCCGCTCGCCCGCCGCCCGACGCCTGACCGCGGAGCAAATTCTCGACAGCATCGCGGTGATCACCGCTCAGAAATTACAGGACGGCCAGCGAGTGTATCGCAAATACGAAAACGTTCCCGATGCTCTGAACACTGCGCTCGGGCGACCAGATATTCGCTCTGAAGTCAGCACGGCGAGATCTGGAGAAGTCGCGATTGTTCAAGCACTTGAGCTTCTCAATGGGGCAAGGTATCAGAGACTCATTCAGCCCGATGTCCTGCTCGGCACTCTCGGAGAGAATCCCCAGCCTTCGGCGATCGTCGAACGCATTTACCTCGCCGCCTTGCAGCGGAGGCCCACGGAAAGTGAGCTCCCTCTCGGGGTGGACTACCTTCAAACATCTACGGCGGAAGGAAAGGTTTCCACTCGTGATGCCGTCACCGATATCCTTTGGGCGATTTTCACCAGTCCAGGATTTCAATACATCCATTAACTCACCAACACCTCCTTTGAAACGTCGAGAATTTCTTCATGCTGGGGCACGAATCGTGGCCGGATTGGGCATCGGCGGTCGATCTGCTTTTGCTCTCGATCCGCCCCCATCCTTCAAAGGGAAGGCGGATGCTGTGATCATGATTTATTTGCCTGGCGGCGTCGCCCAGCAGGACACTTGGGACCCGAAAACTCATACTCCTTTTGTCCGCGGGATGAAGGGGAGCGACCTGCTTTGCACCTGCCCGACCATCCGGACGTCGGTTGATCAGATCTCGCTGGGTGCAGGGATGGAGCAGATCGCTGGGATCATGCATCACGGCGCTTTGATTCGATCGCTGGAAAGTTCCGCCCGCTTTGGAGCCTCCCACGTCAAAGCCCAGTTCTATGCTATGACGGGCTATTTGGAACCGGTGGGGTTAAAGCCTCCGAGCCTCGGATCGGTGGTCGCTCGGTCACTCGGCGGGCGCAATCCTCAGGTGCCTTCCTACATTTATATCGGTGCCGACGCCAACCCTGGAAGCAATGGGGACAAACAGAAAGCCGCGGAGTTTACGGGCCCCGGTTTCTATGGCAACGCCTACGCCCCGTTTAGGGTCACCGATCCCTCGGTCGGGCTGGAAACTTTGAACGCCCTCGCCAGCGTGGGCGTGGATCGACTGGACCGTCGACTGGCTTATCTGGCGGCGATTTCTCAAGCAAACGGAGCACCCGACGCCACCGCGGCTAACTATTTAAAAGTGATTGAGGATGCCCGAAAACTGATGGATTCCCCCGTGAAACAAGCCTTCGCCTACGCTGTGGAAGAGTCTGCTGACACTGTCAGGGCTTACGAGCCAGCGATCGCCAGAACTGCTTTGCGCGACAAGAGTTACGACTACTACAAGCGCTTCGGGCATGGCCTGTTACTCGCTCGGCGCTTAGTGGAATGTGGGGCGCGTTTTGTTCAGGTCGAACTCCAATATGATCCGTTTAAGGGGTTTGATATGCACGAGGATGGCGCCGCCCGGATGGTGGAAATGAAAAAGCAAATCGACGGCCCCATCGCCCAACTGATCCGCGATCTCCACCAACGAGGGTTACTCGAGCGGACGCTCGTCGTGATCGAGTCGGAGTTCGGACGAACCATCGCCACCGATCCCGCCCAGCAGATCGCGGGTAAAGCGGGAACGGAAGTGATTGGGTCTGCTGAAAGTCACGACGGCACGGGGCTGGTGATCGAGAACGAAAAGCAATACGGATTCCACGGCCATTTTAGCACCAACCATACGGTGGCTCTCTTTGGTGGAGCTGTTCGGGGGGGAACGGTTTTTGGAAAAACGGCCGAGCGTCATCCCATGTTGCCTGTGGAAAATCCCGTCACTCTTTCGGACATTCACGCCACGATTTACAAGGCGTTGGGTATTCCCGC
>JBAWZW010000102.1:0-9683 GCA_037142835.1 Verrucomicrobiota bacterium
AACCCTTTCCGCCAGAACATCCTTCGCCAGACGGCGCTTTTTTCCCACTTCAGAGCTCAGGTTGATCCCCAAAATAACTTCCTCGCTGTGTAGCTTGACGGGTTAATCAATGACTGCCATTGATCGATTCGACTCGATGCCCACGCCACGAATTTTCCCCGTCCTATTCGCGGGGCTTGCCCTACTCTCCCTGCTCGCCTCCTGCGGCGACTCCGGCCGGAGCACCACTCCGCTCAGGCAGTGGGCCTACGTTTGGCAACGCGAATGGACGCCAGCGGTCAGCGCATCAATCCGTCAGGCCGCGTCGAAGCTCGATGGATTTGTCGTGCTCGGGGCGGAAATCGCCTGGAAAGACGGAACGGCAAGGGTGCTGCGTCCGCCGGTGGACTGGGCGGTGTTGCGCGAGACTGGTAAGCCCATCGGCATCGCGATGCGCATCGATCCTTTCACGGAATCCTCCGCCCTACGCGACACGCGGACGCGGCTTTTTTCCGCAACGGCGAAGTCACTCGTGGAGGACGCGCGGCAGAACGGCGTGAGCTGTGCGGAGTTTCAGGTGGACTACGATTGCCCAAAAAAACGGCTTGCGGAATACCGTGCGTGGCTCGCGCCAGTGCACGAGGCGGTGAAGCCCCAGCGCCTCGTCATCACCACGCTTCCGTCTTGGCTGGACGAATCAGAATTTGGCAAACTGCTCGCGGGGGCGGATGGCTTCGTGCTCCAGGTCCACTCGGTGCCGACCAAGAACGAGGCCGAGCGCGTGGCACTCTGCGATCCCGACCGGGCGCGACGATGGGTGGCGCAGGCGGGAAAATTCGGACGTCCTTTTTCCGTGGCGCTACCGACTTACTCCGCGCTCATCGGCTACGATGAAGACGGGCATTCACTCGGAATGGCGACAGACGGCGTGCAGCCGGCATGGCCTCCGGGGACGCGGGTGGTGGAATTCGATTCCAGTGCAGAGGAAGAGGCACGGCTCGTCGCAGATTGGCGCGCCAGCCACCCAGCGGCCATGGAGCGCGTCGCCTGGTATCGCCTGCCCGTGGAAGGGAAACGCAACTGGCGCTGGCCGACATTCGCCGCGGTGATCGATGGCCGCGCGCCATCGCCCAAGCTGGAGATTTTCACGGGCGCCGACAATCCCGTGGACGTGAGTCTCATGAATGGCGGGGAGGTCGACGAGCGACTCGACGTGACCGTGCTCGTCCGCTGGGACGGCCCCGCACCTCTCGCGGCGGAAGCGCTGCGCGGATGGTCTCTTTCGCAGACCGAGCACGAGGCCCGATTCACCCGTGCCGCGGCGAGGATGCCCCGATTGCTTCCCGGAAGCCGCCGCGAAATCGGCTGGCTGCGCTTTGCCACGCGCCCGCCGCTCCATACGGAAATCCTCCGCTAGCCTAGCCTCTTCAATCTAAAGACAATTATGCGCAAACTACTCATCGCCATGCTTTTCTGTGCCACCCTAGCAGTCGGGGTTTTGGAAAATACCCACGCCACGGGAGACTTCGGGCCTCATCGCTGGCTGGATAACGGAGGCATCTCCTCGGAGATGTCGCCGGAATTTTATTGGGAGCTAGAGGTGAAGCGCATGGCCAAAGAATTTCACCCGCCGGAGAAGCGCGTGGCCGTGGCAAGTGACGAAGACCCATCGGCGGCGGCGCAGGGGGATGCCAAGCCCGCGATGTCGCCTGAAATGAAACTGACATCCCAAGCCGACACCACGGACTTCGACGCCGCGATCAAGAGTGGGAAGATCAAGCCAGTGGACTCCACAAAAGCGAAGGCGGCACATGAGGCCGCACGCCAGATCGTCAGCACCGCGAAGGAAACCACCACGGAGTCGCTCCCCGAGGAATTCGCCTCGGAGTTTTCCGACTACCATCGTGGAGCGGTGGCATTCCGGAAGGGCGCGGCGCATTTCGCGGAAGCGCGTGAGGCTTGGGAGGCCCTGCTCAAACGCCCGAAAGAGGAAAGGCATTACCGCACCGTCTGGGCCACCTTCATGCTCGGAAAACTCGCCCTCGCGGCGAAGAACCCGGAGGCCGTGAAGTGGTTCCGGCAGACGCGCGATCTGGCGAAGGACGGCTTTGCCGATTCGCTCGGCCTCGCCGCGGAGAGCTACGGCTGGGAGGCGCGGAGCGAACTCAAGCAGGGCCACGACGAAGCGGCGGCGAAGCTTTACCTCACGCAACTCGCGCTCGGCGATGAAGGGGCGGTCATCTCGCTGAAGGCCGTGATTCCCGACCGTCCGTTTGTGGACGGCATGCTGAACTACAGCGAGCCGCCGCCGGAAAATGCGCCTCCGGAGCAACTCGTGAAGTGGAATGCGGCCCAGGAGTTGAAAATCCAGACGCGTCTCGACGCCGCAACGCAAAGTCCCCTGCTCCGCCGGTTGGTGACGGCGCACGTGCTCGCGACCGAGACGCAGGAGGCCATCTGGAGTTATGGTGGCGAGGAAAATCCCACTAAGCCCGGCGAACGCTGCCGCCGCTGGCTCGCGACTCTTAAAAAGGCCGGCCTCAAGAACATCGAGGACGCGGATCATCTCGGCTGGGTCGCCTACACTGCGGGTCGTTACAAGGAGGCCGCGAGCTGGCTGGATATCGCAAAGCAGGACTCCGCGACCGCCCTTTGGCTGAAAGCAAAGCTCCAACGCCGCGAGGGCAAACTCGCCGAGGCCACCCAGACGATGGACGCAGCCTTCAAGCTCATCAACGCCGAAAAGCTTCAGCTCGGCAAAAGCGGTACCTTTTTCATCTATGGCGCGGACGACCACCGGCTCGACCATTCCGCCGCAGGCGATCTTGCGAGCCTCTACCTTTCGCGCGGGGATTTCGTGAATGCAATGGCCTCCTTCCTCGCTGGCGATTTGTGGGATGATGCCGCGTTCATCGGCGACCGCGTGCTGACCGCCGATGAACTGAAGAAGTATGTGGACGAGCACCTCCCCCAAACGCCGGCGAAGCCGAAGACCGACGAGTTCGCAGGGCTGGACACGAACTCCCGGATGCGCTGGATGCTCGCGCGCCGGCTCGTCCGCGAGGATCGCTACGACGCGGCTCGCCCCTATTTTCCAGAGGCGGAGCAGGCCGTACTCACCCGCTACGTCGCCGCGCTGAAGGACGCCGACAACGCGAAGCTCTCGAAGATTGAACGCGCACGGGCAATTTTCACCGCCGCATGGATCGCCCGGAACAACGGCATGGAAATCATGGGCACCGAGGTGGAGCCAGACGGTTTTGAGAGCGGCGGCGCCTTCGAGCCCGGCAACTTGGACACCCAGCGCGTCGAGGGGGTGACCATCGCCGGCCATTACGACGAAGCGAAAAAGCGCGATGTGGGGAAGCGGGTGGAGCTCTTCATCGCCGTGACGCCGGAAGAAAAGCAGCGCATCGCGCAGAGCCGACCGCACCCGAATAACCGCTTCCACTACCGCTGGGTCGCCTCCGCACTCGCGTGGAAGGCCGCCGGCCTCATGCCCGACGGAAGCGAGGAACTCGCCGATGTGCTCAATCTCGGTGGCTCCTGGATCAAGGATCGCGACGATAAGGGCGCGGACAAATTTTTCCAGGCCATCGAGCGCCGCTCCGCGCATACGAAGATCGGCCAGGCCGCAAAGAAGAAACACTGGTTTGTGGAGATGGCAGGCCCGTGGAGCGCGTTGCTGGAAAAGCAGGCCACGGAAGCGGCGGAGAAAGCCCAGTGAGCGCAGAGGCGGGGCGAAAGTTCCAGTCGCGCCGCACCCTTGCGAACCCTGGATCCCGCAAGTTTACCCACCTCGCCTACTTTGCCCCTACTCAAAGACGTGCAACCGCGTGAATGCACCCTCGCTCCCGTTTAAGGTGAGCGTGAGCAGTTGCATCCTCCGCGTCCGGGGAACGGCATCTCCCCGAGCCCTCAAGACCTCGGCTCGATGGAGTGGCGGGCATTGCCCAAATCTTCAACCTAAACTCCGAAGTGCATGGCGGCTTCGCGGCATGAACGGAGATGGGCGGCAGGGCACTTCGGCGGGGTGGGCCCGACCATCCCAGTTTTTGAGAAGTTCGAGGGGCGGCAAGTGCTCCTTGTCGACCGCTGGGAATTTTTCACCCAAAAGCCACTATTGCCAAGGGAAGCGCGGAAAATTCACTACCGAGGTTTTGAATTTTGCGAGTTCGGGAGAGTCTGGGGTTGCGCCGTGGTATTCTTTGCGGAGGTTTCGGGCGGCAAGCACTTCTCAGCGGGTGGGAAAACAGCCACCAAAAAGCCACTTTTCCCAAGAGAAGCGCGACGAATTTACTATCGAGGCTAAAACAATTGGAAAACCCGAACATCACGCCATTTTTTTGCGAAAGTTCACTTTGAGCGGAGTTTTCGGGGCAAGGAACGAGGCACCCCTGATGATTGGGTGCCTTCCCTTTGCGTGGCGAGGAAAGCCCGGAACCTTTCAACAAAAAACAATCGTTTCCCGCGAAGCTTCCATCGCCGGCGAAGACCGACGCTGTTCATGTTGCCGTCCTCGAGCAGAAAACCGCAGACTCCGCGGCACTCCGAATCGCCCGCCAACGACCACCGCGACGACGAACCCAGGGCGGTTGTCCACTTTCGAATGAGCCATGGCAGTTGGGGTGGTTCGCGGCCGGCCGAAAGGCTCGTCTCCGGGAGCGGCCAGCCCATGCAATCTGTCGATAGATGGCGAAGCAGGGCCACCCACTAAATCAAGACTTAAAATCGCGACGCGAGAAAACCACCATCGCAATCAGCAAAAACGTGGCGTCGATCCCGACTAAATACCCGTAGTCTTCAATCATCAGTTCCCACGGAAACGGGCGCCGATAGACATTCATCCACGTGCTCATGTGGGTGGTCATCATCCACGGACGATAACTTTCAAAGTACGGAACCAGATGGAAAATGTAGTCGACAAAAAATAAGGTGATCGCCGCAATCGTCGCCGCCGCCGGCTTCATCCGACAACAGGAAAGCAAGAACGCAAACGTGGAAATCGTCAGCATGCTAAGGGCAAAGCACGGCAACGCACAAAGATAACGCACCAACCCAGGCCCAAACTCAAAAAACGCCACCAGCCGCTGTTCTGGAATAAACAAAAACAGCCCTCCCGAACCCCGAACCATCGAGGCCGCTGCCAACGCCGAAAGTCCAATGAAAATCACCAAGGTGAAGGTGTAAATCACACAAGTAACATATTTAACCATCAACACCCGCTCCCGCGAAACTGGCCGACAGAGGGTCATGCGCATCGTCCCATCCTCAATCTCCTTCGCCACCAAATCCCCCCCAACCAAGGCCAAATAAAGCCCGCCTAATAAAAAGACGGTCATCGTCAACATGATCATCGCCACCGTCAGCCCAGAAAAATAGGCCTGAAACACTCCCCCACTCCGCTCGATCATCTCCTCCATCCACCGTTGCCCCCTCGGTAATTGCCAAAGAATCAAGATCAACATTTCCACCCCCAGAAAGACCCCAAAACCCAGATAAGTCCGCTTTCGAGCAAAAAGCTTCCACAGCTCACCCCGCAATTGCAGAAGAAATAGACTCATCAGCCCTCCACTCCCCCAGCTTCACCCTGCGTCAATCCCAAATAAATTTGCTCAAGACTCCGCCGTTCCACCTCCACCCCACTCACCCGAATCCCCCCATGCACCATCCTCCCCACCAAATCCGCCGTCGCCGTTTCGTCATCCAATCCCAACACCTTATCCCCAACCACCGTCACCCCAGGCATTCCTCCCACTAGGGCTAACGCCCCACTCCAATCGTCGACCTCAAATCGAACTCGCCGCCGGTCTCCCCCCAACTCCGCCCATCGCCCGTCAAAAATCTTCCGCCCCTGATTCAAAATCACCACCTGATCACACAACTGCTCCACTTCGACCAGCAAATGAGAGCAAAAGACCACCGTAAGCCCTCGATCTCGGTTCAATCGCCGGATGAGCCCCCGCATCTCGTGGATCCCCTCAGGATCCAACCCGTTCGTCGGCTCATCGAGTAAAATCAGTTCACTCTCCGGAAGTAGCGCCTGCGCCAATCCCAAACGCTGCCGCATCCCTTGAGAATAAGTCCCCACCTTATCCTCAATCCTTCCCGTTAATCCCACCGTCTCAACCGCCTCAAGCAACTGCTTACGAGAGACTTTTGCCGAATAACTTGTGTAAATCTCCAAGTTCTTCCACCCACTCAGGTAATCGTAAAAACGGGGCGCCTCAAAAATCGCTCCCGTCTTCGCCAATGCTCTCGCCCGATCTCGCTCCACCGAAATCCCCCCAATCATCGCCTCCCCATGATCCGCAAAGACTTGCCCCAAAAGAATCCCCAATGTGGTGCTCTTCCCCGCTCCATTATGACCGAGTAACCCAAATATCTCCCCCCGCCGAACTTCAAAAGAAAGCCCGTGCAACGCCACCTTCCCGCCCCAACTCTTTCGCAAATCTTTGATCGCGATCATTGCATCCGTCCCTTCCATGGTCATTTTCTAGATGGTTCCTCCGTGAAAAATTGCAGGTCTTTCGTCGCATGACCATCCGCATAAAGGATATTCACTTTGTTATCCATATATGGATGAAACCCCTCCTTGTCCGAAAGAATCGGGATGTGACTGAGATCTTCCACCAATCCGAGAAAGTTCAAATTCGCCAGCACCTGTCCGTTTAAAGTATTGTTCCAAAGATAACTCGTCCCACTCCGCGCGCCCAATCCCCGACGATCCGCAGGACAACTAAAGACGCCCCGCCCCCCAGAAAGATAGCGGTCCAGCGTGTTATCAATCACCGGAAAATCATCGCTCACACTCCCTCTGGCGGTCTTCAATGTCGGCATCGTTTGGTTGTTCTCTCCCAAATACAGCCCCAACGCCATCCCCAGTTGACGAAGGTTGGCCGTGCAGGCCGTCGCCCGACCACTCTCTATCACCCTTTGATACGCCGAATACCCCAACACAGAAAGTATTCCCACCACCGCCATCACCACCAGCAATTCAACCAAAGTAAACGCTCCTCCCCTCAAGAAATCACTCGCTCCCGTCCCCTCCCCTCCACCGTCTTCAAAGTCATTTCTCACGAGGCGGCCTCTCCTGCAAATTCTTCTGAATCTGCTCAATCAACGGCGCCACATCCATTTTCACCTCAATACTCGCTGAACTATAAAAGGTCTTAAATCCTTGCTCCATGATCTTTTTCGCGTTGGCATCCATTCGCTCATCCTTTGGTCGGTCATCTTCTCTCTCCTTCATATCCGTCATCGCTTTGTTCACAAATTTTTGCCGTTGCTCGGGTTTCATTTTATTCAAAGCCTCGATCATCTGCTGAAATCCCGTCGGCAAGGTCAGATCCAAAAACCGACCCTGCTCTTCCGACGTCAGCCCACGAAAAAAGCCGTCCAATCCTCGCCCCATCCTCACCCCTCGCCGCTCTTCCTGCCCAAGTCGGTTGATCTGATCCGCCAGTTTTTCAATGACTTTGCCCCGAACCATCGGCGAACTTCCCTCCATCGGGTGCGTCTCCAAATACTTCGCCACGCTCTTCGGCGTCACCTTTTGACTCCTCGCAAAAAAAATCACCCCACCCACAACCACCCAAATCGCCACGAAAATCACCACCAACTTAATCCAATGGGCGCGCATAAAATTCGTTCATCTACCCTAACCAATACGCTACCCAACCCTACTTCGTTCAAAAAATTCCGCGAAAATCACAACCCCGGAGGATTAGGCTTGATCGGCGACGCAAACGCATTGGCCCCCTTCACTTTCAATTTCCTTTTGTATACTTTGTCACCGCAAGTCGCATAAAGCGTCTCAAACTCCGCTCCCCCAAAAGCCACGTTCGACACCCGACCATTAGGCGTCGGCAGAATCACATTCACCCGACCCGCCTGATCGCAAATCTGCACCCCGAGCCGCGTCGCCACATAAAGTCTCCCCTCACGATCAACCCTTAACCCATCAGCCCCAGCATCCTCCGCCCAATCAGGAACGTGCAACCAATAATATCGCTGCTTAAACGCCAGCGTTCCATCCGCCTGAATCTGATAACTAAATACCCAGTGCGATCGCGATTCCGCCACGTAAAGCAACGACTGATCAGGCGACACCGTCACCCCATTGGGAAACTTTAAACCCGTATCCACAATTTTCTTTTCTCCCTTCGCCGAAATCATCCAGAGATTACCCCCCTTCCCCGCTTCCCCACTCGGCTCAGTCACATAAATCGTCCGATTCTCCAACGCCACAAGGTCATTCCCCTGAATCCCTTCCGCAATCAGACTCCCCGCCCCTTTCTCATCATACGCCATCACTTTTCCCGTACCCGTGACCGCCAACATTCGACCATCTGCCCCAAACGCCTGCCCGTTCGCTCTCTGCGAATCCCCCAGAAACTCCGAAACCTTGCCATCCAAAGCGACCCTGTAAGTCTTCGAATTCGGGATGTCGTTAAAAAATATCTCCCCCGCGGCGTTCGCACACGGCCCCTCAGTAAACTTGCCGCCCTCCCAAACCAACTGCCAATCTTCCCCAGGAATCAAAATCTCCCCAAGCATCTTGTTCTTGCTCTTCCCAGCCTTCACCCCCTCTGGCCAACCCTTCCAAAGAAAACGCATTCCCTCAGGAAAAATCGCCGTGGCATGTTGACTATTGTGCCCTCCTTCACCCCAAATCTTCTCGTGCTCATACCCCGCAAAGGTCAGCGCACGATCCATCTCCTGATTCACCATCCACCAATCCCCAGCGTAAAGATTCAAGTCGTTGGATCCATCCTGCAAAAAGACTCGGATCGGTTTCGGCTCAAACTTTCGGATCAATGTGGGATACTCATTCCCGCCACGCAAACCCACATAGGTCCCCACATTGGAAAACACCCGACTAAACCCGTCTGGTCGTTCCCAAGCCGCTGTAAACGCACAGATCGCCCCACTCGACGCTCCGCCGATCGCCCGGTCATTCGCCTCATGACTGAGGACGATCTTTCGACCATTGGTGGCGGTTTTTTTCTCCACCTCTGGCAAAAGCTCCTCAAGAACAAACCGGGCGTAGTCGGGCCCCAGACCATCGTATTCCAGACTCCGATTAAATCGGGGGATCGCTCGGTCCGAGAGCGCCGGCACCCTCCCGTGCATGATAAAAACTCCGATTGTCACAGGCATCTCTTTCTTCTCGATCAACTGATCAAAAACGACTGGAGCATTATATTGAATCCCATCCTGACAAACAAAGACACAGGCCGCCTTCGCGGGGTCGTATTGCGCAGGAATATACACCCAGTAATCGCGCGTCGTTCCCGGAAAAATTTTCGACTGGTCAAAGCTAAATTTTAACACCTCACCCTTCGGAACCCCATTGTGAGGCTTGGAATCTTCACTCAGCGGGTAAACCGTTTCCGCACCGTAAATCGACCCACAAACCGCCAAAAAACCAATCAGCAGAGGAAGAGACTTTTTCATCATTAAAAAACTACATGCCCCCGCGTCACCGCCAATCACCAATTACCAATTACCATCGTCGCTAGCCAAGCCTCACCCAGCTCAATGCAAATAAGCCAAAAGCCAAGCGCCAACCAACAATCCCAGCGTCAGCCCAATCGCCAAACGTTGCATCCCCACCCTCGCCCACTCTTTCACTCGCACGACTTCCAACAGCCATCCTTCAAGGAATCCTGCCCCCAATCCCCAAAAGTGAGCCATATAAT
>JBAWZW010000103.1:0-9330 GCA_037142835.1 Verrucomicrobiota bacterium
GGTTAGGGGGCTTTGGGGATTGGGGTGGAGGGTTCTGGAGCTCGTGAGGATTGCCAGGCGAGGAAATGCCACTGGCCTTTTTCTTCGCGCCAGACGCCGAGGAAATTGAGGGTGAGGTTGGTGGATTCGGAGCCTTTGAGGAGGGTGGCTTTGGTTTGACCGGTCATGAGGGCGATATTGGAGCTAGGAAAAGAGAACTTTCGATCGGTGTAAGTCCAAGAGGTGTAGCGGGTTTTGCCGCTGGTGATGGTGGCGATCATGGAGTCGCGGGAATCGACGAGGCCATTGGAGTGGGCGTAGCGGAGATCTTCGGAGAGGATGGCGGTGAGGCGGGGTGCGCTGGCGGCGAGGAGGGCGGCAACGCGTTCGTCGTCAGCGGCTTGGAGAGTGGCGAGGCGTGGATCATCGGCCCCGTGGGTGTTGGGGATGACGAGAATCAAAGAGGCAAGGAGGGAGAGGGTGAATCGAAGGGCAGTCATGGGATGATCTTGTGGGGAAAGGGAGGAGTTAGCCAAGGGAAAGTGGGTGATGGGGTTTTGAGTGGTTGAAAAAAGGCGAAGGATGATGCAATGAAACTGCCACCACATATGATGATGAAAACCTATTTAGCGCTGAGCCTTGCGACGATTTTGAGTGGGCCCCTCTGGGCGGAGCCGGTGGGAAAACTGCCTGAAGATTTTCGGTTTCAGGTGGAGCGATTGGTGGAGGGGATTGCCCAGCCGATGGGGATGGCGATTGCTGGGGATGGGCGGGTATTTTTCAACGAGTATCGGGGAAAGCTAAAAGTGTATCATCCTGAAACGGGGAAGGTGACATTGGCTGGGGAGTTGACGGTATTTGCGGATCAGGAGAATGGATTTTTGGGATTTGCGCTGGATCCGAAGTTTACGGAGAACGGGTGGATTTACTGTCTTTATTCGCCGAAAGGCTTTGATGGGCAGTATCTTTCGCGGTTTACGATTGTTGGCGACGTCTTGGATTTGGGATCGGAGAAGAAGTTGCTTCAGTATGAGGAACAGCGGCAACAGTGTTGTCATCATGGGGGGACGGTGGCGTTTGCGCCTGACGGATGTTTGCTGTGGTCTGCGGGGGACAACACGCATCCGCACGCTGATTCGAACGGGTACGCGCCGTTGGACGAGCGGGCGGGTCGGGCGCCGTGGGACGCGCAGAAATCGGCATCGAACACCATGAGTTTAGCGGGAAAGATTTGTCGGATTCGACCGAAAGCGGATGGGACTTATGAGATCCCGGAGGGGAATCTTTTTCCTGTGGGGACGCCGCAGACGCGACCAGAGATTTATGTGATGGGGTGTCGGAATGCGTGGAGGATGTCGGTGGATAGCGTGACGGGAATTGTGTATTGGGGTGAGGTGGGACCGGATGCGAACTCGGACGGGCCGCGTGGGCCGCGTGGGTATGACGAGATTAATCAGGCGAAGAAAGCGGGTAATTTTGGGTGGCCGTATTTTATTGGAAATAACTTTGCCTATGTGGCTTACAACTATCAGACGAAGGCATTGGGGAAGGCGTTTGATCCGCAGAAGCCTGTGAATGAGAGTGTGAACAATACGGGGTTGAAGGAGTTGCCGCCGGCGATGCCCGCGATGTTGTATTGGCCGTATGCGGCGACGAGTGAGCATCCTGAGTTTGGGGCTGGGGGGCGGACGGCCTGTGCGGGGCCAGTGTTTCATTGGAAGCCGGAGTTTGAGAAGGGCGAAGGGTTTCCGAGGTATTATGATGGGTGCCTACTTTTTTGGGATTGGGAGCGTCCGATGATCAAGTGGGCGAGATTGGATGGGGATGCGAATTTGGTGGGGGTGGAGGCGTTTTCGGGGGCGATGCTGGTGGCGAATAAGGGTGAGGCATTGACGAAGGCGCGTGAGGAATCTGGGCGGACGGGGAAAGTGTTAATTAAGCGGCCGTTGCAGGCGGCATTTGGAAAAGATGGGCAACTCTATCTGATGGATTACGGGGAAACTTGGGGGGCGAATGCGGATGCGCAGTTGTTGCGGGTGAAATATGTGATGGGGAACATTCCCCCCGTGGCGAGAGTGCGAGAGGAAGTTTTGGTGGTTGATGATCGGGGTGCTGATGAGGCGAGCGTTTCTGCGGAAGATTCGAAGGATCCCGAGGGTGGGGAGTTGAGTTTTGAGTGGACGTTGCAGCCTGGGGGTGGGGTTTTGGGGAAGACGGCGAAAGTTCCTTTAAAGATCGCCGAGCGGGGTAATTATGTGGCGGAAGTGCGGGTCACGGATGGTGGCGGGGCGAGTTCGAAGGGGCGGACGCGGTTAGTGGTGGGGAATCAGTCGCCGAAAGTGAAGTTTGAGGAGCCAGTGGATGGGGGATTTTACACGCCCGGCGAGCCGGTGAAGTATCGGGTCGCGGTGAGTGATCGTGAGGATGGGGAGTCTGGGGTGAAGGGGGAGGCGATGGGGTCGCGGACGATGGTGAGCGGGGTCTTTCAGCGGGCGAAAGGAAAGGGGGAAGTCCTTGATCCTGGGGTGACGCGAATGAAACAGAGTGATTGTTTTAACTGTCACGCGCCTGAGCAGAGGGTGGTGGGGCCTTCGTTATTGGAGATTGCGGATAAGTATCGGAACCAAGCGGGGGCTTTGGAGCTTTTGACGAAGAAAGTGAGAGAGGGCGGGAGTGGGGTTTGGGGGGCGGTGCCGATGTTGCCGCATGGGCAGTTAACGGACGACGAGATTGTGATCATGTTGCGTTGGGTATTGAATATGAAAGCGGGGGAAAAGGGGCCGGTCTTTCTGCGTGGGCTGACGGGGGAGATGGCGACGCCGAAGAGTGACAAGCCGGGGAATTTGGTGATTGAGGCCACTTATACGGATGAGGGTCGGGCGCCGGCTGGGGAGTTGAGTGGTCGGGCAACCATCACGCTGAGGCCGAAGTGAGTGTGGGGAAAGGGATGGGTCTTGACCTTAGTGAGGTGGAGTCGTTAGGAGATGGGAAGCGGGGGAGTTTTCCTGTCCGCTGAAACTTTGATTTTCTCCATATGAGTTCGCATTCACACCATCCGCATTCGCACCACGACAAGCCGCCGAAAAAGATTCATCAGAGTCCATGGGTGGTTGTGGGGGCGATTTTGATGTTGATTGCGATGGTTTGTTATGTTTTGACCTTGGACGATTCCGTCTTGGTCTTTTTGAAGTTTAAGTCGCCGAAGCAATCCACCACCCAACCCGCAACCCCAGTCACGAATCCTTAATATGAATCCCGAATCCCGCGCTCTTTCTGTTGTTCCTTGGTGGATCGTCCTTCTTCAGGGATTGGTCAGTTTACTGGTGGGGGGGATTGTCCTTTCGAATCCCGCGACCGCGTTGATCGTGTTGGTGCGGGTGCTGGGTTGGTATTGGCTGATTAAGGGAATTTTTTCGCTGACGGCGATTTTTCATCCTGAAGCGCGATCCCATCGGGGTTGGTTGATTTTGAATAGTCTGATTGGGGTGATTGCGGGGCTGGCGGTATTGGAGCATCCGTTGATTTCGGCGATTTTCGTTCCGGGCGTGATTGTGACGCTGGTGGGGATTTCGGGGATTTTTATTGGGGTCAACGATTTGATTGCGAGCTTTCGTGGGGCGGGGTGGACGATGGCCTTGTTGGGGGTGATCAGTCTCGTTTTGGGTGGGGTTATTTTGGAGAATCAGTTGATTGGGATTGCTTTGTTGCCGCTGGTGATTGGGTGGGTGGAAGTGGTTGGGGGATTGGTGGCGGTGATGATGTCATTTCGGTTGCGGTCTGGGCAAAAGCATTTGGCTTAAATGGTGGGAGAGCGGATTATGGGGTAAGTTGGCGAGGAGAACGAGTAAAGCGCCCGTAGCTCAGCTGGATAGAGCATCGGATTTCTAATCCGACGGTCGTGGGTTCAAATCCCGCCGGGCGCAGTTTCATCGAAGTGGGGTGAACCGTTGAGGCGGGGAGGGAAGGTCGGTTTCGCTGGGGATGGAGAGTGATTGTGGAGGGATTGCGGTGGAAACCGTTGACCAACTGGCGGGGATATTGAAGATAGGGAACGGTCGTTGCCGATCGCCTCTATGGGTTACCCTTCATCCTTCCGGTCTTTGCTTTTGGTGGTCATCGGATTGGTCGTTGGTGGATTAGGGGTTACTTGGTTCCGGGAGAGTCTCCCTGGGGCGGAGGGATCGCCCGAGGAGCGCGCCAACCGGCTGGAGGTGGAGTTGAAGGAAGTCCGCAACCGCTTGGTCGCGTATGAAGCGAAGGCGGTGGAGGGTGGGATGAGCGGGCCGGAGCGCAAGCGGACATTGGTGGAAGGGGCGCGAGGGATTGCCGAGAAAATCCGTGCGGGGCAGGTGGTAAATCCCGACGATATTTTTCGGGCGAGCCAGCCGTTGATCAGGGAGTTGGCACCGTTATTTGATCAGATGCGGTTGAAGGGAGAGAAGAGCATGATTGAGAGTAAGGTGGGAGAATTAACGCGAAAGTATGATCTATCGGCGGAAAGCCAAGAGGCACTTCGGCAATGGTTTGCGGTGAAATCGAGTGAGGAAGCGAAGCGCTGGACGGAGTTGGTGGGGCGAGACGGGACGCGACTGGAGGACATTGCGCGGGCGTCGCAGAATCTCCGTGCGGATGAGGGATTGGAGAAGTTTATGGAGGGCAAGTTGAGTCCGGAGAATTTGGCGGGGTTGAAGGCCGAGCGGATGGTGGAGCGTGCGGGGCGGGTGCAGCGGGAGGCGGATTTGATGATGAGCCGGCTTGATGCGATTGTGCAACTAACTGAGGTGCAGAAGGATGGGGTTTTTTCGGTGGCGGCACGGAGTTCGAAGGATTATGATCCGACGATGATTTTGGAGGGTGCGAGTGGTGAAGGGTTGGTGCAGACTGGGGCGAAACGGAGGGAAGCGATTTTGGGGCTTTTGAGTGCGGATCAGCGGGCGGTTTACGAAGTGGCGCGCCAGCGTCGTTCTGAAAAGCTTGCGGAAGAGTGGCGGGCTGTGGGGATGAGTCCACCGGCCAACGGAGATCTTTTTGATGATGACAACATTTGGTGAGCGGTTGGAAGTGGGGGGGCATCCGCCGGCGATCGACATTCGCTATTTGCGGGTGGACTACGGGAATTTTGTGGCGGTGGACGACCTGACATTGAGCGTTCCGCGCGGGGAGATTTTTGGTCTTGTGGGGCCAAATGGGGCTGGGAAAACGAGTACCTTTCGAGTGCTAACTACCTTATTGGAGCCGACTTATGGGGAGGTGTTTATGGATGGGGTGGATGTGTTGGAGGACATTGAGGGGGCGCGGCGGATGATTGGATACATGCCTGATTTGGCGCCAGTGCCATCGGATTTGAAGGTGGGAGAGTTTTTGGATTTTTACGCGGCGGCTTATGGATTGGGGGGGCGAGCGTCGCGTGGGGATCGGGTGGCGGAGTGTTTGGAGGAAGTGGCGTTGACGGAGCAGCGGGATAGTTGGTGCAAGAAGCTTTCTCGTGGGCAAACCCAGCGATTAGTTTTGGCGAAGACCTTGTTGCATCGGCCGAGAGTTTTGATTTTGGACGAGCCCGCGAGTGGTCTAGATCCGTTGGCGCGGAGAGACTTACGGAATGCCTTGCGGAAGTTGGCGCAGACTGGGGCGACGATTTTTGTGAGTTCGCATATTCTCAGTGAGCTTGCGGAGATGTGTACATCGCTGTGCGTGATGAACCGTGGTCGGTTACTGGCTTCGGGAACGGTCGATGAGGTGCGGGAGCAATTGGGCAATACTGATCGGGTATTGACGGCCACCGTGGTGGGGGCGCTGGAGGAGGCTGTGGCATGGTTGGAGGTGCAACCGAGCGTTCAGGAGGTGCGGGTGGAGGGGGCGCAGGTGATTTTTGGGTTTAAAGGGAGTGATGAATCGCAGGCGGACTTGCTGACTGGGCTGATTGGTCAGGGAGTTCGGATGCGGGCATTTGAGGAAAGAAGGACCTCTTTTGAGGATATTCTTGTGGGGGTTGCGGAGGGGAATCGCCGATGATCAAGCCGCCATCAACGATAGTTTCTGTTTTGGGAGCGTTGCTGTGGAGGAACCCGATTTTTGCCCGCTATTGTCGGTCGCGGTTGCGGGCGCGTGGGTTGGGGGTGGCGCTTTTGATTACCGTTTTGGTCGCGGGATTTATGGTGGCCTTGGTGGGTTCCATCGGGGTGCGAAGCGGGACGAATGTGGTGGACGGTGCGCGGGCGGGGATCATTCCGTTGATTGTGGTGCAGGGTTTGATTCTTTTTGTTTTGGGTACGGCGCAGGTGGCTGGGGGGATGACGGCGGAGCGTGATGAAGGGGTGATCGACTACCAGCGACTGATTCCGATGACCCCGTTGGCGAAAGTGTTGGGGTATCTTTTTGGGTTACCGGTGCGTGAGTATGCGATGTTTTTGGCGACGATGCCATTTATGGGGTGGATGCTTTGGCGTGGGGAGGTCCCGTGGAGCGTGTGGGTGCCACTTTACACGATCATTTTCACCACTGCCTTGCTTTATCATTTTACGGGTTTGTTGACGGGGACAGTGGTGCAGAATCGGCGCTGGGCGTTTCTGGTGTCTATCGGGCTGGTCTTCAGTCTATACACAGTGATTCCGCAGATGGCGAAGTTTGGGTTAGTTTTCTTTAAGTATCTGACGATTACGCCGGTCTTTGAGGAGAGTCTCCCGAGCATTCTGCCTAAGGGCATGGGGTCGATGGTGAGTGCGGTTCAGCATCTGGTTCCGACGGTGAAGTTTTTCAACCTCGATTTTTCGGAAACGGTATTCACGCTCTTTACGCAAGGCGGATTGATTTTGACCTTTACGGTGATGCTTTGTCGGAAGTGGCGGCGCACGGAGGCGCATTTGCTGGGGAAACTGTGGGCGTTGGGCTGGTTTATTTGGGTTCAACTGCTGCTGTTGGGGAATGCCTTGCCGCTGATTGATTCTGGGGATCTTTTTCCATCGAGGGCTTTTCACTTGATGGCGTTTGAGGGAAAGGCGTGGGCTCCGAAGGCTATGGAGGCGGTGCTGATGTCGGGCCTTTATGGGCTGGTCACCTTGCTGCTGATTTTTTTGCTGACGGGGATTATCACTCCAGCGCCCGACGATCAGCTTCGGGGGTGGCGACGCGCCCGCAAGCAGGGATTGGTGGCTTTGCCGCGGCTTGCGGATGCGACCACGGCGTTTTGGGTGGTGATTTTGATGGCGATTACGGGGGCCACGGGTTGGATGGTTTTTGCTCGGGCACTGGTGGAGTCCAGCTGGTTTCCTGGGCATCTGGTGCCTTTAAGCACCTGGGGCTTTTTTGTGGCGGTCGTTCTTGCGGGTGGGGTGGGGTTTCACGGGTTGCTGGAGGCGAAAGGGTTTCGGGTGGTTGGATTGGCGGCGATTTTTGTGGGGGTGGTTCCGGTGATGGCGGGGGCGGTGCTTGGGGCGATCAGCGATCGGATGATTCCCGGGGCGACTTGGTTGATGGGGATATCGCCGTTGAGCATGCCATTGTATGCGACGGGGACATTGCTGACGGTGGCGGAGATCCCGGCGGAGGCGGCTCGGGCGGTGCCTCGGGCATTCTTCTTTTGGCTGGTGGTCAGCGTGCTGGTGGCGATTTGGCTGGCTGTGCGGTTGCGGGTGGCTCGGCGAGCGATGGCGGAGCGGGTTCTTGGGGGTTTGGAAGAGGGCAGTCGGTAGGCTGAGGGGGAAGAGTTTTCTGGTGGTTGGCCTTGGGGGTGGAGGCTGGTGATGGGGGAGGGGTGTCAGCCTTGGTCTTTTTGGCGATGGAAAAGGGGTTTACTTGGCGTCTGGTTGCCAGAGGTGATTTTTCTGGGCATCGCGAAAGCCTTGGTTGGTGGGTTTGAGCTTCCAGACTTCGATCTTTTTGAGGGTGGTGGGGGCGCCGATGGTGAAGGCGGTGATTCCGGTTTTGCCTCGGTAATCGGAGAATTCGGCGAGGATGGCTTGGCGGTCGTTGACGAAGACCTCGACGAGGAATTTATCGATGAAGATGCGGAGTTCGATGTCTTCGCCTTTGGGGAGATTGGCAATGGAGAAGGGGGCTTCGGCGTTTCCGAGGCGGAGCGTGCCCGTTTCTGGGCGGAAGATGATGGGGAGTCCCCCGCCTTTGGCATCGGGGAAGAGGTTGAAGCCGAAAAGTTTACGATTGGCTTGATCGCGGGCGATGGTGATGCGGATTTCGGTGGAGTCGCCGTCGAAACTAGCGACTTGTTTGCCGGGGGTGACGGTGGCGAGGAGATCGGCTTTGGGAGTATTGAGAACGACATCATCGAGGACCGTGGGATCGTAGCGGAGAGATTCGAGTTCGCGGAGGGGTTTGATGCGGAGGGAGTTATCTTCATCAAGGCGGAGTTCGCGGGGGAGGGATTGGATGGTCCGTTTGTCCATGGAGCCGTCATTTTTGCCGAGGGAGGCGAGCCAAGCCCACATCACGCGGCGTTTATCGGGGGTGAGGAGGGATTCTGGGGCAAAGAAATCGACGCGCCATTGTTTCATGCCGAAGAGGCTTTGGTTTTCGCGGCGCCAGTTCATGCGGCCGTGGGATTCGGGGACGAACTGTTCGGCGGTGGCGTCCCAATCGCCGATGTAGTATCGGCAACCTGCTGAGTGACTGATGCAGAGGAGCATCCATTTTTTCCCGATGGGAAAGAAATTGGCGCAGGAGATGTCTTCACCGTAGGCGACATCGGGGAGATTATGTTTGAGGAAATTGCCAACGAGCGTCCAAGTTTTCAGGTCCTTGGATTTGAGGAGCGGCGGGTTTTCTCCACCGGAGATGGCGTAATAGGTATCGCCGATGAGAAAGCAATCTGGGTCCCAGTGGTTAATTTTTGCTGCCGAGCCATCGGGGTTCCGGACCTCAATGGGGAAAGGTTTTTCCCAAGCGGAAAGTTGGCGATCTTTGGCGATGGCGATTTGATTACGGCCTGAGGCTTGGCCGTGATAGATGGCGGCGGGGAGACCTTCCTTGGTGAGGAAGCCCGTGCCGCTGAACATTCCGTGGTTGGTGAAGGAGGGTTGGAGTTTGGTGGTTTGCCAAGTCCAGTGGAGCATATCGGGGCTGGTGACATGGACGAAGGAGAAGGATTCCCGGCCTTTCCAAGGGTGGGCGATGATGTAGTGCATGTGGTAGACGCCATCGAGGCAAAAGGCGGCATTGGGATCGCCTGGGGCGCTGGGGGCACCGGGGTGCATGAGGTGGAAATTGAGGGCGAGGTCATCGGGAGGTTCTGGGGGAGCGGGTGGATTCTCGGCGGCCAAGAGTGGGGAAAAGAGGAGGGAGGCGAGGAGGACCAGCCAAGGGAGGGTGGAGGGGGAGGAAGTGGAGGAGTGGTGCATG
>JBAWZW010000104.1:0-9265 GCA_037142835.1 Verrucomicrobiota bacterium
CCTCTCACCCCTCCCACTTCCCCGCCAAAGCCAAAGCCGTCATCCACATCTTCGCCGAAGGCGGTCCCTCCCAAGTCGATACCTGGGATCCCAAAGAAGAACTCACCAAGTTCGACGGCAAATCCATCCCCGGTCACTCCGGGGTCGCCTTCGCTTCCCCCTTCAAATTTACCCCCATGGGCAAATCAGGCATCCCCGTCAGCTCAGTCTTCCCCAAACTCGGCGAGTTCGTCGACGATATGGCCATCCTTCGCTCTCTCTGGACCGATGTCCCAGCTCACGATGTCGCTCAGCGCTTCATGAACACCGGTTCCCTCCAACTCCCCAAACCCTCCCTCGGCTCCTGGGTGGTCTACGGTCTCGGCACCGAAAACCAAAATATGCCCGGCTTCATCACCCTCGGCGGCAAACCCGAATGGCGCCAAGCCTCCTTTCTCCCCGGCGTCTTCCAAGGCTGTAATGTCAATTACAGCTCAAAAATGCGCCTCGATCAAATCCTCCTCAATATCCATAACCAATTCACCCGCCCAGATCGCCAAAGACACCAGCTCGATCTCGTCCATCAGCTCAACGAGATGCACGCCCAAGCCCTCCAAAAGGACGCCCAACTCGAAGCCCGCATCGAAGCCTTCGAAATGGCGTTCAAAATGCAAACCGAAGCCACCGAAGCCTTCGATATCAATAAAGAACCCACCTCCGTTCGCGATATGTATGGCCCCACCGAACTCGGCTCCAAAATGCTCGTCGCTCGCCGCCTCGTCGAACGCGGCGTCCGCTTCGTCCAAGTCAACGCCGGTGGCTGGGATCACCACAACAAACTCGACGAAGCCCTCGCCAAAAAAGCCGGCGAAATCGATGGCCCTGCCGCCGCCCTCCTCCGCGATCTCAAACAACGCGGAATGCTCGACTCCACCCTCGTCATCTGGGGCGGCGAATTCGGGCGCACGGTAGTCCGCGATCGCAACGGCAACGAATTCCCCGGCCGCGATCACAATGGCCGCGCCATGGTCGCTTGGATGGCGGGCGGAGGCGTCAAAGGCGGCACCACCTACGGTTCCACCGACGAGTTCGGTGCCCGCGCCGCCGAAAATAAAGTCCATATCCATGACTTCCACGCCACCATCATGGCGCTCCTCGGCTTCGATCACACCAAGATGACTTACCGCTACAATGGCCGCGATTTCCGCCTCACCGATAACTTCGGTCACGTGGTCAAAGACATCATCGCCTAACTTCATGCGCGCCTCACTCCCCGCACTCCTCGCTTCCCTCGCTCTTCTCCACGCTTCCCCTGCCGCTGTCACCGCCGATCTCACCCCAGAACAATCCGCTTTCTTCGAAGGCAAAGTCCGCCCCATTCTCGTCGATAACTGTTACAAATGTCACAGCATCGAAAACGCTAAGTCCAAGGGCGGCCTCACTTTAGATACCCGCGAAGGCCTCCTCAAAGGCGGAGAAATCGGCCCCGCCATCAAACCAGGCGACCCCACTTCCAGCCCCCTGATCAAGGCGATCAATTACCAAGACAAAGACCTCCAAATGCCCCCCACCAAAGAAGGCGGTCGCCTCTCCGATGCCCAAATCGAAACCCTCACCGCCTGGGTCAAAATGGGCGCCCCAGATCCTCGCTCCGATACCAAACTCAAACTCTCTGGCCTCACCGATAAAGCCCGTAGCCACTGGGCCTATCAACCAGTCGCCAAACCCGCCCAACCCCCCGTCAAAAATAAGGCGTGGTGCTTCACCGGCGTCGATACTTTCATCCTCTCCAAACTCGAAGCCCAACAACTCCTCCCAGCCCCAGACGCCTCCCGCGAAACCCTCCTCCGCCGCGCCACTTACGACCTCACCGGCCTCCCTCCTTCCCCACAAGAAGTCCGCGACTTCGTCTCCGATGTCTCCCCACAAGCCTTCGCCCGCGTCGTCGATCGCCTCCTCGCTTCCCCAGCTTACGGCGAACGCTGGGGCCGCTATTGGCTCGATACCGCTCGCTACGCCGATACCATCGGCGGCGAAAAAAATAACGGCAAAATGGATTACCGTTACCCTTACGCTTGGACCTACCGCGACTACGTCGTTAAAGCCTTCAACGACGACAAACCCTACGACCAGTTCATCGTCGAACAACTCGCCGCCGATAAACTCCCCGATATCACCCCAGACGACCCACGCCTCGCCGCCCTCGGCTTCCTCACCGTCGGCGAACGCTTCAAAAATCCCAACGATATCATCAACGATCGCATCGATACCGTTAGCAAAGGCTTCCTCGCCATGACGGTCGCCTGCGCACGCTGCCACGATCACAAATTCGACCCCATCCCCACCAAAGATTATTACGCCCTCCACGGCGTCTTCGCCTCCAGCATCGAACCCCCAGAAAAACCCATCATCGCCATGCCCCCCCTCGACCAACTCGCCGACTTCCAAGAAAAACTCGCCGCCCTCGAACAGGAAAATCGCGACGCCTACTACCAAGCCATCGCCGAAGAAGCCACCAAGTTTCGCTTCGATGCCGCTGGCTATCTCCTCGCCAGCTCCCGAAAGAAAAATCAAGCCTCCGAGGACCAAATGGCCGCCCGCAACGAACTCATCAAAAAGCGCCGCCTCGATCCCGATCTCGTCAACGAAATCAGTAAAAATGTCCGCCCCAATGACCCCGTAATCTCCCCGCTCCGCCTCTTCCTCGATCTCGATCCCACTCAGTTCGCCGCCAAAGCCGAAGAGATCATCGCCAAACTCACCGCTCCACCCCCACCAGAACCCACCGGGAAAGTCGCCGAACGACGCCCCAATCGCCCCTCCACCACTCCCGTCAATCCCCTCGTCATCGCCGCCTTCAAAAACACCAAACCTCAATCCATCGAAGACGTCGCCGACATCTACGGCAAACTCTTTGCCAGCATCCAACCGCGCGCCAAAGAATTCTACACCGCCGCTTCCACCGCCAAATCCATGCCCCTCCCAGGCTTCGATCCCGCCCTCGCTCAACTCCTCGAAATCCCCTTCAAAGTCCAAGCCACCGGCTCCCTCGACATGAACCAACTCCGCGATCTCGCCAATCGGGGCCCCAAAAAATTCGTCAATCGCTCCGAAAATAATCTCTCCAAAATCAATCACCTCCTCCTCACCAACCCAGGTGCCCCCGTCCGCGCCATGGTCATCAATGATCTCGCCGCCCCCAAAGATTCCCCCGTCCTCCTCCGCGGCCAAGCCGAAACCAAAGGCGATATCATCCCCCGCCACTTCCTCGAAGTCCTCTCCCCAGGCGGCTCACCCAAACCCTTCGCCAAAAATCAAAGCGGTCGCCTCGAACTCGCCCAATCCATCGCCTCCAAATCCAATCCCCTCACCGCTCGCGTCCTCGTTAATCGCCTCTGGATGCACCACTTCGGCGAAGGCTTCGTCCCCACCCTCGATGACCTCGGTACCCAAAGCGAACCCCCCTCCCACCCCGAACTCCTCGACTACCTCGCCGCCTCTTTCATCGAAAAAAATTGGTCCATTAAACAACTCCACCGCATCATCATGCTCTCCCACGTCTACCAAGAAAGTAGCGAGACCAACCCCCACAACGAAAAAATCGATTCCCAAAATCGCTTCCTCTGGCGCGCCAATATCCGCCGCCTCGACTTCGAATCCATGCGCGATTCCCTCCTCGCTTTTAGCGGAAAACTCGACCGCACCCTCGGCGGCCAACCCGTCAACCTCACCGAAGAACCCTACAGCTACCGCCGCTCCGTCTACGGATACATCGACCGCGGCAATCTCCCCGAACTCATGCAAAGTTTCGACTTCAGTGACCCCGACATGACCAATAGCAAACGCTCCACCAGCATCGTCCCCCAACAAGCCCTCTTCCTCATGAATAGCCCCATGGCCATCGATGTCGCACGCCGCATCCTCACCCGACCCGAAGTCGCCTCCGCTCGCGATGACCTCGGCCGCACCATCGCCGTCTATCGCGTCATCTTCCAACGCAACCCCAAACCCTCCGAAATCCAAATCGCCCTAAAATTCATCGCCACTGAAACCCCCGACCCTTCCCCAACCACTCGCGCCCCCACCGATCCCAAAGTCACCGCCAAAATCGTCGCTCGCGCCAGCGAAATGAAAAAACCCAACCGCCCCAACGGCGCCATCCAAAACGAAGGCACGATGGTCGATCGCAAACCCCTCTCCCCGTGGGAATCCTACGCCCAAGCCCTCCTCTTCTCCAACGAAGCCGCCTACATCAACTAATCCCCCCACCTCCCTTTTTCAGCATCCCCGCTTGCACGAAGGCGAAGAATCCCTTTTTCTATCGCCCCTATGCTTCGCATCAAACCTTTCTCCGCTCTCCGTCCCACTCCCGCTCTCGTCGCCGAAGTCGCCTGCGTCCCCTATGATGTCGTCAACCGCGACGAATCCGCCGCCCTCGCCGCCAATCACCCCCTCTCCCTCCTCCACGTCGATCGCGCAGAAATCGACCTCCCCCCAGACGTCGATCCCTACAGCGATCCCGTCTACCACAAAGCCCTCGAAAATTTCCTCGCCCTCCAATCCAATGGCACCCTGATCCGCGAGTCCCAACCCTCCATCTATCTCTACCAACAACGGATGGGCCACCACATCCAAACCGGCATCGCCACCCTCTGCCACATCGATGACTACGAAAACGAGGTCATCAAAAAACACGAGAAAACTCGCCCCGATAAAGAAAACGATCGCACCCGCCTCATCAATACCCTCAGCGCAGACACCGGCCCCGTTTTCCTCACCTATCGCGACTCCCCCCCCATCAACGCCCTCGTCGATTCCGCCCTCCAATCCACCACCCCCCTCTACGATTTCACCGCTCCCGACGGCATCCAACATTCCGTCTGGCAAATCCCCGGTGGCGAAGATTTCGTGGAGCTCTTCCGCCAAATCCCCCTCGCCTATGTCGCCGATGGCCATCACCGAACCGCCAGCGCCTGCCGCGTCGGCCGCGAACGCCGCGCCGCCAACCCCGCCCACGATGGCTCCGAAGACTATAACTGGTTCCTCGCGGTTCTCTTCCCCGCTTCCCAACTCCAAATCCTCCCCTACAACCGCGCCGTTCATTCCCTCAACGGGCACTCCAAAGAATCCTTTCTCCACGCCGTCTCCCTCGCCTTCACCCTCCAACCCTCCACCGAACCCTCCCCCTCCACCTCAGGCCAAATCCACATGTATCTCGATCACTCCTGGTTCTCCCTCTCCTGGACCCCTCCACCAGACGCCGACCCCATCTCCCAACTCGATGTCTCCGCTCTCCAAGATCGCGTCCTCGCCCCGCTCCTCGGCATCACCGACCCACGCACCAGCAAAAATATCGACTTCATCGGCGGCATCCGTGGCCCCGCCGAATTAACCAAAATCGTCGACTCAGGCCTCGCCGCCGTCGCCTTTAGCCTCTTCCCCACCACGGTCGATCAACTCATCGCCATCGCCGACGCCAACCAAATCATGCCCCCAAAAAGCACTTGGTTTGAGCCCAAACTCCGCTCTGGTCTCTTCATCCACACTTTCTAACCACCACCCTTCCCATGCCTCACTTCTCTCTTCGCCAAATCTCCGCCCTCGCCCTCGCCTTCACCCTCACCCTCAGCGCCTCCACCCACGCCCAACTCCCCCCCAAACGCGGACTCAACGAGGTCAGCCACAAACAAGTCGACCTCCAAGGCGGCTTCTGGGGCCCACGCCAAAAAATCGCCGCCACCGTCACCATCCCCCACGCCCTCAACGAACTCGAAAAAGATGGCCACGTCATCAATTTCGATAAAGCCGCCAAACTCGTCGAAGGCAAACCCTCCGGCCACTCCGCCTTCGATTCCGATCTCTATAAAGTCCTCGAAGGCGCCGCCTTCTCTCTCCAACATTTCCCCGACAAACCACTCCAACTTCGCCTCGATTCCATCCTCGATCGCATCCTCGCCGCCCAACAAAAAGACGGCTTCCTCATCTCCTATTTCATCATCCAAGACCAAGCCCAACGCTGGGATGACCTCCGCCTCATGCACCAAATGTATAACGCGGGTCACTACTTCGAATTCGCCACCGAACACCAACGCCTCACCTCCACCCCCAAAGCCCTCGACTCCGCAAAACTCTTCGCCGATCACATCGATGGCATCTTCGGCCCCAAAAAACGCTACGATGTCGATGGCCACCAAGAAGTCGAACTCGCTCTCATTAAACTCTTTCGCGCCACCAACGATTCCCGCTACCTCGACCTCGCCAAGTTTTTCATCGATGAACGCGGCTATGCCCACGGCACCGAACGCCTCCCCTTCGATCCCTCCAAAGTCGTCGCCACCCCCATCCCCGATAACCTCCCCGAAGAAGAAATCCGCCGCCTCACCCGCCGCAATAGTCACCGCGTCCGCAACGGCCGCATGCAAGACCACAAACCCGTCATCGAACAGTTCGAAGCCATCGGTCACTCCGTCCGCGCCGGTTACCTCTACGCCGCTATGGCCGATGTCCTCCGCTACACCAACGCCCCAGGCTACGAAGACGCCCTCGATCACCTCTGGAGCGATGTCGTCGGCCGCAAAATGTACCTCACCGGTGGCCTCGGGACCAACGAACACCGCGACGAAGGCTTCAGCGCTCCCTACGTCCTCCCCAACGCCGGTTACTGCGAATCCTGCGCCGCCATCGCCCATCTCCTCTGGCAACATCGCATGAATCTCCTCAAGGCCGATGCCAAATACGCCGATGTCATGGAACTCGCCCTCTACAATGGATCTCTCTCCGGCATCTCCCTCTCCGGCAATGAGTTCTTCTACCAAAATCCCCTCGTCGCTAAAGCCAATAGCCGTCGCCGACCCTGGATCGGTCTCTCCTGCTGCCCCACCAATCTCTCCCGCCTCATCCCCCAAGTCGGCGGCCTCGTCTACGCCACCGCCAAAGATCAACTCTTCGTCAATCTCTACGCCGCTGGCTCCGCAACCATCCATCTCGATGGCCTCCCCGATTTCAAAGTCTCCCAACAAACCGATTACCCTTGGTCGGGACAGGTCAAATTCACCGTCTCCACCGAAAAAAATCTCCACTTCTCTCTCGCCCTCCGCATCCCCAGTTGGGCGCAAGGTCTTCCCGTCCCCTCCGATCTCTATCGCTTCGCCGATCCCTCCGCCATCCCTCCCTTCTCCGTCAAAGTCAACGGCAAACCGCTCCCCACCAGCACTTTGCAAAATGGGTACCTCCAAATCTCCCGAGACTGGCAGACAGGCGATATCGTAGAACTCGATCTCCCCATGCCCGCCCGCCGCGTCTACGCCCACGAAAAAGTCACCGAAGATCAAGGCAAGGTCGCCCTCATGCGCGGCCCCATCGTCTACTGCATCGAATCCGTCGATCAACCCCAGATCGATCTCTCCACCGTCTCCCTCCCCCTAACCAATCCCCTCACCGCCGAACATCGCCCCACTCTCCTCGGCGGCGTCACGGTCCTCACCACCAATGGCCTCACGAGCGACTCCACCCCTTTCCCTCTCACCGCCATCCCCTCCTACGCTTGGGCAAACCGCGACCCCAGCGCCATGAACGTCTGGATCAACCAAAATCCCTCACCCAACCTCCCCAAATAATCTCCTCCCTCTCCGGGAATTTTTACCCCGTCCCCAAAACTATGAACCTGAAAATTCCCCTCCTCACTTTCGCCACCATCACCATCGGCATCCTCATCGCCGAAGAACAACGCCTCTCCATCCTCCGCCATTCCATCGACCAACTCTCCGCCGAACTCTCCAAAGCCCAAGACCAATCCTCCGCCTCCCTCGCCGAACTCGCCACATTACGCGAACGCAACGACGCCCTCGCCTCCGAATCCGCTCAACTCCGCGATCGTTTAGCCCAAGCAAAATCATCAACACCCCTCGATCCCAATCACCCCTCCACCCCCACTGGCGACTCCCCAAAACCTGACGCCAAACCCGAAAAAGCCAACTGGATGGCTGGCTTCGCCAAAATGTTCAATGACCCCGAAATCAAAAAACTCGTCCAGTCCCAGCAGTCCGCAGGAACCCGCATGCTCTACTCCGATCTCGGGAAAGAATTAAACTTTTCCCCAGAACTCACCACCCAAGTTCTCAATCTCCTCGCCGAACGACAAAACGCCTCCTCCACTCCCAACGACCCCCCTTCCCCCAAAATCGCCGAAATCAACGCCCAACTCCAATCCCTCCTCGGCCCAGAAAAAGCCGCCAAACTCACCGAATACGAACGCACCACCGGCGACCGCATGGCCATCCGCCAATACCAACGATCCTTCTCCACCGCTGGTCTCCCCCTCGATGACCCCCAATCCGCCGCCCTCCTCAAAATCATGAAGGAAGAACGCCTGAAAGTCCCCCCTTCCCCACTCGAACCAGGCAACCAAAGCCTCGCCTCTTCCATGGCCGCTCTCCAAAACGGCGACAACTTCGAACAGTCCCTCCAAACCGAACGCGGTCTCCAAGCCCGCGTCCTCGCCCGCGCCCACACCATCCTCACCCCAGACCAAATGACCACTTTCGAATCCTCCCAAAAACAACAACTCCAAAGACAGGAAATGAGCATCAAAATGGGCAAAGCCATTTTCGGTGGAGCCAAATAATCCCCCTCACCGCTGGCAAAGCCCGCACCACCGCGTCGTCCGCCCCCCGATCGTCCCCGTCTCCAATCCCACCCCGTGCCGCGGACAATGCCCCCCATTCGTCCACCGCTGATGAAAAAACCAGTCCGCAGGCGGATCCTCATCCCCAGCCCCCACACTCGCCAAGGCCCCCACACACACCTCCCGAGCCTCCCGCCAAACCGCTTCCACTTCAGTCTCGCTTAAATCCCCACACAGTCGCCCAGGGTGAATCCTCGCCCGCCAAAGAATTTCATCCGCCATCCAATTCCCCACCCCCGGAAATCTCTCCTGCTTCAACAAACCCGCCTTCACCGCCAACCGCCGGTGCGCTCGACAAAATTCCCCAACCACCGCCAACGTAAACCCCTCAGAACTCACCGCCGGCGCTAGCCCCGACCACCATTCAGGTTCACCCGCCCCCTCAAAAAATTGCACCCGCCCAAACATTCGCGCATCCCTGAAAATCAACGCCCGCTTCCCCTGATAGATCACCAAATGATCGTGCTTCTCAGGAAGAAAATCTCCCGCCTCCACTCTCAATTCACCCGTCATCCCCAAATGCACCCCCATCCAAATTCCTCCCGAAAACCGAAAGACCGTCTGCTTCGCCGCCGCTTCCGATCCCAAAAACTTCGCCCCAAC
>JBAWZW010000105.1:0-9197 GCA_037142835.1 Verrucomicrobiota bacterium
AACCTTTCCCCACCACCCTTCCCCCCTTTTTTCCAAACTGATCCACACTCCGACAAATCCCCCGCAACTCGCATCCCCCACAATCCGGACTCCGGGCAGTGCACCGACGACGCCCATGCCAGATCAGCCAATGACTGAAAATCGTCCACTGCTCGTTCGGGATCAACCCGATCAAATCCTTCTCAATTTTCTCAGGCGTATTTGCCTTAGTCAGCCCCAGTCGAGTCGAAAGCCTCTGCACATGGGTGTCCACGACCACCCCAACGTTCACCCCAAAAATATTCCCCAAAACCACATTGGCAGTTTTTCTTCCCACCCCAGCCAACCCCGTCAGGCTCTCCATCGTCGACGGCACTTCACCCCCGTAATCAGCCAGCAGTCGCGCGCAACACGCCCGAATATTCTTCGCTTTCGCTCGAAAAAAACCAATCGAACGAATCTTCTCCTCAAGCTCCGCTTGACTGAGCGCCACATAATCCTCAGCCCGTCGACAAACCGCAAACAGCGGTCGCGTCACCACATTCACCTGCTTATCCGTGCACTGCGCGGAAAGAATCGTCGCGATCAATAAATCCAACGGCGTGGTGTAATCCAACTCGCAATGCGCATCGGGATAATGCTGGGCGAGGAGCCCCAATAATTCCCCAACCCGCTCCCGCCGCTTCACTTTTTCAAAACCACCGGTGGCCCCAACTCCTGCAGTCTCTGCTCCGCCTGAGCGGCAAACTCCGATTCAGGATACTTCGTCTTCAAATCTTGATAACACTTGATCGCCAGGTTCTTCTGCCGTGCCCGAAAAATCTTTGTCTTCTCCACCTTGATCTCCGCCGAAGTCGCCTTGCCTTTACACCCCAAGCCACCCCCAGAAAAAGCGGCGAGCATGATCAAAGCGATTATCCGGTGATACATAAGTAAAAAAATCAGGCGCTACTTTTTAACGGGGGGAACTCCCGCCTTCTTCGCCGCTGGCGGAGGATTAGATTTAGGGGTGGCCTCCGCTTTCGGTTCCACCTTAGCCGCTGGCTCCTGACCGGGTGCAGGGATCTCCCCCTTCGCCTGCCGCTCCAGTAACTGCGCCCCACGCCACAGCCCTTCCGCCGCCATTCCCTGCACCGCACTGTAAAACACCGAAATCTTCACGTAATTATCGATCGCCTCTGAATAACGCTGGTTCCCCTCGTAAATTCGCCCCAGCAACAGCATCGACTTCGCCCGAAGCTCCGCCGGTGCCCGCGGAGCCTTGATCACCGTAATCAATCGCTTGATCGCATCTTCACTCTGCTTTTTATCCTGCAAATCCACCGCAATCCCGTAATTCACCTCCAACATCTTCGGCGACCAAGAATACAGCCTCTCCAACTCCGCAAACTTCTTCGCTCCACCCTCCTTATCCCCCTTTTCCTGCATCGCTTTCCCTAGCCCAGCCAAGGCGATCGCTTGCGCCTCCTGGATGTCCCTCGCCCCAGCTCCACCCGGCGGCAATGGATAATCCACCGCCAGTTTTTCATAGACCTTGATCGCATCATCCAGCTCCTTACTCTCAATCAAGGCTTGCCCATAAAGGTCAAGATCCTCAGGGGCAAACTTCAAATCAGCACGGTAAGCCCCTCTCATCTGCTCAGTCGCTTTCACCTTATTTTTTTCAAAATTGTAAGCCGCATGCGTGAAGATAATCTTCGATTTCGTCCCCGGCTTGTCCGCAAACTTCATCGCCAAATCACTGAAATATTGATCGACCTCCGCCGCCGTCTTCAATTTCACCGACTGTTGCAACCGCTCCATTCCCAAAAGATTTTTTAAAGCCAATGCCACCGCTGGACTCTCCGGAAAATCAGCCAAAACCTTCTCCGCCATCGCCATCCCCTTTTCCACCCCCTTCCGCCACTCCACCCGCTTCGCTTCGTCAATCGCCAAATATGGTCCCTGCCCCTCCGCATAGGCTTTCCATAAATCACTTTGCTTCAGCAACGCCTCCGCCGAAAGCTCCTCCTTAGGATACTTTTCCACAAACTCCGCGTAAGCCCCTGCGGCGTCGGCCGCTCGGCTCTGCGCGCCATACACCTTGCCCATAAAATCGTACGCCTGATAGAGCAACGCCACGTTATCCGCATAAATCGTCGTGTATTCCTTCATCACCGCCAAACACTCCTCCATCTTCTGACTTTTATTCAGAAGATTCGCCCTCTCAAAGTAGGTGTAAGGCGTCACAGGACTCTTCGGATACTTCTCCGCGATCATTTTAAAAGTAGCCACCGCCACATCACTCTGCCCACTCGCCGCTTGCGCTTTCCCCAACTCAAAGGTCGCCGCCGCAATCATCGCACTATTCGGAAATTTACTGATAAAACCTTGCAACTCAACCATCGCCGCCTTCGCATCCGTCCCCCCAAGAATCTGTCCAATCTGATAATGCGCCTGCTCAGCTTGCGGCGTGCCCGGAAACCCATTCCGGACTTTTTTAAAGGCCGCCATCGCCTCCACCTTTTTCCCACTCCTCGATAACGCCGTCGCCCGAAAAAACTGAGCCTCCAACTCCAAGGCCTTCGAAGGATTGTTAGCAATCGCCCCGTCCAACAACTTAATCGCCTCCTCAAATTCCTTGCGTTGCATCATCGCTTGCGCCTGCAACAAAACCGCAAACGATCCCGCTTTCGAATTCGGATAAAGTTGCCGCGCCTCCTCAAAATATTTCTCCGCCTTGGCCCCATCGCTGATCTTAGGATCATCTCCCAAATACATCGCCCCCATCAACAACGGCAAATCCTGAGCAATCTCATCCCCCTTATAAGCCGCCTGAAAGGCGTCGTATTTCTCCACCGCCTTGGCCACGATTTTTTGGGCCGCATAACTCCGGGCCGTATAATAAAGGATAAACTTCTTCTGATCCACATCCGTCACTAGCCCAGTTTGATCCAAATAATTCATCACCGCCCGCGTCTCGTCATTCTTCCCCAGTTGACTAAAAATCTGCGCCATCCGAATCCGCGCCGCCAAACTTTGGTCAGATCGAGTCTTATACTCCCCCAACTTCTGCTGCTCTTTCTCGAGCATCCGCCCATACCTCTGCGCCAGTTCACGATCCGGCCCCGCCGCCGTCCTCGCCTTGATGATCGATTCCACATACTGCTGCTGGAGCTGAATCAGCGCCGCCTTATCATAAGTCGATCGATACGCCTCAATCGCCCGACCAAACATCGCCACCTGCTTCTCCTTGTTTTCCACGCCCGATGCCCTAGAAAAAAGCACTTCCCCCAGCTGAAAGTTCGCATCGTTAACCATCGCAAGGTTCTGTCGCTTCCCGATGATTTCCTTCAACAATTTCTCCGCCTCGTCGAATTGCAAATCCGCATTCTTCTTACTCACCGCATCCACCCCTCGCATAGTGTTCCTCGCCACGGTCGCAATCGTCACCGCCAGAAGGTATTTGCTTTCCTGCACGCTCAAACTCAGCGGAAATCGGGTGAGATTCTCCTGCAGAATCTTCGCCGCCTTTGGATATTCTTCCAGTTGGTAAAGAGCCTGGGCTTTCCCATAACTCGCCGACTCAAACTCCTCAGCCTTCGGAGACTTCGCCAAAAACTGATCAAATTGCTTCAGCGCCTCATTCAAAGCATCCGTCCGCGCCTTATCCTTCAACCCATTGGCCCGCGCCAAAGTCACCTGCGGTTGCAAACTCAACACAATCAACGCCAACTCAGGCGGCGTCCGCTTCTCCTCCAGTAACTTTGCAAAAATCGCCGCCGCCGCGTCAAAATTCCCCGCACTAAAATATGCCGAACCCGCCCGCAAATTCGCCTCCGAATAAAGCGTGGAACCGGGGAACTTTTTCACGATGTCCTCGTAAGCCGCCGCCGCTTCCGCATATTTCCCTTCAGAGATCAATTGATCCCCCTTCAACTTCGCCTGCTCATCCAATGGCAATGCCCCAGGTGCTTGCCCAAAAGAATCTGTTCCCATGCCCAAAACGCCCAGCAAACAAACGAGGGCGACAATCAAAATGCGACGATCAAATGGCATAACGCGGTAGACAATAAACTTTCCCAACCATAACGATACTCCCCCACCCTGACCACCCATTTTCTTCTCAATAAAAAGATCGTCATCATTCATCCCCACCCACCCGTCCATCCCCATTCTCTCCACCCTGATCCCGCAACGCTGATGATCGTCATCACCTTCGCCCTCCCTCAAGAAAGCCGCGAACTCCGCCGCGCTCTCCAACCCCTCCACCCTTTCGGCCCCCCCTCTCTCGACCTCCAGATCGGCTCCGCTTCGGGGCTCCCCATCGTCCTCGCCCAAACCGGCGTCGGCCCCATCGCCACCACCCACGCCATCTCCACCCTCCTCGCTTTCCAAAAACCCCAACTCCTCATCAGCACAGGCTTCGCCGGTGGCCTCAACCCCAAACTCGCCAGCGGTGATCTCCTCCTCGCCACCAACTTCACCACCCCCACTCTCCTCGAAAATACCCGCACACTCCTCCGCCACGAACCCCAACTCCACTTCGGCTCGCTCCTCAGCCAATCCCTCCCCGCCGAATCCCTCGCCGAAAAATCTGCCCTCGCCACCACCACCGGTGCCTCCGCGGTCGACATGGAAACCGCCTCCATCTACCGCGCTTGCCTCGACGCTGATGTTCCCATGATCTCCCTCCGCGCCATCAGCGATTCCGCCCAAGTTCCTCTCCCCGTTCCCTTCGCAAAGTGGTTCGACCTCCAAACCCAACGCCCTAAACCCCTCGCCCTCCTCCAGTTTCTCACCCTTCACCCCTCAAAAATTTCCCCTTTCTTTCACTTCATCCGCGGCCTCTCTCCCGCTCGCCAATCCTTCACCCGCGCCGTTCTTCGCCTGCTCCCTGCTCCGACTCCCCACATCAGATCAGCCAAATCTTCCCCCAGTTCCCCCAGTTCCCCCGATTAATGACCCTTCAACCTTTCCCGACGTGCCCGCAAATGGATGTTCAACATCTCCACCGCAAAGGAGAAGGCCATCGCAAAATAAATGTAGCCCCTCTCCACATGCTGACCCCACCCGTCGGCCACCAAAATCACTCCCACCAATATCAAAAATGCCAATGCCAACATCTTGATCGAGGGATGCTTCTGCACAAATCCACTAATCACCCCGCTCGCCGCCAACATCACAAACATCGCCAAAACAACCGCCGCAATCATCACCTCTAATTCCTTCACCAATCCCACCGCCGTAATCACCGAATCAATCGAAAAGACCAGATCAACCACCACAATTTGCGCGATCACCGAAGACAAACTCACTCGCGCTTTTCCCTCCTCCCCTATATGTCCCCCCTCAATTTCCCCATGAATCTCATGAACACTCTTCCAAATCAGAAAAATTCCCCCACTCAACATGACCAAATCCTTCCCCGTAAACCCGTGCCCCATCACCTCAAAAAGGGTCGCCGTCAGCTTCGTTAACCAAAAAATCGAACTCAATAACCCCAACCGCGCAAACAGCGCAACCAACAAGCCAATCGAACGCGCCCGACGCTGTTCACTCAAAGGCAACTTCCCCGAAAGAATCGAAATAAATATGATATTATCAATCCCCAAAACCACCTCCAACACGGTCAACGTCATCAGGCTGATCCAAATTTTCGGGTCAAGTAAGTCAAGGCCAAATATCATACCTTTTTAAACAAAAATTCTCCGCCTCTGACAAGTTGCAATTCTCCTCTCCTCTTCCCCTTCACCCATCCTTCACCCACTATGTCTGCCACCCAAAGCTTTGCCCTCACGCTTCTTACCACTCTCCTCTCCGCCCTCACCCCACTCCACTCCGCCCCATCTTCACGCCTCGAAATCACCGTGGAACGCGCGGATTGGGGGAAAGCAGTCCCCATCGATATCGCCAAAGTCAGCAAGTCCGCCGCCGATCAAATCTGGGTCTGGTGCCCCCAAAGTCGCCTCGATGGCATCCGCATCTATCGCCGATTCGATCTCCCACAAACCGATTTTCTACGCGCCTCCGATGGGAGAATTGCCATCGGGCTAGCCGCCGAACATCAGCGCTGGTCTCAGTTCGCCTTTCAGTTCGCTCACGAGTTTTGTCACGCCCTCGCCCAACAAAGCGAGGCCGCCCTCCGCGGAGTCCAGACCAAAAATAGCCTCAACCTTTGGCTCGAAGAATCCCTCTGCGAAACCGCTTCCCTCTTTGCCCTCCGCAGCATGGCCGTCAAATGGCAAACCAACCCTCCTTACCAAAATTGGCGCGATTACGCCCCCCTTCACACCACCTACGCCGACGAACGCCTCGCCGATCCCCAAAACCAACTTCCCCAAGGAAAAAGTTTCACTACCTGGTTCGCCGAAGAAGAAACCTCCCTCCGCTCTCACCCCTGTCAGCGCCACAAAAATGTCATCGTCGCCACCCAACTCCTCCCCCTGTTTGAGGCCGAACCCCAACACTGGGAAGCGGTGACTTTCCTCAATCAATCACCCCCCAACAAAAACCAAACACTCGCCCACAAACTCGCCCAGTGGCAGTCCGACTCCCCACCAGAGCATCGACCCTTCATCGCAAAAATTGCCAATCGCTTCGGCGTCAATCTACCTCCCCAAAGCCCAAAATAATCACTCCCCCCTTCCAATCCCGCCAAAGGAAGACATTGGCGTTTAAAAAAAATTGCCCTACATTCCCCCTCTCGCACACCAAAAAGTCCCACGACGCCGTCCTCTCGACCTCGCTCATTCACTCCGCACTTTTCACCCGCTTCACCACTAATCCTATGGCTCAAGCAATCATCGATCCCGAAGAAGTCCGGCGCTTCGCCAACGAACTCAAACGCTTCAATGACGACGTCCAAGCAAAAGCGGGCTCTCTCCAAGCTCGCTTCTCCGCCCTCGGTAGCTCATGGCAAGATCAAGAGGCCGAACGCTTTAGCGAAGAATTTCTCAACACCATGAAGGTCCTAAAAAAGTTTGTCGAGGTCGCCGAAAAACATACCCCCTATCTTCTGCGCAAAGCCCAACGCATCGAAGAATATCTCAACCAACGCTAACCCATGGCCCTCCAAGCTCGCGTCTCTTCCGTCGATGCCCTCGAATCCCTCCGCTCCGCGCTCATCCTTTTCCTCAGTAAAGCCAAACGCTCCATCGATGATGTCGGCGACGATGTCCGCCGCACCCGAATGTGGCTCCAACATGACCAGCGATTCCTTTGGGAAGGTCAGGTGCGCCAACGACAAAAAGTCCTCGGCCAAGCCGAACAAGAACTCCTCGGCGCCAAACTCTCGGGCCTCCGCGATAACCTCGCCGAACCTCAGGCCGCCGTCCGCAAAGCCCGCGCCGCTCTCGAAGAAGGCGAAGAAAAACTCCGCCATGTCAAACGCTGGAACCGCGACTTCGAAAGCGCCTCCACCCCCATGGTCAAACGCCTCGAAGGCCTCCGCCATTACCTCGACTTCGATCTCCCCAACGCCATCGCTTATCTCGTCCAAGCCCAACAAATTCTCCATGCCTACACCGAAGGACCGCCACCTTCCTCACCCCAACCCGAAGCCCCCCATTCCCAGCCCTCACTAGAATGAGCACCCTAGGAAGCTCCGCTAATCTCTCCAGCGCCCTCAAAGAACTCATCGTTCGCTCCCGCGAAACCGAAACCCACTGGCACGACGCCAAACGCCAAGAATTCCAACGCCATTATCTCGAACAACTTCCCCACGATGTCGCCCGAGCCATCTCCGTCATCGAAGAAATCGATGCCCTCCTCAAAAAAGTCAGGAGGGATTGTGAGTAATCCACCCGATCGTAACGTCAGCCACGCCCTCACCCTCGCCAGCCACTTCCAAAAAGTCACCAGCGACTTCGCCACCGAAGAAGAACGCCTCCTCCGCCGCTTTCGCACGGATCGCGCCGCCGCCAATCGCACCCAACGCGAACTCACCGAGGCCGCCGAAAATCGCGCCCTCACCCATTCCGCCCAAGTCGAGGCCGACTCCACCGCCGCCGAAGAAAGAATCCGGGCCATTTATGAAGCACGGCGGGAACGCGTCCAAAAACTGAAAATCAACGGCTTGCGCAACCTCCCCAAACAAGCCCAGCAAGCCAAAGAACGCTGGATGGGGGATCTCCAAATGCGCAAGTTTCACGCCGAACGAAAACTCGCCACCGAACAAACCGACGCCGATAAAGCCCACGCCCAATTCTCTTCCCGTCTCGCCGAAATCGATCAACGCTCCATCGCCCTCAAAAAACGCACCACCCAAGCGTTCTCCGCTTATCGCAAATTTCAACAAATGCTCCGGCGTTCCCCCGCACCTTTAGACCCCAACAAAAACCCCCAATCCCTCCTCATCGAACTCCAAACTCACCTCGCCACCGCCGAAGAAGAACTCGCCCGCTTCCAAGAATTCTTCCTCCCCAAACTTTTCAGCACGCTCCCGCACGCCCTCACTCTCCCCCTCATCGTCGGTGGCGGCTTGGGATTAGCTTTCTACCAAGGCCCTACTGCCCAATCGTTTGCCACCGCCGCCGCCGGAATCACTCTCCTCATCGCCCTCATCGGTCTCGCCCACTACCTCGGTGGAAAATCCGCTCACCCAGCCGCCCTCTCTTGCTCAGGCGCCCTCGTCCTTGCCCAGCAAATCTCCGCCGCCGCTACCGCCGCCGCCGAATTCCAACGCACCGCCACCCGCCACCAAAGCAAACTCGAATTTGATCAAACCTCCGATCTCATCGACAAAGATTGGAGCCGATCCAGCCAGATCGAAGCCGAATTCGAAGCCCGCGCCCGCCAAAAAATCGAAACCCAATCCCCACGCCTCTTCGCTCAAATCGCCACTTTCTCCCGCCCCAAACTCCAAGTCATCGCTCACCAAAAAGCCTCCGATCTCCTCCAAATCACCGAACTCCTCCACTCCGAAAAATCTCGGATCGCTGATCAATTTACCACCACCACCGCCCGCCTCGATTCCGAGGAAATCACCGCCTGGTCCACCATCGAAGCCCACTGGCAATCCTCCATCACCCCGCTCTACGAAGAACTCGCCCTCCTCCAATCCGACTCCCTTCACCACTTCCTCCCTTGGACCGATTCCTTCCTCGATCAGTGGTCGCCCTCCACCAACTTCACCCCAGCTACCCGCTTCGCCACTCTCCATCTCGACCTCACCGCCTCCGAACTCCCCAAAACCCCTCGCCTCCCACTCCCCCATTCCCCACAACTCCATATTCCCC
>JBAWZW010000106.1:0-9197 GCA_037142835.1 Verrucomicrobiota bacterium
GGCTGGCCCTGTTGGTGGCGTTGGTTTGGACAGTCCACCCCGTGCACAACGCGGCGGTGGCTTATATCTCGGGGCGAGCGGATAGTCTGGCGAGTTTCTTTGCTTTGCTGGCTTGGTTGGTAGCCTTTCGGGCCTTGGAAGCGAAGTCGATGGGCCGAATCGTGGGGTGGGGAGTGGTGGCTTCTGGGCTGATTTTGGGGGGATTGTGCGCTAAAGAGATCGCTCTTCTTTGGTTGGTGCTTTTTCTGGGGTACCTGTTTTTCTTTGAGCGCAGTTTTTCTTGGAGGAAGAAGTGGGGAGCGCTGGGGGTGAGTGTGGGAGTGCTGGGAATTTACGCGATTTTGCACTCCCTACCCGAGGCGAGGGCGTCGATGGAGAATGGGCCTCCGATGCCATGGGAGGGGCGGTTGATTTTGGCTTTTCGAGCCTTGGGCGATTACACGCGGCTGATCTTTTATCCTGGGAAACTGATGATGGAGAGAGTTTTAGACCAACCATCAATCTATGAGAGTGTCGTGGAGTGGCGGTTGCATTCGGGGAGTGAATATCTGTCGATTCTGGGAATGTTGACGGGATTGATGGTGGTTTGGCTTTGCCGAAAGGGGTGGAGGGGGCGATCGATACGTTGCTTTGGTGCGCTGTGGTTTTTGGTGGCCTTTCTGCCGATCTCGAACCTTTTCCCGTTGAACGCAGAAGTGGCGGAGCATTGGATTTATCTGGCGAGTATCGGGGCGTTTTTCTTGATGGCGGGAACGATTTTCGCCCTGCCTGAGCGGGGGCAATGGGTGGCCTTTTTCTGTGCGGGTCTGGCGGTGGTTGGACTTGGAGTGCGGACGATGGTTCGGGCGAGCGACTGGGTGGATGCGGAGACATTTTGTTTGCGAACGATCGCCAGCGGTGGAGGAACGCCCCGGATTTTTTCTACATTAGCGACGATCTATGGTGAGGGGGGAAGAAGCCGTGAAGAGGAAGAGGTTTGGCGAAAATTGCTGGGGCGATTTCCGGAGTTTTCGCCTGCGAAAACTGGCTTGGCGGCGTGCTTGAGTCGGCAGGGTAAGGTCGGGGATTTGCCCGTGGATTTGGCGGTTGATTTGCCCGCGGATGCTGCTCGGGTGGAGTCCGACGCTCGGCATTTTTCGCGGAGTTGGATGCGAGCGATTTATGGGGCAAAGGCGAGGCATGTGGCTAAGGATGATCGAGGGGCGATGGCGATTTTGGCGGAGGCGTCGGGGCGATTTCCCGAGGCTTGGCCGCTGGTCCAATATCGGGCGGAATTGGTGGAGCGAGAGGGAGGAGCGGCGGAGGCTTTGGGGGCGGTGGAGGATTATGCGGCGGGGCATTGGTGGCATTTGGAGGCTTGGACGACGCTTGGGGGAATGCTTTTTCGGGCGGGGCAAGTGGACCGAGCGGTGGAGGTGTTTGAGGCGGCCAGTCGGCTAGACATCTACAACCCGCTACCGCTGAATGAATTGGCGCGGATTGAGTTTGGGCGTGGGCGAGTGGAAGGGGCATTGGTGTGGCAGTTGGAGGCGGTGAAGCGAGCGCCAGATCAGCCGAGCGGGCTGATTTTTCTGGGGAGTCTCTATGAGAAATTGGGGAGGCAGGCGGACGCGGAGAGAGTGAGTGGGGAGGTGAAGCGAATGGTGGAAGCGAGGAGAGATGGGTCTTAAATGGGGGCGGGGAGGTTTCTCCCTGACGAGGCTATGGGGGCGAGGAGATGCGGTGTTTTCCGAGGGGAATTTTGTGCTGAGTAAAAGTGGGATCATTGGGGGGAAACTTGTTTTCCCAAGCGGCTTGGTTGTGATCGAAAAAGAGTAAAAAGAGGGAGTAATCGCCGTGGGGAAGATGGCTAGGAAAGACGCAGGTCCAGTCTTCCCCGGCTTCGCCATCGGCAATTTGGGGGGCGGCGGCGCCTTTGATGATGGGGTAAAGGTGTTGGCCATCGGAGAGGACGAGCATTCCCCAGGGGAAGCGTTGGCGTTCGCCAGTAAATTTCCAGCCGAAGCGGAGTTGAATGAAGGTGGGTTCGTCGCGGATTTGTTCGATGGAATGGAGGGTAGTGGTGGAGTCGAAGACCAGGGGATTGGCGTTTTGGAGAGGGATGGGGGCGGGGCGGCCTTTGGTAAAAATGGTTAAGCTATTGAGGCTTTGGACTTTCCAAGAAGCGGATCGTAAATATTCGTGGAGGAGGCGATCGCTGGATTCGACAACGGCGGATTGATTTGTCCGCATCTGGGGGTGGTAATAGCCTGCTAATGTGCTGAAGGTGAAGGGATCGGCGTAATCGACGACGACGAAATCGGTGGCGAGGGGTGGGGTGTAAAGGGTGGTGCTGAGGGTTTGTAAGCCTTTGAGGACGTGGTGAAGGGAGACGAGATTTTTTCGAGTGGCGAGGTGAGAGAGGTAGGGGAGTGGGGCGGTGACGCTGGCGGTGTCTGGGATCGCGTGGAGGAGTTGGGCTTTGGCTTCGCGCTCTTCGAGTTGGTCATGGAGGAGGGGGATTTCAGCGAGGAGTTGGCGAGTGGGGCCAGAGAAAGCGTGGGCGAGGAGGGTGGTGGCGAGGAGAGTGAAGGCGAGGGATTTTTGTCGATTGACCTTGCTGACGACTTCGGCGGTGGCGATCCAGAAGAGGGGGAGGAGAGGTGCGGGATAGTGGGCACCGATCGACCATTCGGAAGATCGACTGGAGAGGAGGTGTTGGAGGATGAGTGGGCTGGCGATGCAGAGCCAGCGGGGGCGGAGGAGTGGGAGAAGGAGTAAGGGAAGAAACAGGGATGGGAGAAGATTGCCCTGACTGAGGGCTCGCCAGAGGGTATGGGAAGCGCGGTGAGGTTCGGTGAAAAAGTGGCGAACGATTTCGCCGCTGGTGGAGCCGAGGGGGGCATAGAGTTGGAGGTAATCGACATGGCCCGCGTTGAGCCTTGGGCTAATGATTTGGAGGCAAATGAGGAGCCAAGTGGTGGCGACGGCCAGGGGGAGGAAGTTCCAGCGAAGATTCCAAGCGGGAGATTTTTTCCAATCGAGACCGATCCAGACGATGGAGAAAGTCACGAGGAGCAGGGCGATGTTTTCTTTGACGCTGAGGGTGAGGAGGAACCACAACCAGAAGTGGGCGGAGCGTTGTTTGAGGCGGGCTTCGATGAGGAGGAGAAGGAGTGGGGCGGCGAGGGTTTCGGGATGAAATTCGTGGATTCCTACGCTGAGGGTGGCGGGGGTGAGGACGGTGATGAGGGCGAGGGCGAGGGCGGCGCTGGGTTGGATTTCGAGGTGGCGGGCGATTCTCCACGCGGTGAATGGCAGGGAAGCGAGGGCGAGAGTTTGGACGAGAATCAGGGTGAGGGGATGTGGGCAAAGCGCGAAGAGTGGGGCGAGGAGGAAGACGATGGGCTCGGCGTGATTTCCGAGGATGGGCACATTGAGGAGGGAGACGATGGATTGACCGCGGATGGCGAGCCAGAGGCCCTGCACGTAAAAGGCGAGGTCAAAAGTGCCATACTGAAAGGTCCACCAATGCCAAGCAGAGATTAGGAAGACGCAGCTGGCAAAAAGACCACTGATCCAAAGGATTAGGCGGGGAGTTTTTTGATGGGCGAGGGTAGTCAAAGTCGTGGTGGACATTTCTGGGGAGATTTTAAAAAGGCCACGGTGTTTGGCTGGGCGTTGATGGTGGCGAGGTGTTGGTCACTTGACGCGCTTCGCGGACACTGGTTTTGTCCCGACTGATGTTGCGACTTGCACTGAAGCTTTTATACGGAGATCGAGCGAAATACGCGATGTTGGTTGGTGGACTGACCTTTTGCGCGTTGCTGATGACGCAACAGATTTCAGTGTTTTTTGGGTTGATGCGGTGGACGACCGCGACCTTGCGAAATATTCCAGCGGCGGTTTGGGTGGCGGATGTCAAGGTCGAGCAGGTGAACGAGGTGGTGGCGATGCGGGAGATTGAGGTTGATCGTGTCAAGAGCTTGCCAAGTGTTGCATGGGCGGTGCCACTTTATTGGGGAATTATCAATGCTCGGCTTCCTGACGGTTCTTTTCAATCGGTGCAGTTGACGGGATTGGATACGGCGACCCTCGTGGGGCGTCCGGGAAAGATGCTTGCAGGGCGGATTGAGGATTTGCGGTTACCGAACGCGGTGATTGTGGATCAGGTGGGAGTGAAGAAGTTTCTCGCCAAGGGAATTCAACTGAAAATTGGGAGCGTTTTTGAGATTAATGATAAGGAGGCTCGGGTGGTGGGGCTTTGTGAATCGGCGCAGAGTTTTCTGGGGCAGCCCTATGTTTTTACGACCTACGATCGGGCGTTGGAATACGTTCCTTTTCAGCGGAAGCGGTTAAGCTTTATTCTTGTGGAGCCGAAGCCAGGGGTTTCTGCGCAGGCGGTGGTGGATGAGGTCCGAGCGATTCCTGGGTTGACTGCTTATGTGAGTGACGACTTCATTCGTCGGACGATGGATTGGTATATTAAAAACACTGGCATCCCGTTCTCCTTTGGTTCGGTGGTCTTTCTGGGGATCGTGGTGGGGATCGCGATCGCTGGTCAGACCTTTTATCTATTTATTCATGAAAATCTCCGCTTCATGGCCGCTTTGAAGGCGATGGGAGCGAAGACGCGGACGCTGGCTTCGATGGTCTTTCTCCAGGCATTGGTGGTGGGGTTGGTGGGTTACGGATTGGGGGTGGGAGCGGCGGCGCTTTTTGGTTTTGGGGTGCTGAAAGCGGGGCAACCGCCCTTTTATTTGCCGTGGGAAGTTCTCGTTTTTACGGGGGTGGTGATTCTCTTCATTTGTGGGCTTTCCGCGACCGTCGGACTGTTGAAAATCATCCGGACGGAACCGGCCACCGTTTTCAAATGAGCGAGAAAATTCTTTCCGTGGCGAGTGAAGATTTGGCGATTGAGGCCCGAGGGGTGACGAAGACTTTTGGGCGGGGAGATTCGGCGGTCGCGGCATTAAAAGGGGTGGATTTGAATCTGCGCTTTGGGGAATTGACGATGATCGTGGGGCCATCGGGGTGTGGGAAGACGACATTTCTGAGCGTTCTTTGTGGGACGCTAAAATTTGATGGGGGATCGGTCCGGTTATTTGGTGAGGATTTGCGAAAGATGCGACCGGCGGCGGTCACGGCGTTTCGGGGTAAGAATGTGGGGTTTATTTTTCAGCAGTTTAATTTGGTTCCGACTTGGACGGCTTTGGAGAATGCGTCTGTGCCGTTGTTGCTCGCTGGGGTGGGGCGAAGGAGTGCGGAAGTCGCGGCCCAGCGGTTGCTTGAGGAGGTAGGAATCGGAGAGAAATCGAAAGCTTATCCCTCGCAACTCTCTGGGGGGCAACAGCAAAGGGTGGCTATTGCCCGAGCGCTGGTTCACGAGCCGCGTTTGGTGATTTGTGATGAGCCGACCGCTTCGCTTGACGCGGCCAGCGGGTATCATGTGCTGGAATTACTGCAGTCGATTGCCTGCCGCCCCGATCGTTGTGTGATTGTGGTTACCCATGACAGTCGAATTTTTTCTTTCGCCGATCGGATTGCGGAGATGGAGGATGGGGTGGTGAAAGGCGTTTCGGAGCGCGGTCAGTTTCATGCACAATATGTTTAAAAAGTTTTCTGTTTATCTGGCGCTTGGCGGGGTGATTCTTGCGGTGCTTTTGGTGCAAAAGGTGCGGAGGGTGGAGCCGAAGCCTGCGCCGCTTGCGGAGCCGGCGAGTGCGCCGTTTAAGAATTCGATTGGGGCCCGGGGCATTATTGAAAGTTATGAGGAGAATGTCCGGATTGCTCCTGCGGTGACTGGATTGGTCACGGAGGTGAAAGTAAAAGTGGGAGATCGAGTCAAGGTGGGGGAGGCGCTTTTTTTGCAAGATGGGAGGAGTGCGCTGGCCGCTGTGAAAGTGGAAGAGGCGCAAATTGGGACCCTTCAAGCGCAGGTCGCCGAGGCGGAGGTGACGCTGGCGGATAAAAATGATTCGTTGGCGCGGATGGAAACCTTGAGCGCCCGGCAGGTGGCAAGTATTGATGAGCGCCAGAGAGTGCGCTTTGCTGCGCAAGTGGCGACCACGCAGCTGGCGACTGCTCGGGTGAAGTTGATGGCTGCCGAAGTGCTTTTGGCGCGATCGAAGGTCCAGCTTGGATTATTGACCGTAGAAGCGCCGAGAGCGGGGACGGTGTTGCAGGTGAACATTCGTGCGGGTGAAACATCCTCGGTGAGCGCGAGCGAACCAGCGATTTTGCTCGGGCAAATTGATGACCTACAAATCCGCGCGGATATTGATGAGGACAACGCTTCGAAGGTGCGTCCTGGATGTCGTGCGGTAGCCTATTTGAAGGGGCGGAGAGAGGACGCCATGCCCCTGAGTTTTGTGCGAATCGAGCCGTATATTTTACCGAAGAAGTCTTTGACTGGAGAGAGCAGTGAGCGTGTGGATACGCGGGTTTTGCAGGTGATTTTTCGGTTTGTGCGAACGGCAACGCCTGTTTATGTCGGGCAACAAGTCGATGTCTTTCTGGACGCGGGTGAGCCGAATGGGGTGGGGACAGTTCCTCTTAAAAACGCTGATTGATGGGGGTTTTGCGGGGCAGTTGAGCTTAAAAGTAGAAGGGAATCCCAAGCTTTTTGAACTCGGTTTTTTGTTCGCTGAGCCAGTGGTCGCCTAGTTGGTTGAATCCGCCTTTTTCTCGGTATGCGGTGAGGAAGGCGTTGACCTCTTTGCGGAGATTTTCTTGACCCTTCGCGAGACCAATGGCCCAACTTTCTTCTTGGAAAGGGGTGAGAATTGCTTGGGTGGTTTGAGGATTTTTTTGCCAATTTTTGAAGGTGGACATCTGGTCGTAGATGAAGGCTTCTGCTTTGCCCTGAACGACTTCAAGCACGCAGGCATTTTCGTTTTCAAGGACAAGTGGTCGGGCATTTTTGAGGGCGCGCATGGCATAGAGGTGGCCGGTGGTTCCTTTTTTTACGGCGAGGCGCTTGCCCTTTTGGTCGGCGTCGGCGATCGAGGTGATTTTGGCTGTCTTGGCGACGAGCAGGCAGAGACCCGTGCGGAGATAGGGTTCGGAGAAATCAATGGACTGGGCCCGCTCAGGGGTGGCGGTCATGGAGGAGATAATGAGGTCAATTTTTCCCGTCTTGAGTGCGGGAATTAAACCATCGAAAGGGATGTTTTGGATTTCGATGGCTCGATGAAGGTGAGTGCCGAGGGCATTGGCTAAGTCCACGCTGATCCCTGTGGGGAGGCCTTGGGGGTCGCGCATTTCAAAGGGGGGATAGGCGAGATCCATCCCGACGATGAGTTTTTTTTCATCGGCGGCGTTGAGGCGACAGATTCCGATGAGGAGGCAGAGAAGAACTCGCAGATTGATATTCATGGGGAATAGACTAATCGAGCATTACGGACTGCCAAGCGACGAAAGTTTGAATGATTCTGCGGTGCCTGAGTCCGAACATACACAACTATGAAAATGCCATCACTTTTCCTCGTTCTTTTGAGCGCGCTCCTTGCCTTTTCTGCACCGCGGAAGGCGGAGGCTCAGGCGGATGTTTCATTTGATTATTTTTACGATGCACTTCTGCCTTATGGCGAATGGATCGAGGTGGAGGGCTATGGTTTCTGCTGGCGATCTACGGAGATGGATCGTCAATGGGTGCCTTATACTGATGGGTACTGGGCGTTTACCGATGCGGGTTGGACTTGGGTGGGTTATGAGGAATTTGCGGGGATTGTTTATCACTACGGCCGATGGGTTTCTGTTCGTGGTCAGGGGTGGTGCTGGGTGCCGGATTATGAGTGGGGTCCCGGCTGGGTTTCGTGGAGGCGGGGGAAGGATTATGTCGGGTGGGCACCCTTGCCACCGCAGGCTAAATGGCGGCCAGAGGTGGGGATTAGTACTTGGGTGGATACCAGCTACGACATTGGGCCTGGATTCTATAACTTCTGTAGGATGAGTGACTTCGGGGCGCCTGTGCTTCGCCCGGTGATTGTGGATCGTTCGAGGAATGTGACGATCATTTCGAATACGGTGAACATCACCAACATCACTTATAATCACTACGGGACAGTTCCCGTGGTTTATAATGGCGGGTTGAGTTATTCGGCGATGCGACAACTGAGCACCCGGCCGATTCCCGCGCTTCAGTTGGTCCGGCAGTCTCATTTTGATCGTCCTGATTTTCATGGCGGGCCCGGTCGATTTTCGCCGAATGCGCGAACGGTGGGGAATCAATTAATGGTGAACGCGCCTCGGGTTGCACCGCCGGTGGAGGCGACATTTTTTCAGGACAAGGTGAAGCGAGTAATTCCTGGGAAAGAGGTGACGAATGGCTGGGCGGGGGTGGCACCGGGGAAGGCGAGAACGGAGTTGCGAGAGAAGTTTCAACGGGAAACGAAGGGCATGAATCCCGGAATTTCGCCAGCCCGGGCGGTGGTGGAGGCAGATTTGGCGGCGGTTCCGGTGGGGGCAGTTCCCGCGACTGTGCCGCCGGTGGTTCGTTTGAAGGGGGATGGTGGCGGGCGCCCGATAGCGGGGGAGACGCCTAGAGTGCGCGAAAAGAATCCAATGCCAGCCGAAGCGGGGCGGGTAACCCAAAGCCCGACAGGGCCTTTGGTCACTCCTCCGGGGAATCCGGCGGTGGTGGTTCCTCCGCCGGCGGGTGGCGAGCGATCAGAAAAGCCTGCGCAATCGATTGCTGTGCAAACCGGGGCCGAGCCGATCAAGCCGAGACCTGACTTGGCGGCGGGAGATGGCGGGGTGGTTGGGGCACCCGTGCGTCCGAATAAGGGGGGTGCAATCCGGCCGAACGGTCCGGTTCCCCCAACTGGCCAAGTAGAGAACCCACTTGGAAAGCCTGAGCAACCTGCGGTGGTGGTGGCGCCGCCAGTCGTTAGTCGGCCAATTCCTTTGCCCAATGATGTTCCAGCTGTGGCCAAGCCAGATCGGCCATCAAAGGAGATGGTCGCTCAACCAACGCCGCCGCCACTTCCTGTGGTGCAGGCACCACCAGTCGAACGGATTCGTGGGGAAGTTCCTGTGGTGAAGGGGGATGGAGGGCCTGCTAAAGTGGAGATTCGTCAGCAAGCGGCGGAGGGTGCGGCGCAGAATGCGGCTAGGCAGCAGGCGGCGGATCGTCAGCAGGCGGTGGAGGGTGCGGCGCAGGATGCGGCGAGGCAACAGGCGGTGGAGCGTCAGCGAGCGGCGCAGAGTGAGGCCCA
>JBAWZW010000107.1:0-9021 GCA_037142835.1 Verrucomicrobiota bacterium
GAAGGTGGGAGGGTGGGGGAGGTTGATGCCTGCGTGGGTGAGGAAGTGGTAGAGGGTGGGGCGGGTGAGTTGTTCGGCGAGGGCGACGGCGGGGAGATTGCGGCTGCGGGCGAGGGCATCGGTGGCGGGGATGGGGCCAGCGAATTGGCCATCATAATTTTCGGGGGTATAGCTGCCGAAATGGCGTGGGGAATCGATGACCATGGATTTGGGGTGGATGAGGCCTTGATCGATAGCGAGGGCGTAGATGAAGGGTTTGAGGGTGGAGCCTGGGGAGCGGGGGGAGCGGGTGCCATCGACTTGGCCGGAGATGGATTGGTTGAAGAAGTCCGCGGAGCCGGTGTGGGCGAGGACTTCCATGGAATGGGAATCGACGAGCAAGGCGGCGGCGTTGGTGATTCCGAGGTGGCGATTGGACTGGATGTAAGAGGTGATTTTGCGGTCGACGATTTGTTGTAGATTGCGGTCGAGGGTGGTGGTGATGATGGGTTGATGGGGGTGGTTTCGGAGGGTTTGGAAGACGAAGTGGGGAGCGAGAAGTTTCTGGGAGAGAGAGTTTTGGGAGAAATTTTTGAGGGCGTCGAGGGGTGGAGGCTCGGTGATGGGGATGTTTGGTTGGAGGCGAGCGGATAAGCGAGCGGTGGCGTGGAGGATTGAGGGATTGGCGGTGGAGGGGTGGAGGGTGCGTTTGGTGGGGCTTTGGGGGATGACGCTGAGGGCGATGGATTGGTGGGGGAGGAGTTTGGAGGGGGTACGACCGAAGTAGATGAGGCTAGCGGCGCCGACGCCTTCGATATTGCGGCCGTAGGGGGCGATATTGAGATAGGTTTCGAGGATTTGTTTTTTGGAGTAGTGGCGTTCGATTTGGAGGGCGCGAAAGATTTGGAAGAGTTTGCCTTTGAAAGTGCGGGTATGGAGGCCGTAGCGGAGGCGGGCGAGTTGCATCGTGATGGTGGAGGAACCGCCGTGCCCTTGGTGTCCGAGGGCGGCGTGCCAAGTGGCGCGAAGGGTGGCGAGGGGATTGATTCCTGGATGATGCCAGAAGTATTGATCTTCTTGCATGAGAGTGGCTTCGAGGAGATCTGGGGAGATTTCGTTGAGAGGGGTGGAGATGCGGTAGCGGTCATCGGTGGCGAGGGAGAGTCGGAGGAGGAGGCCATCGCGATCGAGGACGCGCTGGGAGTAGGGGATGCCCTCGAGAGGTGGAGGAGGGGGGAGGATCAGCCAAGCGATTCCGGTGAGGATGATGAATCCCGCGAGGATGATGAGGGAGAGGCGAGTGCGTCGCCGGGGCTTCATGGGGCGTCGGTGACGGTGATCTTTCCGCCGAGGGAGCGTGCCTTGATGGAGCGATCATACATGGATTCGGCGAAAGCGGGGGGGATGGTGAAAGAGCCACGGTTGGTGGGTTTGATTTGGTAGGTAAACTCGCGGACTTGGGTGGAAATGGAGCCGAAGAAGACGGCGCGATCTTCGCGGACTTCGACGTAATCGAAGCCGAGGGAGCCGAGGCCTGGGGAGATGGAGGAGGTGACGAATTCGAAGCCACCGGGGAGGAGATCGACGATGGCGACATTGGAGAGATCGTTGGCGCCGAGGGCACGGATGCGGATGCGGACGGTGATGGGATCACCGACTTTGGCGATGGAGACGATTTCGCCTTTGGCGTTGATGAATTCGCGAAAGATTTCGAGGCCATTGGCGAGGGGTTTGGAGGGTGGGGATTGATCGTAACCGGCTTCGATGACTTGGTAGAAAGTGCCGATGCCCGGAGGTTGATTTTTTGAGGAGAAGCGGAGGGTGGAGGTGGTGGGCGAGAACTTTCCGTATTTGAAGAGAGATTCCCCGGTGAGGGAGAGAGGGGAGGCTTTTTTGTCGGCTTGAATTTCGGTGATGGAGAGGGAGAGATTGGCGGAGGCGAGTTGATGGGAGTAGCTTTTGAGGGCGAGGACGGCATAGGCGGCGGAGAGGGTATTGAACTGGCCTTCGCCGATGGGCTGGGTGATGGCTTTAAATTCTTCGCCCGTGAGGCGTTTGAGGAGATCGGGGAAATGTTTAGCGAGGATGGCGATGTATTGGGCATCGGCGCCGAGAGGGGAATAGAAGTCGGAAGATTGGCGGGGATCCTGAGCGTGGAGTTTGTAGGTTTTGATCAAGCGAGAGGCCTCATCCTGTTTTTTGAGGAGTGAATAAGAGGCGGCGAGATAAGCGGTGGTGAGATCGGAGTGCCAGGTTTTGGCGAAATTCTTATCGAGGTAATCGCGAATATTGAGAAGGTAATTGGTGGTGATTACTTCTTCTCGGGTAAGGAGATAAGTGGCGTAGGCTTGAGTGCGGGCATCGGGGAGATTTTGGGGTTCTGCGGCGACGATTTCTTGAAGATGGGTGATGGCACTTTTGAGGAGATTGGCTGGAGGGGTGAAGCCTGCGGCTTTGGCCTCGATGAGAAAGTGGGTGATATAGACGGAGAGGAAATCGATGGAGACGGATTTGCTGGTCGCCCAGTAGCCGAAGCTACCGTCGTCATTTTGGCGGGTGCGGAGGATGGCGAAGGTATTTTCGAGTTGATGAATGACTTCGCTTTTGGTGAGGCCGAAGTCGGTTTCGGTGGAGAGGAGGAGGCGACTGAAGGCGGCGCTGGTGATTTGTTCCGAGCACCCGTTTGGGTAATTTTTGAGGTAGAGATCGAGGCCACGAGCGAGGCCGAGTGGGGTAGCGGAGATGGAGGCTTCGAGTTTTCGGAACTCTGGATAGATGGGGCGATTGATGCTGACTTCGGCGGAGTCTTTCGTGAAATTTCCGCTACGGATATCGGTCATGAAGGGGGTAGCGGGGCGGACGCTGATCGTGGAGCGGAGCGAAGATTTTTCGGTGCCTGTGGAGGCTTGGAAGGTGAGGGAAGCGGAGCCTAATTTTTGGCGAGTTTTGACTTTGAAGGAGGCGCTGACTTCTTGGCCTTCGGAGATGGTGAGAGGTTTGGTGAGGGCGCCGATGATTTCGAGTTGATCCGATGGGGTGACGGTGATTTGGACGGGAGCGTCTTTGCCTGAGCCTTCGACTCCGTTGGCGATGGTGAGGGAGACGTCGAAGGAATCGTCAGGGGCGACGGTGGTGGGGACGTTGGGAGTGAGGACGAAGGGGCCGCGGATGAGGGTGGTATTTTCGGTGGCGGCGGTGGCGTCTGGGGAGATGGCGACGGCCATGACGGTGAGGGAGCCGCTGAAATAGTCGGGGACATTGTAGATGACTTCTTGGGGGCGAGGGCCGGAGTCGACGATCCCAGACCAGAAGACCACGGGTTTTTCGGTGATGCGTTTGAAGGGGTTGAGGGTTTTTTCGCCATCGCCCCCGAAGGCGGAAGCGGAGCGAAGGATGGAGAATTCTGGGAGGATGAGATCGACGATTTGTTTGGTTTTGACCATGAGCGCGGCTTGGCGGAAGAAGTGATCGAGGGGGTTAGGGAGTTCGTATTTGCTGACTTGGAGGATGCCTTGATCGACGGCGAAGATGACGATGCGAGCTGGGCGATCGGTTTTGTAGCCGATGTGGAGGGGTTGACCTGGGAGGCTCTTTTTGGGGGTGAGAAGAGTGATGGGGAGGCGACGTTTTTCGAGATTGGCTTTGAAGGGGATGGCGGCGTAGCTGAGCGGGGACATGAAGACTTCTTTGGAGTCGAGGGCGCGGACGAAGCAGACATTGATGTAGCCGGTGCCTTCGAAGTCTGCGGGGATGCGAATGCGTTGGGTTGAGCTGGTGCGATCGGTTTTGAACCAGGCATGGGCGTAGACTTTGTCGCGTTCGATGGTGATGAGGCCGCTTCCTGTGTAGGGGGCGACGACGCTGATTTCGACCTCTTCGCCTGGGGTGAATGAGGTATTGGCGAGTTTGATTTGGAGTTCGGCATTTTTGTCGAGGGAACGGGAAATGGCGCCATTGCCGACGACGGAGAAGGCGACTTTGCTGACGCGCGGGCCGTCATCTTTTTCGAAGAGTTCGAGTAAATAGTTTCCAGGGAGATCCGTGGGGAGGGGATATTTAAGGCCGTCGGCGGTGATGGTGAGAGGTTCAGTGCGGAGGGGTTTTTCGCGGAGCACGGATTCGTAGACGTAGTTACCGTTGTCGGCTTTGCTTAGGATGGAGGTGTGGGTGAGTTCGACGAGGCGGCACTGGAGATTTTCGATGGCGATTTTTTTCAGAGTGGGGTCAATGGCGATCCATTCGATGGAATGGGTGCTTCCGACTTTGAGATAATCGAGATTGGCATCGGGTTTGGAACCGATGAGGTAGGGCATAGGGGAGACGAGGAGGGACTGGTGAGAGGAGACGCTGCGACCACCATCGGCCTCGAAGCCTTCGGCGAAGAAATGCATGTGGAAGTTGGCGTTAGCGAAGCGCTCGAGATTGAGGGCGAAAGAGGTGGTGCCTTGGTCATTGGTTTTTAATTCCCCGAGGTCGATCTCTTGATTGAGGTTTTCTTTTTTGGGGTCGGAGAGGCGGTCAAAGAATTGGAAGTCTTTAAATTCGTCGAAGTGAAAGGTGGCGGCGGAGATGGTGAAATGGGCTTTGATGCGCCGATCAGTGGCGGGAGTCGCGTAGAGGTTTTGGAGGGAGATGTCGGCGTGGATGTCTTGAGGGGTGATCCAGCCTGATTTGGGTTGGGTGGAGAGTGCCGTCCCATTTTGGGTGAGTGTGGAGACGATTTTCATGCGGTCGGGGAGGAAATCTTTGACGATCACCGTGGTATCGCCGAGGAGGACATCGCGTTTTCCGTTGCGGATGAGATAGGCGCTGATGGTGTAGTCACCGGAGGGGGATTGGTAGGTGGTTTGGTAGGAGAGGTCGGCGAAGCCCATTGATGGGAGGGCGATTTTACGAATTTGGACGCTGGTGCCTTTGGCGTCGGTGACTTCGGTTTCGATGGGGAGTCCGTCGAGCTTTCCTGCCCAGTCGCGTTGTTTGATGAGGATGCCGACGTGGATTTCGTCGCCGGGGCGGTAGATGCCGCGCTCGGTGAAGACGAAGGCATCGAGTTCGGAGTTGGAGCGACTTTCGACGCCCCCGATATTGAAGCGGGAGAAGTTGAGGAGGCGATTTTCGCGGGCGTAGGGCATGAAGGCGAGATCGGTGCCGAGGCGGGCGATGAAGGCGACGGGTTTTTTTTCGTTGGTGGGGTGTCCGAGCGAGGGGAAGTGGACGCGTCCATCGGTTTGGGTGATAGCGGAGACGAGTGGGACGCCATTTTTTCCGAGGATTTCGATGGTGACACCAGCGAGAGGGAGACCTGTTTTGATCGAGGAGATGAAGACGTCTTGGCTTTCTTCGGCATTTTCTTTGACGATCATTCCGAGATCGGTGATGAGGATGAATCGTTCGGTAGCAGTTGGGGCGCTTTCGTCGTCGGAGACGCTTTCGTTGCGGTAATCGTTCGGATCGTAGCGGTCTGGATTTCGTTGATCTTCGTCTTTGGCCTCCTCGGCGGGCTCGTCTGGGGACGTGGCGGTTTTTTTTACTTTTTTGGGGAGATATTCTGAGGCTTGGAGGAAAAAGAGGCCGTGTATGGCGGTGCCGTCTGGGGACTTAGCGGCGAGATGTTTGGTGAAGTCGAAAGTGGAGAAGTTTGGTTTAAATTTATCTTTAAATTTGATGGGCTGACGTTCGGTGGCGATGCGGGCGATGTTTTCTTGAGTGAAGTGGGAGTTTCTGAAGGAGGGATTTTGGAATTCGCCGGAGGTTTGGCTGACGAGGTGGTTGATCTGATTGGCGGGGACGCGACCGATTTGGTACTGAATTTCGTGAATGCCGCGGGAGCGGACGGAGAGTTTGCGTTCGCCGCTGATGGCGAGGATGCCGCCGTCTCCTTGGATTTCGATTTCTTTGGGGAGTTCGGGGATGGTGACGAGCGTGGCGTAGTCTGCGCCGAGGGTGAAACCGCCGAAGGCTTTGAGACCCTTGGCGATGGCAAGGTAGACTTGGCCGCCTGCGGGAAGGGTGATGCGGAAGGTGTGGAGTTCGGAGTTTTCCTTGTTGGAAGGGACGACGGTGGAGGTGAGGAGGATCGATTTTTTGAGGATTTCCTCATCGATTTCCTGGGGAGATTTCCAAGGTTCATCGTCATTTTTGGGAAGATGAAAGATGCGGAGGGCTTTTTGGATGTCTTCGGACTTGGCGGCACCGGTGGTGGCGACGATGAGGATTTGTTCGGGATCGCCGTTGGGATTGCGGATGAGTTGAGTTTCTGTGGAGGTAATTTTAAAGAAACTGGCGATGTCTGGGATGACGATTTTTTGAGAGAGGTCGGAAGTGGTGAGCGAGGCGCTATTGATGGGAGTAAGTCCTTTGGCAAGAGTGACTTTGAGGAAGTCTTCGTGTTCGGGAAGGATGAGTGGAGAGGTGCGGAGATAGGCGAGGCGCTGGTTGAGACCGAGGGTGACAGTGAATTGCGGGACGCCTTTTTTGAAGACTGGAGAGTCCCCGATCATCTGGATGTTGAGAAATTTTTTGAGGGTGTCGAGTTCGACGGGATGGGTGAATGAGAGGGTGGTGACGACTTGCTTGATCGTGGGATCGGTGGGATCGGTGTAGAACTCGATGTTGGAAATGGAAGCGGCTAAGGGTGGGGTAGTGAAGTCGACAACCGAGTGATCGAGCAGGGTATTTTGGGGAAAAAGGGAGGGGCTGAGCTTGACTTGATATTTTTGGCCTGCGGGCCAGTCTGCTTTGGGATGAAAGACGAGGCTGGTGTCGCTGGACCAAGACCAGACGCCTTCGCGATTGGGGGAGAGGGTGATACCGGAGGTGATGGGGGTGTTGTAGGGGGTATCTAATTTGGCGACGGAGGCACCAAATCGAATCATTAGACAATCTGGGGTGGGATTTTCTATGAGTTTGGCGACATTTGGGGCGAGGGCCCGGACGCTGATCTTGATGGGGTGAGGTTGTTTTTTTTGCCAGTGGAGGTAGGCCTGATTGGCAGTCCAAGCGATCGAGAAAGCGACGAGGGCGGCGGCGAGGTAGCGTGGCTGGATTTTGGAGGCCCAAGTGGGTGGTTTCCAGGAGAAGTTTCCGAAGATTGAGGAGAAGCAACGAAGGAGGAAGCGGGTCATAAGGGAGTGGAGGTGGCGAGATGCGGGTGTTTTTTGGGATCAAGACTGGGTGGATGAGTGGGGGATTAGGGGGTCTGACGATACTCGATTAATCTGGATAAAAGAATAGCAAAAGTTGGGAAAATCTCTCTGTGATGAACGCTGACCGTTTAGCCGAGAAAGAGGAAAGCCAAGAACAAGGCTGAACCGCGGAGCGTCATCGCCGCAACGCCGGGATGTCGGTCGCCACTTTCATCCTGCTTGGTGCGGAATGCCGCGATCAACAATAGGGCAATGAACGCCGCGCCAATGGCGATGGGCGTCCAAGTCGCCAGGCCTTCGAAGTAGCGGCCACTCTCGAAGGAATCAGCAAACCATGCGAACTGCATGAGGATCGTGCACGCCGCGCCGAGGGTGGCGAGGAAGAACCATTTCCGCACGCGGGCGACCATGAGCAGACCGATGTCGAGAAGGGTGATGTAGCCGAAGAGTCCGAGCGGATTGTCTTGGCCAGTGCTGCAAAAATCGAGGCGAGAAAACCGCCGAGGATCCCGAGAACCGCGACGACCAACGCATGGAGCCGAACTGCGAGAAGGAAGGTCGTGGCGGTGATGAGCGCCATCAGCCGCAGGCGACCAAGGCGCCGCCCGGATTCCCTCCGAAGAGATGGTAGATGTCTGCTTTGTTCCAGAGCATCCCTTGATTTGATGAATGAGAATATTGGGAGGACGATCAACAACACGATCAGGCCGAGGAGTAGAAGGATAATCTGGGGCATATGAGAAGGCGGTTAAGATCTTCCAAGACTATTATTTGGGGTTCGCACGTCCAATTGATTAAATGTGGCGCAACATTGATTTCCTCAATAGTATCGCACTCCTTTTGGCAGCCATGAACGTCCACCATCTAGAGCTCTTCTACTACGTCGCGAAGCACGCGGGCGTCAGCGCGGCGGCGCGCCATATGCCCTACGGTATCCAGCAACCGGCCATCAGCGCGCAGATTTTGCAGTTTGAGGATTCACTGGGGGTCATCCTCTTCCACCGCAGGCCTTTCAGTCTCACCAAGGAGGGCGCAGAACTTTTTGAATTCGCCGCTCCATTCTTCGGTGGACTCGATAAGCTGGGCGAGAGAATCCGGGGAGGCGCGGACAAAAGATTGCGAATCGGAACTCCCGAGATTGTCCAGCGCGACTACCTGCCGAACTTGCTCAAACAGATGAAGAAGCGGATGCGCGGTTTTCATTTCAGCCTCAGCCCCGGCACCGAGAGACAGATCATCGAGCAACTTCAGCAGCAGTCCGTGGAAATCGGTTTGTGCACGCTGAGCGGTAAACGTCCGGAAGGCATGCACTGGCGCGAGCTTGTTCGACTGCCGATGATGCTTCTGGTGCAGGAGAAAAGCCGGATTACGCAAGCCGCGGACATCCTGGAACGCGACCGGATTGATTTACCCCTGATCACGGTTCCAGCAGAGGAAACGCTGGCACGCCTTTTTCAGTCGGAGCTCCAGAAGCGCAAGATCGAATGGTTTCCCGCAGTGGAAGTTCCGGGTCTGGAACTCGTGAGCCGCTATGTGCTGGAGGGCTTCGGGGTGGGCCTCGCTTTTGGCACGCCAAGTGTTCCACTGGCGCGCGGGATTCGGTCGCTCCCGCTCAAGGGGTTTCCGGAGGTGAAATTCGGAGCACTCTGGCTGGGCCGGCTCACTCCTCTGGGAGTGATGTTCGTGGAAGAGGCGGAGAAAGCGGGGAAGGAACTGGCCAAGCCGGTCTCCCCATGATGAGTTATTGCTGACCGCTTTTCACCCTGCGGCTCAGCTCGGGCGACGCTTCAATTTCCGCTTAGACGCTCGGCAGGCCATTGGCTCCTTTGCCAAAGGCTCTGCGGATCATGCGGACCTTCCTAGCACCGCTAAAAATCCGCGAAAGAATTTATTGACC
>JBAWZW010000108.1:0-8816 GCA_037142835.1 Verrucomicrobiota bacterium
GGCGTCTTGGGGGGAGGAATCAGCGGGGGCATCGTTGCCGCCGAGGGAGCCGCCGTCGAGCCAGTGGACTTGATCGGGCTTTGTGGGGGATTGGCATTGGTTGAGGGCGACGAGAGAGGCGAGGAGACCGAGGTGGACGGTGAAGACGACGAGGAGAGTTCGTGGGAAAGAAGCAACCTCGGGCATTATTTTGGGGTGAGGCGGGATTTAGGGTTGGTTGGGGTTCGTGACCACCCCGACCTTGGTGATTTTGGCCCGTTTGACGGCATCGAGGAGCTCGATGAGTTTTTGGACGGGGAGCTCGCGATCGGAGCGGATGACTACGGCGACGTCTGGTTGGGAGAGGGTGAGGTTGAGGAGTTGGACTTCGAGGAGGGAGAGTTCGACGGGGGATCCATTGAGTTCGATTTTGGCGTAGCGATCGATGGCGATGGTTTGGAGAGCATGGGGGTCGGCGGCGTGGGGTGCGGCGGAGGAGGAGGGGATGACGAGATCCACGCTATTTTCCATGAGGGGGGTGGTGATCATGAAGATGATGAGGAGAACGAAAGCGAGATCGAGCATGGGGGTGACATTGAGTTCGCTGAGGGTTTGGAGGCTTTGACGATCGGAGAAGCGACGCATGGGGTGGGGCGATGAGGATTACTCAGGGGCTTGGCCGCGAGGGCCATGATCCACGTATTGGTGTTCGAATTCCGAGGCGAGTTCGGCGGCGAAGTTATCGAGGCCGACGATGATGGCGCGGAGAGTGGTGACGAGGTAATTGTAGCCGAACATGGCGGGGATGGCGACGAGGAGACCGGTCACCGTGGTGATGAGGGCGGCGCTGACGCCTGGGGCCATGGCGGCGAGGTTTGCGGAGCCGGCGGCGGCGACATCGCCGAAGGTTTCCATCACGCCCCAGACCGTGCCGAGGAGACCGAGGAAGGGGGCGCCGCTGACGGCGGTGGCGAGGACGATCATTTGGGATTCGAGGGTGAGGGCGGTTTCGCCGACGGCGCGTTCCATGGCGCTGGTGACCACGCGCATTTGGGCTGGGGAGATGCGTGGGGAGGAGAGGAGGCGATCGCGGAAAGTTTCGTCGACGACAGCGGAGCCGAGGAGTTGGAAAGTGAGTTCTTGGCAACCTGCTTGGTAGACGGCGAAGAGGGGGGCGCCGGGGAAGCGGAGGCGATCGGCATAGATGCGGAGGGGTTGGCGATTGGTGCGAAAGAGGGTGAGGAATTGGGTGCGGCGGCGTTGGGCTTGGCGGATGATGCGGAATTTGGTGATCATGACCGTCCAGCTGAAGATGGAGGCGAAGAAGAGGGAGAGGAGGATGAGTCGACCTGGGGTGGTGGACTGTTCGAAGGCGAAGATGAGGCTAGAGCTACCGGAGCTAGCGAGGAGAGTGGGAAAGAGCGAAGCCGCCATGAGGAGTGGTGGATGAATAGAGGAAGTGTGAGGAAATTTAAAGGGAAGATTGGAGGGAAAAAGCGATTCCCAAAGTGAGTGGAAGAGGAGAGAGTGAGGGGTGTGAAGACTATATGCTGGATGATTTTGGGGTGGATGAGTGTGGGTTGGGTGGGGGCGGTGGAGAACCGTTATGATGTGGTGGCGAAGATGATCCAGCCATTTGGTCGAGTGTTTAGTAACGAGGGGAAGGGAGCAGGGGACCGGGGGATGATTTTGGGGGTGAAGTTGGAGCGGTTGACGGGGTTGCCTGCGGAGTTGGTGGGGACGAGGGCGGAGTTGGTTATGGAATATCCTGATAAAGTGCGGATGCGGGCGCCGGTGATGGGGGAGGAATTGGTGGTGTGTCGGAGTGGGGAAAAGGTTTGGGTTTGGCCGGGGTCGAGGGCGAAGGAGATTTTGGGGAAAGCGGGGAAATTGCCGGTGGCGGAGAAGGGGGCGAAGTTGGGGAATTTTGGGTTGCCAGTGGGGGAGAAGCAGTTGGGATTTTTGGCGATGCTTTTTCGGATTGAGGATGTGGGGGTGGAGAAATTGGATGGTGAGGGGTGTCGGGTAATGGATTTATTTTTGATGCCTGAGCTAGCGAAGGGGTTAAAGGAGAAAGACTGGGCGGCAAGGGTTTGGGTGAAGGGGGATGGGCTGCCGGGGAGATTTTCGTTGGTGAGGGGAGGGTGGCAGATGGTCGTGCGATTTGAGCGGGTGGAATTTTCGAAGGGATTACCGAAGGGGACGTGGGAGCCGAGTGAGGCGGAAGCCAGGGATATTTTGTGGTTGGATGCGGGGGGATACGGGCAGTTATGGGGGGCATTTTGGAAGTGAGTTTGGAGGAAACGGCTTGACCGAAAGTGGTAGGGAGCTTTTGTAGAGTGCCTAATAATTTCTCAACGGTTTACTTTGATACACACTATGAAACGACTCTTGGTTTTTCTTCTTCTTTTGGGGGTGTCGGTGTTTGCGGAGGCGGAGCCGTTGCGGGTATTTATTCGTGGGGGGAAGAAGTCGCATGGGCCGAACGCGCATGAGCACGAGAAATTTTTAAATGAGTGGAAGACGTTGTTGGCGGATCGGGGGATGGTGACGGATGGGGCGATGGACTGGCCGACGGCGGAGCAGTTGGGGCGGACGGATGTGTTGGTGATGTATGCGCAGGATGGGGGGAATGTGACTCCTGAGCAGAAGGGGAATTTGGAGACGTATATCAAGCGGGGTGGAGGGTTGGTGGTGATTCATACGGCGGCGGTGAGCAATGATCCGCCGTGGTGGAAGTCGGTGATCGGGGGAGCGTGGGTTCCTGGGAAGACGAAGTGGAAGGAAGGGAAGATGGATTTGTATTACACGGAGAACCAGCAAGTGGGTGGGGGGCATCCGATTACGCGGGGGGCGTCGAATTTTCTGATCGACGACGAGATTTACTACGACATGGATTTGGCGCCAGACATCCGGGTCTTGGCGACGAGCTACACGCCGAATGGTCGTGGGGGGAAGGGTGGAGGGGGGAAGGCGCAAGTCTTTGATATTCAGCCACAGATGTGGGCCTATGAGAAGACGGCGGAGGGTGGAGCGGTGCCGTATCGGGCGGTGGTGAGCATTCCTGGGCATCTCTATTTTACCTTTGAGAAGCCGCAATATCGGGCGATTTTATTGCGATCGATTTCGTGGGTAGCGAAGCATGAGAAAGTGGATGAATTTTTGAAGCCAGAGGAGTTGGCGGCGTTGACCTATCCTGAGGGTGGACCGCAGAGGCCCGCGGATACTTTGAAGGCGTTGGAGATTCACCCCGACTTTAATTTGAAGTTAGTGGCGGCGGAACCGCTGATTACGAAGCCGATGAATTTCGATTGGGATGCGGCGGGTCGGATGTGGGTGGCGGAGACGCCGGAGTATCCGAATGGTCGTCGGGGGATGCGTCCTGATTATCGGAGCAAGGAGTGGAAAGATCACGGTGGGGTGGCACCTGAGACGGGGGCACAGGATCGGAAGGGGTTGGATAAAGTGAGTATTTTGACGGACACGGATGGGGATGGGGTGGCGGATAAGAAAGTGGTGTTTTATGAGGGGTTGGATTTGGTGACGGGATTGGTCTTTTACAAGGACGGGGTGATTGTGACTCAGGCACCGGACATTTTGTGGTTGCGAGATACGGATGGGGATGGGAAGTGCGATAAGGTGGAGAAATTGTATACGGGGTTGGGGACGATGGACACGCATGCGGTGATTAACAATCCGCGATGGGGTTGGGACGGATGGATTTACGCGACGCACGGGTATAGCAAGGGGGAGGTGACGAGTGGCGATGGGTCGAAGAAGTTTGGGCGGATGGGGGATGGGGTGGTGCGATTCAAGCCCGACGGGTCGGCATTTGAGCAATACAGTTCGAAGGGGAGCAATACGTGGGGGTTATCGATTACGGGGGACAACCGGATGTTTTGGACGCAACCGACGTGTGGGGATGTGTTGATGCAGACGATGTTGCCTGAGTACGCGTTGGCGCGTGGGAAAGTGGGGAACACCTCGAGTTTCAGTGTGGTGGAGAAGGCGTTGAAGACCTTTCCCGCAATGACTTGGGAGCAGATGGCGTATGTGCAGATTGATTGGGTGGGATCGTTTACGGCGGCGGCGGGGTGCGCGATTTATGATGGGGGGACGTGGCCAGCGGAGTATAACGGGGATTATTTTTGCACCGAGCCGACGATCAACATTGTGCATCACTCGCATTTGACGCCGAAGGGGAGTACTTATACGGCGGCTAAGCAAGCGGGTCGGGAGGAGACGGAATTTATTCGGAGCAAGGACATGTGGTGGCGTCCGATCGAGGCTCGGGTGGGGCCAGACGGGGCGTTATATATTGGGGATTTTTACAATCAGGCGGTGATTCACAACGACACGCGTGGGCCTGACCATAATAAGGTAAACGCAGCGGTGCGGCCGGATCGGGATCATTATTTTGGACGGATTTGGCGGATGGATCATCAAGCGGCGAAGAAGGTTGTGGTGCCTGATTTATCGAAGGCGAGTGTTGGGGAATTGGCGAAGGCGTTGGGGCATGGGAATGCGCGGGTGCGGATGACGGCGAGTCGATTGCTGGTGGAAAAGGGCACGGGTGGGGACACGGAAGAGGCGGTGATGGCGGTGATGAAGAGTGGGGGAGCGGACGCGAAGATTGCGGGGATGTGGACATTGGGGCGGTTGGGGATTGGCGGGGTGGGGTTACCGATTTCGCTGTTGGCGGATGCGGATGCTGGGGTGAGGCGGAACGCGGCGAATGTTTTGGAAGAGATTGGGGATAAGGAGGGTGGAGTGGCGCGGTTATTGAATGACAGCGATGGGTCGGTGCGATTGGCGGCGTTGCGGGCGATGGGTGGGGGAAGTTTTAGTGATGGAGCGGCGAAGGCCTTGATTGGGGCGTGGGGAAAATTTGACGATGACTTTCAGAGGAGTGCGGCGGTGGGAGCGGCATCGCAGAATCCTGCGGCGTGTATTGCGGCGGCGTTGGACAGTGCGGATCCTGGGCCATTGGCGCCATTGGTGGCGCAGTTAGCGGATGCGATTGGGCGAAAGAACGACGTGTTGGGGGCGGCGAAATTGGTGGTGGCGTTGGCGGGAAAACCAGCGAGTGCGGATGCGTTGAAGGGGGCGATGTTGGATCGACTGGGGAGATCGTTGAAGGAAGCGCCCGTGATGACGCCCGAGTTATCGAAAGCGTTGGCCCAGTTGCTTTTGAGTGGGGCGAATGCCAGTGTTTTGCCGTTGGCGGCGAAGTGGGATAAGGGTGGGGTCTTGAAGGGGGAAGTGGTGAAGTTATCGGGGAGCTTGTTGGCGACCGTGGCGGATGGGAAAGCGGATGATGGGGTGAGGTTAGCGGCGGCGCGGAGTTTGATTGGGTTACGGGGGAGCGATCCGTTGATTTTGCCTGCGGTGGTCAAGCAGTTGGCGGCGGGGGGGAGTTTAGGATTTCAGCGTGGGTTGATTGGGGCGCTTGGGGAGACGGATGATGCGAGTGTGGGGGCGGCATTGGCGGCTGGGTATGGGAAATTGCCGAAGGAGGTGCAAGGGGTGGCGTTTGATACCTTGGTCAAGCGGGCGGATTGGACTTTGGCATTTTTGGATGTCTTGAAGGCGAATGGGGTGGATGTTACGACCCTAGGGCCGACGGCGGCGGGTCGATTGCGGACGCACCCTGACAAGGGGGTGGCGAAGAAAGCGACGGAGTTATTGACCGAACTGAGCCCCTTGGCGAAGGCGAAGAAAGAGGCGATTGCGAAATTGTTGCCCGTGGTGGAGGGGAAGGGTGATCCTGTGAAGGGGAAGGCACTTTTCACGACTTCGTGTGCGATTTGCCATCGATTTGGGGACGGGGGAGCGGAGATTGGGCCGGGGTTAACGGGGATGGGATCGCATGGGGCGGCGGAGTTATTGGGGACGATTATCGATCCGAATGCGGAAGTGGACCCGACCTTTTACACCTGGAATTTGGAGACGAAAGACGGGCAATTTTATGCTGGGGTGATTGCGTCGGAGAACGCGGCGAGCATTACCTTGCGGAGTTTGGCTGGGGTACAGGAAGTGAAGGTGGGGGATTTAAAAACTCGGGTGAACACGGCACGCTCGTTGATGCCTGAAGGTTTTGAGAGTCTTGGGGGAGAGGCATTAAGGGATATCATCGCTTATATGCAGAGTGTGGATGGGGGGAAATTTCGGGTGCTTGATTTGAAGGGGGCCTTTACGACGAACACGGGTCGTGGGCTTTACAACAGTGCGGTGGCGAAGGGGGAATCGTTTGACTTCAACAAAGTGGGAACGGTGACCGTGGAGGGGATTCCGTTTAGTGTGGTGGCGCCTGAAAAGGCGGCTGGGGGATCAAACATTGTCGTGTTGAAGGGTGGACCCGGAGGATCGGTGGCCCAGACGATGCCGCAGAAGGTCGAGGTCAAAGTGGGAGGATTTAAGGCGGATCGGTTGCATTTCCTTGGTGGGGTGACGGGTTGGGGTTTTCAGCAGAACAACAAGGACACGAGTGAAGTGTTGAAGATTACGATTTATCCTGTGAGTGGGGCGAGTGAGACCTTTGTGTGCAAGAACGGCACGGAATTTTCGGATTACATTGCTCGGGTGGATGTGCCGGGATCGAAGTATGCGGATGGGTTGGTGAAGGATCATCAGATGCGGTGGTTTACGAAGTCGTTGGGAGCGCCGATGGAGATTGAGCGGATTGTTTTGGAGAGTTTTGGGACGAGTGCCGTGCCGACGATTGTGGGGATTACGGCGGAGTTGGCGGGTGGTGGTGGTGGTGGTTCGGTGAAGTCGAGTGCGACGGAGACCGTGGTGGATGAGGATGCGGGATTTAAGCCACAGTTTAGCGATGTCGTTCCTGAGCCCCCAGCGGAGCGTCCCGCGAAGGGGCCACGGGTCTTGATTGTGGGTGGGGGATCGTCGCATGACTTTGTAAAGTTCTTTGGGGGAACGGATAAAGTGACCATTGGGGAAGTGGCAGGTTGGGTGGATTTCACGCAGAATCTCAATGGGATGGGGGCGATTCTGGATCGGGTGGACGTCTTGGTGATGAGTGCGAACCAGCCGATCAGTGTGGCGACGAAGAAGGCGTTGCTGGGGTATGCGAATCGTGGGGGTGGGATTATCGCGCATCATCCTGGGAACTGGTACGCGTGGAGAAACTTTCCTGAGTGGAACAAGGAGATCATTGGTGGTGGGACGCGAGGTCACGATGCGTTGGGGCCATTTACGGTGAAAGTGGCGAATGCGGAGCATCCGATCACCAAGGGGGTGACTGGGGAATTTGAGATTACGGATGAGCTTTATAACTACAACGCGGATCCTGCGGCGACGCCGATTGAGGTTTTGGTGACGGCGACGAGCCGGAAGAGTGCGAAAGTTTTCCCGCAGGTTTATGTGGTCAAGCATCCGAAGGCGCGGGTGGTGGGGTTTACTTTGGGGCACGATGCCCGGGCGCATGATTTGGCGGAGTATCAGACGCTTTTGAAAAACGCGGTGATTTGGGCTGGGGGGAAGTAGATGGGGGAGATATTTTTGCGAAGGGTGAAGGTTGACAGGTGGGATGGGGATGGGAATGATGGCCGACTTTTCCAATGAGTTTAATTGTTCAGAAATATGGTGGAACTTCGGTAGGTAATCCTGAGCGGATCCTTGATGTGGCGCGGAGGGTGATTGCCACCCAGGAGGCTGGGCATCGGGTGGTGGTGGTGGTTTCGGCGATGAGTGGGGTGACGGATGGGTTGATTCGGTTGGCGAAGCAGGTTTCGCCGCATCCAGATGAGCGGGAGATGGATGTGCTGCTTTCGACTGGGGAGCAGACGACGATTGCTTTGTTGGCGATGGCGGTGCACGGGATGGGGAAGAAGGCGGTCTCGCTGACGGGGGCGCAGGCGGGGATCATCACGGACGGGTTGCATACGCGGGCGAAGATTGCCAATCTGACGCCCAAACAAATTCACACCCATTTGGACAATGAGGAGATCGTGATTGTGGCGGGGTTTCAGGGGGAGACGGCGGAGGGTCGGGTGACGACGCTTGGGCGAGGGGGGAGTGATTTGACGGCGATTGCGATTGCGTCGGCGATCAAGGCGGATATTTGCCAAATTTTTACGGATGTGGATGGGGTGTATACGTGTGACCCGAGGGTCGTGCCGACGGCGCGGAAGATTGAGGCGATTAGTTATGACGAGATGCTGGAGATGGCGTCGAGTGGCTCGAAAGTCATGCAATCGCGGAGCGTAGAATTTGCGAAGAAATTTGGGGTAGTTTTTGAGGTGAGGAATTCATTTAACAATCATCCTGGAACAATCGTTACGGAAGAAACTGAAGATATGGAAAATGTTGTTGTGCGGGGAATTAGCATTGAGAGGAACCAAGCGAAGGTGACGATTCGGCAGGTGCCGGACCGACCGGGGACGGCGGCGAAGATATTCAGTGCGTTGGCGGCGACGCAGGTGATTTTGGATATGATCGTGCAGAGTGACAGTGTTGGGGATACGAACGACATCTCGTTTACGCTGAGCAAGGATGAGTTGCCGAAGGCGCAAGCGGCGGTGAACAGCGTGATGAAAGAGATTGGGGCGAAGGATATGGTGACGGAGGAGGGGATTGCGAAGCTTTCGGTGGTGGGGATTGGGATGCGTTCGCACAGCGGGGTGGCGGCTCGATTATTTGAGGCGATGAGTGTTGGGGGGATTAATATTCAGTTAATTTCGACGAGTGAAATTAAGACGGCGGTGATTATTGATGAGGAGAAGATCAATGAGGCGGCGCAGTTGGCGCACGATGCCTTTGGGTTGAGCGGGAAGGTCTGAGGGGGAAGTCGGGGAATGGGTTAGGGAGCGGAGATGGTG
>JBAWZW010000109.1:0-8811 GCA_037142835.1 Verrucomicrobiota bacterium
CAGCAGGCTTCTCCCCACCAGCAGGCTTCTCCCCACCAGCAGGCTTCTCCCCACCGGGAGGCTTCTCCCCACCGGGGGGCTTCTCTCCACCGGGAGGTTTCTCTCCACCGGGAGGTTTCTCTCCACCGGGAGGTTTCTCTCCACCGGGAGGCTTCTCCCCGGGCGCAGGCTTTTCTCCAGGCACAGCCTCTTCCCCAGCAGGTTTTTCCCCAGTGGGCTTTTCCCCAGGCACAGGCTTCTCCCCAGCGGCGGGCTTTTCCCCGGGCACAGGCTCTTCCCCTTTCGGCAACTCCACCGCTTCCTTCAAATCCTTGGCATTCTTCGCCAACTCATCCCGAGCCTTCTCCACAGGCGCCAAGACTTCCCCAGGATTCTTCGTCTCCTTGAGCGCCTTTTCCGCCGCCGGCACTTCACCCTTGGCCGTCTCATCGATCTTCTTCGCCAGCTCCTCAAACTTCTTCCCCAAATCCGTATTCTCCAACCGCTTCTCGTGCCTCGACGCCCTCGCCACCTCAGCCGCCGCCTCGTTGGCCTTCGCCTCCACAGGCGCTTGATCCAGCGATGCCAACGCCAATTTACTGTTCACCGGCGCCCCATCAGGATTTTTGGCCATCGCGGTCGCTTGTTCCGCCGCCTCCCGAGCCGCGTTCTGGGCTTGCCGCGCCGCCTCGATCGACAACGCCACTTTCTGCGCCGAGAGCGTCGCCAAAGTATCCGCTTGCCCATTGGCGTCTTTCTGCGCTCCCCCCTTGACCGCCTCCGCTTTCGCCAACTGCCCCGCCTGGCTGATCTCCCCGTTAAAACCTCCCGCTAGCGCAATCATAAACTCCGCCTTTTCGACGACCACCGAGGCAAACTTCACCACGTCCTTGACCGCCGAACTTTTATCCAACTGCTCCGCCACCCCCACCAAAGCATCCGCCGCCACCATCGTCGGCCCCGCCTTATCCACGGCCAGCTTCGCCTTGTCTTGCGCAGGCTTATTCTCCGCCTTCTGCAATTGGCCAGCCACCCCTTCCGCGGCTACCTTCGCCTCTTTAAAGAGACTCGCCGCCAACCTCGCCGCCTCCAACGCCGACAGATTGGTCTTGGGGTTCTTCGACTTCGCCGTCTCCTCCCCCACCCGCTTCGCCACTTTCGCCTCGTCCTGAGTCGCACTCTGGAGCTTATCCAACGCCGACCCCAAAGCATTCCTCGAAATCGCATCCAATTCCTTCCGCATCTCAGGATTCGTCGCCAGCTTCGCCTCCAATTCCTTAAGCAAATCCTTGGCATTCTGCTTCTCCATCTTCTCCAGCATCGAGGCCTTCGCAAACTCCTCATCAATCTGGGCCTTGATTCCCTCTTCCTTCTCCACCGCTCGCAACGCCATCCGCGTCTCCTCAGGCACTTTCCCCGATTCCAAGGCCGCATAATTCTTCCCAATTAGATTCAAGGCATCGACAATCTTTCCCTCCTGCTCCACCGCAGTCTCCAGTTCGGTCTTTTGCCGCAGAACCTCCTCCGCCACCGTCGCATCGAGCAACGCCTGCTCCGCCCGAGGTGGCGGATCCTTCAACAAGGCCAACGCATCATTGGCATCCCGCATTCTCTCCCGCTGATCTTTCTGCAAAATGTTCTGCTCATTGGCATCCGCACGAATCAAATCCTTCAAGGTATCAATCCGCAAATTTAAATCGTGCTGCGTGACCACCTGCGGGACCGTCCGATCATGGTTCGCTTCCACCGTCGCCTTACTCGCTTGCTCGACCTGCGCCACCGACAAAACCTTCAACGCCGCCTCTTCCTTCGCCAAGGCCAAGGCCAACTCACTAATCTTCGGCGTCAATTTCGCTAAGGTCTTCCTCGCCGCATCCATCGGCTTCCGCAAACTCGCCTGCATCAAGCGCACTTTCCCCGCCAACATCTCCACCTCCCGACGCACACTCTCGGGCGCCCGATCCAGCTTGCCCCTACTCCCCATCTCCAAACTCGCCTTCACAAAGGGCCCACTCATATTCACTTCCTTCACCATCTCCGCCACACTCTCCACCGCCGCTCGCCCCTCTTTATCCTGCACTTCCAAGGCCTTTAATTGCTCGGGAAGCATGTGCAACCGCGTCGCAATCCACGCCCAATCCCGGGTCACACTCGTCCGCGCTTGCGGCGCCCGCAACTCCCACCGCTCCCGCGCCGCTAATCCCGTCAATCCCGCACCCAATTCCTCCAAATAATGGCCCCCCGCCAAAATCCGTAAACTCTGATCCAATTCCTCCAACTTCGCCTCCACCGACTCCGCTTTCCCCGTTTGCGCCAGTCCTAGCAGGGCGGGCAAGGCCACGGTCGCCCGACGCAGATCACCCACAAATGCCGTGTCCGATGACTTCCGAAACTCCTCCAAATCCGCGTGGGTCTTAAACACATCGCCCCGCGTCCGCCAAATCGCCACCACCATCGCCTCCCGCTGCTTGGGCGTCAGCGAAGGAATCTTCGCCACCGCCGCCTGATCCAACCGCAACATCGCAATGTTCTTCGCCACCGCATCGATCTCTTCACTCAAATCCCGATGGTTCACCGCCACCAATCCCCGGGGCATCTTCGTCGGCTCAGCAGGCAACCGCAACCGCGTGGCAATCAGTTTTCCCGCCAACTCCGCCCGAGCATCAAACGATTTCCCCGTCTGCGTCCGAATGGCGTTCGCATAGCGATCCAAAATCGCCTGAATCGGCTTGTCCGCAGTCGTGCCCTCAAGCTCCGTCTGAATGGTTTCCCGCTCGTGAATCATCGTGTCCGCAATCCCCCGAGCCAACACGCCTAAGGGAATCCCCCGAGCCGCAATGTAATCCAAGACGGTCTCCACATTCTTGCCCGTACTCAAAACGGTCTTAAATCGGGTGGCAATCTTCGTCCACTCCTCAGGCGTCTTCGCCACTTTCCCCTTGTCCAAAATCCGCCCCTGTTCCATCCCCAGCACCATCCCCAACTCCGCCGATGCATCAATCTCTTCCCCACTCAACATCAAATGAGCGGTTTCCTGAGCGATCAAACTCATCGCCTTGATCGTCTTCACCGTCCCAGCCACTTGCCCAAGCCACTCGCTCGACCCCGCTGCTCCCGGCTCCGCTTCCCATAAATCCACCATCCGCCTCACCTTCGGCACTTCACTACTGTTAATCTGACTAAGCATCTGCCCCAATAAAACCAAGTCCGCACTCTGATGATTCCCAGGCAATCCCCGCAACGGCACATTCAAGGCCATCCACGCCTCCGAAAGCTTCAACTCAAAGTCCTCCAACGCCCCAGGCAACCCGCCCGACGCCTTCTTCGCCTTCGGCGCGTCCACTTCCACTTCCGCCGACTTCTCACTCGCCACCCCAGACGCATTCCCCAAAACCTCCGCCGACGCCACCAACGCCTTCAATGCCGTATACAGCGCCTCGCATTCCTTCAAAGAACTCAGCCGCTTCATCTCAAAGCCCGCCGCCACCACGTTGATCTGCAAGGTCCGCGAATCCGTCGTGTTCCCCGCAAAATCCGTCGCCACTAGCTTGGTCGTCAGCAAATCCCCCTCCTTCACCCCTTCCTCAAAAATATCCCAATCCCGTTGCACCCGCTTCTCTTTCCCAGGATTCTTATCCAAAATCACCTCTTTCCATGCCCCCTCATTCACCCGGATCATCTGCGAAACTTTCGCCAATCCCACATCGTCAGTCGCCCGACCCACAATCTTCACCAACTCGTTCGCAGGCGAAATCAAATCATTCTCCGGTTCCCCAAGCACGATCGTCGGCCGCAAATCTGCCTGCGCCCGAATCTCATACTCAGGACTAAATTGATTCTGAAATCCCGTCTGCGCACTCACCAAATCCAACCGGTAATTCCCCGAAATTTTAATGGGAATCCGCGCCCCCAATCTCCCGTCCGCCAAGACCACCAGCGGAATCTCCACCTTCTGATTCCCCGCATCCATCTTCAAAACCCCACTCTTCACCTTCTGGTTGGTGGTGATCTTTAAATCCACTTCCGTCCCCTGCAATGCCCCCACCCCACCACTCGCCTCCTTCACCGTGGCCGTTTTCATCCCCGCATAAGTCGGATAAACATAGGTCTTCTCAAATTCCGTCTCCACCGGCCGCGCCACCGCCGTCAACTTGTAATAACTCGTCCGCCCATCCCCAGATTGTACCCGATAACTCACATCCTTCCGCCCCACTTTAATCTCCGCCACAAATCGCTTCGTCCCCGGAGGCGCTTTCGCTAAGGGCTTCATCTCCGTAATACTCTGCGTCTCCGCCACCCCAATCGCCTCCATCCGCGCCCGATCCGCCAGTTTCCCCTCAATCTCCACCACCAATTTCACCACGTCCCCCTGCGCCACCACCCGATCCCCAGCCTCCGGCTCCACAATCCGAATCCGCGTGTCCGAGACCCGCGCAATATCCAGCCCAGGCACCAAAGCCCGCACCAAAAGCGTCCCCAATCGCATCTTCGTCGCCACCGTCAAACCCACCAAAATCACCGCAATGATCCCCGCAAATTGCAAGGATCGACGAATCAACGCCACAGGTAGCAAGGATCCAATCTGCAAGTTCTCCATCCGACGCGACACATCCTTCTGCAATAACTCCCGAAATTGTGCCGAATCAAAGACCCCACCCTCATTCGACCCCAATTCCACCGCCGATAACAAATCCTCCCGTAATTTCGGCTCCGCATGCTCCAAAAGTCGCGCCATCTCCCGCTCACTCGGCGAATTCAAGAGCGGCCGCGCCCCATACATCCACGCCACCAGCGCCGTCCCCAAATACGCCGCCCCACTCAACAACCAGCGCGCGGTGTCCGAAAGAAATGGCACCAAAAGGTCGATCATCCCCACCACGATCATCGATGCCACCAAAACTCCCACCGTGGCAAGGACGCCACGAAGAAGAATCAGGTTCCGACGCCTTTGCGCAAAATCAGTGAGTTTTTGATAAATGAGAGGGTCAATCTTAGAAGCCATAATGCAGAGGGATTGGGGTTGTTGGGGTTACTTTTAAAATCTAGATCAGAGGGGGAAAGCCGTTCAGTCTATTTGCCAGGAAGCACCAAAATACACCGGAAACCCAGACTGCTAAAACGGGCATGCGAAAGCTCGCCACTCCGCGATGAAGATCGTAATCCCGACTCGCTCTCCACATTCCACGCCCCACCTCGCATGACTCTCTCCTCACCCTTCTCCGTAAATTTCGTGGCACACCATTCCCAGACATTTCCCCCCAGATCAAAGATCCCCAAAACATTCGCCCCAAAACTCCCCACGGGCGAGGTCTTCGGAAACTCATCCACCGCCAACTTCGGCCCGTAATTCCCCGCCCCCTTCACCGGTGGCCAGACTTTCCCCCACGGATACCCCGATGCCTTAAAATTCCGCTCCTCGGGCGTCACTCCACGCTCTTTCCCCAACCCCACCGCCATACTCCACTCCTCATCCGTCGGAAGTCGATACTGCCGCTTCTCTTGCGCGGATAACCAGCCGCAAAAAGCCTCGCCATCCTGCAAGTTGACCATCACCGCTGGGTGATTCGCCCCCTGCTCAAACTCAGGCTTCGGCCACACCCGGGGTTTAACGGCGATAAATGCCTGATAATCCTCCACCCTTGTCTCCCAAACACTCACCAGCAAGCGCGTCCCCGGCACCGGCACAAATCGCATCCCTAAACTATTCACGTAGGGCGCGTCCTTGGTCGCCTCCTCAGGCTTCACCTCCGCTGCCTTCACCCCAACCCCAAACGTACCCAGCCCCAAAACGAGGAGCATTTGCACAACCCGCCTCAACTCCCGCAATCTTCTTACATTCATTTGATGATAATCTATTCGGTTCGGTTATTCGGGAAAAATCGCCATCCTTGCTTATTTAGTCCAGCAGATCAAATGGATTCGCCTCAACCTCCAACTCGTCTGCGCAAATCCTTCATCCATAACCCACAATTTTCCCGCAAATCTTACTTTTTATCGTTAATTAAAAACAGCTGACCTTCCCCAGGCTGGAGACGCACCGACCACCCTCCATCCACCAAGGGCGTCGGCTCCAATAACTCTCCCGTATCCTGCGAAACCTCCGACACCGACTCCGCTTTCCCATCAAGGGTCAACTTCGAGGTCACAATAAATTTCGTGGTCCGATTCACCGGCATCACATACCGCTTCCCCGCTCCATCGTGAAAACATCCCACCACCGCCCGGCCACCCTCCGCCTTCTTCACCGGCGCATCATCCGCCAGCTCCACCCCCCCAGGTGGCAACGGATCGCCCACACAATACGCCCCCGTACAGACCAACTTGATCAGCGTCGGTCCCAATTTGGCAATCCGCAGGTTGATCTTCTTCGCATACTCATACTTCTTATCTGGCTTCCCATCCTTGGTCATCAAAGCAGGCGCATCCCCAGGAGCGAGCTCTTTGGCAGGCCAATAGGTGAAATACTCCACCCCCCGACACCCAAAGGCCAGCGACGTGTAAACTTGCCAACGCAAATCCACTTCCCCACACTCCCGCAAGGTCCGATCCCCCACAGGATACTTCAGCGCCACAATGCTCTGCACATACGGCACGCCCGCTTCCGTCGACTTCTGCCGCATCATCTCCAAATTCGTCCAGTAAGTCCCCTCATCCAAGGAACCCGCCGCCCCTGGAGGCGGCCACCCGCGGATCTGCATGTGATGCTCCCAATTGACCATCGCGGGCTTGACCTCCGCCAAAAACTTCGTCACATGGTCCTCATACCCCACTGTCGGCTTGTACCCGTAGAGCGGCAAGAGATTGATCAACGGCAAATGCTCAGGATCTTTCTTCAGTAAATACCCGTTGACCACCGCCAATCGCGCCATCGCTTGATCGTTCGGCCCATCATTAACCACATAACCCAATAACGCCGTTTGCCCCGCATATCGCCCGATTATCCCATCCAATGCCTTTTCCATCACGGGAATCTCCGCCGCCGTCGGCGCCTTCCAACTCTGCCCCTTAGGCATCGCCCCATCCCAAACCATCGCCCGCATCCCCACCTGCTTGCACAAATCCAAATACTTCAAGTTATGCTCCTCATTCTCCTTGCCCACCGGCGCCCATAAGGCGTCGATCGCTGGAAATGCCACATTAAACCCCGCCGCCGCGATCTCCTCATACCGCGCCAAAGTCGTCTCCGCCTTCGGTGGTCCACACCAGTAACCAATCACAAACGGCAACTTCGAAACCGCTGGCTTCAATGGCTTGGCCGCCGATGCCGCATCTTCCATCGCCTTGACCTCCGCAAACTTGAAATTCGCTGGCACCCCAAAGATTTCCATCTGCGCCAACGCACAGCCCGGTGGCCGGTTAAAATCCGCATAACTCATCCCGTTGGCGTTGAAACAGGAGTAAATCGTCAGCCGAATCCAACTGTATGCCTTCGGCAACTCAAAGTCAGGCTTCCCAAACTTCTTTCCCTTTAATCGCAAACTCAACTTCTTCGCACTCTCCGCATCCACCCGACCCTCCACACTCGCCGAATTAAAGGAGGTAAACAGGGTGGTCTCATTCCGGGGCTCCACCTTAAATGGACTCTTCGTCCGCGTCCCAGGATCACACACATAAATGTCCGTCCAATCATCGTCCTTCCCCGTATTTGATCCCTGCACCGCCCACGATTTCGGATCCCGATCAGGCAAAATCGGCTGCGACATATCCGTGGTCATCGTAAAGTGCGTCAAAATAAACGCCTCCTTAAATTGGACGGACACCGTGTAAGGCGCTTCCTTCGTCGGCCCACCCTTCCCCCCATCCTTATAACCCAGATACCACTTGTCCTTCTCCGGGTTGTTCATGAAAATCTTACACGCTGGCGTCCCTTGCCAACTCTGATAAGCATTAATCTGATGCGGAGCCGTATTCGGCGGCGACACCGGGACTAACTTCATCGAAACCCAGGCCCCCCCATCTGGTCGCATCTCCTCTTCCGTCTTCGCCGCCCCATAATTCACCCCCACTCGATCCTTCACACTATCCGTAGGATCAGTCAAATCCCCACCCAAAAGACTCGCGTTCCCCGTCCCCAGTTTCACCGAACCATGGAGGGGATCTCCCAAGGTGATTAAACTCAAACAGATCAGAGGGAGAAGAAGGGGTGCATTAGATTTCATGGGCACTCCTAAAACCTTCTTCCTTCCATTTTCTTTGATTTTAATCTCTCACGGATGCATTTTATTTTCCCGCCCTACGCCCGCGTCCATTCCCCACGAATTCCCCTCGACCCACGCCCCAATCCCATCAGCAAACTCAGCCCCCCAAGGAGCAAGCAGACCCCCGACGGCTCAGGCACCGCAATCAAGGTCAGCGAGACGTCGTTGTTATTCAACCCGTTCCCCCCATAGGTCGATCCTGCATTATCCGCGTAGTTCACCGAAAACTTTAACCCACTCGAAACAAAGGAGATCACCCCAGCCACCGCATTCGAAAATCCCCCAGAAACAGCGTTCGTTCCGTTGTTGATAATCACAAAGAATTTGTCTCCCACTGTCTCCGTGTAGGTCCCAAACAGCGAAACCGCCACATCTCCCGCCAAAGTCACCGTCCCGCCACTCGCCAACACCCGATCATATCCCGTCGCCCCCGTCCCCCCAATCTCCAGCACAAAATGCGACCCCGCACTCAAGGAAAATCCTCCGCCCGCCGTCAACACCCCAGCACTCGTCCCAGGTGCCAAATTTCCCCCACTCGCCACGGTCACCAAACCACTAATCGTTCCCGCACCCCCCAAAGTCGCCCCACTACTCACACTGACCGCGGGAGTCAATGTCCCACCCACAATCAAGG
>JBAWZW010000110.1:0-8582 GCA_037142835.1 Verrucomicrobiota bacterium
ATTCGTCACGTTTGGGCACCAACCAAACCGTCATCCCTCCAAGATGCGGAACCCATCGGACCCCACGGTCCACAGCTATCTTCGCCTTCCTCCTCACCCCCGAATAATCGCCTTCAACCCTCCCGATTCATCAGCGCTCATCCCATCCATCCCCGCGAAACCACTCTCACCTCATCGACCACTCCCCTTGATCTTCTCCCCCCCCATCTCCAATAATTTCCGCTCCGCCCGACTCAAACTCCCCATCCCCTCCCGCGAAATCTTCTCCAAAATCGGATCAATCTCCGCCGCCACAAATTGTTCCGCGCTCATCCGCTCCAACCGCGCCACCCTCTGCCTCTTCGCAAAAATCATCCTCTGGATACTCAGCGAATTCCCAAACCCCAACTGCTGCACATAAGTCCAACCAAAGACGCTCGCCACCATCATCCCCGCTGGGCCCAAGATCAACGCCTTCTCCCAGAGCCAGCCGATCACCGATAATCCCACCACCGCTCCAGCCAAATACTTCAACCGCAATTTCACCGGAAAAACCGCGAAAAGATTCCCCTTCACCTCCAGTTCCGGAAGGATCGACGCAAACGCCACAAAGACCGCCCCCACCCCGGTCGCCGTCCCCATAAACCGCCACTCCGGCATCACCAACCACTGCGTAAATCCCCCCACGAATAACCCGCCAAAATAAATCCCCAACAAATGTCGCCCCCCCATGATCGACTCCACCTCCCGACCCGCCAAATAAAGTAAAATCAAACTCCCCAACAGAAAAAGCGGGCCATATTGCAAAAAAGGAAAAGTAAAAAATCTCCAATACTCTCCCGCCGCAATCCCCGCCCCATCCAGCGCAAACCATCGCAAGAATAAGGTCTTCCCCCCGTGCGCACCCAAAAATAATTCCACAATCAGCTGGGCAAAAAATGCTCCCAAACTCAACCCCATCAGCAAAATCGTCGCCGATGGACGATTCGATGACCCTTCCCTCACAAGAGGAACGGTTTGGCGTCGTGAAGATCCCATTTCAAAAACTTACCCCACCCTTCCCATCTTGTAAAATGAGAATTTATCCCCGCAATCCCTCGCCTACTTCAACTCGTAACTCTCAGGCTTCACCCCTTTGACAAATCCCCCAAAACCATACATCGATGGCTTAAAATCCCCCACCAAACTCACATCCGCACTCGCTGGCACCTCCAAGCCCGTCGCCCAATACGCCCCATTCACAATCAATCGACGCAACCCTTCATTCGGCAAGTCACTCGCCGCTCCCATCGTCGTGCATAATACTTTATTCACCTTGCCAGATTCCCCCTTATATTCCCGCGTCCACGCCACCGGCATCATCGGTTGGTTAATCCCCTGATCCTGCTTGTCCGTCGCCCGCTTCTTCGTGTAGTCCGCTGGCAAATCATCCGCCTTCATTCCCTTCAACACTTGCCCGCGAATCAAAATCTTCGCGTCCGCCGCAGGATAAGCCTCATACACATCCGTAGTCCCAAAAACATCCGTCACCCCACGAAGAATCGCTTCCCCATTCGCCCCCGCTTCCATCACCCCACGCGTCGCCTCCGATTTGTGATTCCCCCAATGATTCACCCATCCCTCCCCCATAACCTGCTTCCCAAACCCGTTGAACCACTTATAGGTCCCATTCAGCCGATTAAATGCATGGGTGCTCGTGCGTAACCCAATAAACGGTTTCCCCGCATTCAAATAATCAGCAAAATGCTTCATCTGCTCATCTGGCCACGCCCGAAATCGGAGCGAGGTAATACACAAATCCGCCGTGTCCAAGGCCTCTAACCCAGGATTGTTATTCGCCACCGTCGGATCAATCTCCCCAGTCTTCGCGTTAATCGAAAAAATCACCGTGCACTTAAACCCGTGCCTCTGACTCAAAATCTTCGCCAACTGCGGCATCGCCTCCTCACTCCGATACTCCTCATCCCCAGCAATCAAAACAATCTGCTTCCCCTTCCCCGGCCCCTCTTTTCCCTCGTAAACTACGGTTTCTCCACCCCAAACCACCGCCCCAAATCCCAACCCAACCCACACCGCACAATTAAAAAGTAGTCTCATATCCCCCACTCCATGAACCAATTCCCCACCCAATCAAAGCCCAAAATGCTTCCCCACCTAAATCCCGTGATACTCCTGAAGCGATCTCACACTCAATCCATGCTCCCGGATCGCCCGAATCCCCTGCAGACTCGCCATCGCCGCTCGCAAGGTGGTGATAATCGGAATCCGATTCGCCGTCGCCGTACTCCGAATCTTCACCTCGTCCTCTCTCGCCACTTTTCCACTCGGCGTATTAATCACCATCGCCAATTCCCCGTTCTTAATCATATCCAACGCATTCGGACGACCCTCGTTCAGTTTAAATAACTTCCGCACCGGGATCCCCGCCAACTTTAAAGACTCCGCCGTCCCACTCGTCGCAAAAATCGTAAACCCTAAGTCCACAAATCCCCGCGCCATTTCCTCGATATTCGGCTTCTGCCGATCAGCCACACTCATGAAAATATTTCCCCCACTCGGCAACGCCGGCTGCGCCGCCATCTGCGCCTTCGCAAACGCTAACCCCAAATTCTCCCCAATCCCCATCACTTCCCCAGTCGATTTCATCTCCGGCCCCAACACAATATCAATTCCCGGAAACCGAATAAACGGAAAAACCGCCTCCTTCACACTGAAATGCTTAGGATGAATCTCCTCCGTAAATCCAAGCTCCACCAGCGTCTTCCCCGCCATAATCTTCGCCGCTAATTTCGGCAAAGCCACCCCAATCGCCTTGCTCACAAACGGCGCTGTCCGCGATGCCCGAGGATTCACCTCCAACACATAAACAATGTCGTCCTTCACCGCAAATTGCACATTCATCAACCCCACCACTTTCAACTCTTTCGCCATCGCTTTCGTCGCCGCCGCAATCTCCTCCCTCACCTTCTCCTTCAAACTAAACGACGGAATCACACACGAACTATCCCCACTGTGAATCCCAGCCTCCTCAATGTGCTCCATAATCGCCCCAATCACCACGGTCTCCCCATCACTAATGCAATCCACATCCACCTCAACCGCATCCTCCAAAAAGTGATCCACCAAAATCGGATTGGCCGCCGTCCCCAATTTCACCCCAGGACTCGCCACCACCGCCTCCCTCACATACCACCGCAAATCCGCCTCGTTATGCACCAACTGCATCCCCCGACCCCCAAGCACAAAACTCGGACGCACCAACACCGGATACCCAATCCGCTTCGCCACCTCCACCGCCTCCTCCTCATTCACCGCCGTCCCCCCACTCGTCTGCCGAATCCCCAACTTGTCCAGCATCGCCCCAAATAACTTCCGATCCTCCGCCATCTCAATCGACTTCGGCGATGTCCCAATAATCGGCACCCCCGCCGCCTGCAATCCCGCCGCCAAGTTCAAAGGCGTCTGCCCCCCAAATTGCACGATCACCCCCACCAAATTCTCCCGCTCCTGCTCGCAGATGTTCAACACATCCTCCAACGTCAACGGCTCAAAATACAACTTGTCGCTCGTGTCGTAATCCGTCGACACCGTCTCGGGATTCGAATTCACCATGATAGTCTCAAATCCCTCCTCCCGAAGCGCAAACGCCGCATGCACACAACAATAATCAAACTCAATCCCCTGCCCAATCCGGTTCGGTCCTCCACCCAAAATAATAATCTTCTTCTTCCCAGAATCCCGACGCTCATTCTCATCCCCGTACGTCGAATAATAATAGGGCGTGTAGGCCTCAAACTCCGCCGCACACGTATCCACCAACCGATAAGTCGGGATCACCCCCGCCACCCGCCGACGCTCCCGCACCTCCCCATCGGTTACCCCACTCGCCACCGCCAACTGACGATCCGAAAATCCTAACCGTTTCGCCGCCCGCAACGCCCCCTCCTCCGCCATCCAATTCGCCTCCCCACGATACCGCCCTTCTGCCTCCACAATCTCCCGAATGTTCTCCAAAAACCACCGATCAATCTTCGTCAGCTCATAAATCTCCTCGACCGTCCACCCCCGCTGAAACGCCAACCCCAAAAAGAAAATCCGCTCCGCATTCGGCACGGTCAACTTCCCCCGCAATCCCCCATCATCAATCACCACATCCGCCCCATCCCCAATTAACCCAAATCGCTTGATCTCCAAACTCCTCAACGCCTTCTGCAACGCCTCCTTAAACGTCCTCCCAATCGCCATCGCCTCCCCAACACTCTTCATCTGCGTGGTCAAAACCGCGTCCGCTTGCGGAAACTTCTCAAAGGTAAATCGCGGACATTTCACCACCACATAATCAATCGTTGGCTCAAAACTCGCCGGCGTCTCCCTCGTAATGTCGTTCTTCACCTCGTCCAACGTATACCCCACCGCCAACTTCGCCGCGATTTTCGCAATCGGAAAACCCGTCGCCTTCGACGCCAATGCCGATGACCGCGAAACCCGCGGATTCATCTCAATGACAATCATTCGCCCCGTCTCAGGGTGCACCGCAAATTGAATATTACTCCCCCCAGTCTCCACCCCAATCTCCCGAATAATCGCAAACGACGCATCCCGCATCACCTGAAATTCTCGGTCCGTTAAGGTCTGAATCGGCGCCACCGTAATCGAATCCCCAGTATGCACCCCCATCGGATCCACATTCTCAATCGAACAAATAATCACGCAGTTGTCCGCACGATCCCTCATCACTTCCATCTCAAATTCTTTCCAACCCAATAAGGACTCCTCAACCAAGACCTCGCTCACCGGCGATAAATCTAACCCCCGCGCCACAATCGTCTCAAACTCCTCCTTGTTATAGGCAATCCCTCCACCCGATCCCCCCAGCGTAAACGCCGGCCGAATAATCAACGGAAAATTCCCCAATTCATGCGCCACAACCCGCGCATCCTCCATCGTATGCGCGGTCCCCGATCGCGGCATATCCAGCCCAATCTTGATCATCGCCTCCTTAAACGCTTGCCGATCCTCCCCCTTATGAATCGCCGCCGCATTCGCCCCAATCATCTTCACCCCGTATTTCTCCAAAACCCCACTCTCAAAAAGCTTCATCGCACAGTTCAACGCCGTCTGCCCGCCCAACGTCGGCAGCAACGCATCCGGCCGCTCTCTCTCGATGATCTTCTCCACCACCTCCGCAGTGATCGGCTCAATATACGTCCGATCCGCAAACTCAGGATCCGTCATGATCGTCGCTGGATTCGAATTCACCAAAATCACCGTATAGCCCTCCTCCTTCAACGCCTTGCATGCCTGCACCCCGCTATAGTCAAACTCACATCCCTGCCCAATGACAATCGGTCCAGAACCAATCAGGAGAATTTTTTTAAGAGAGAGATCTTTGGGCATGTGAACAAAAAAAGTGGGCAGTTTCTAGCAGGACGATTCCCAAAACACAAATGGCGAATCATCATTTCCTAAGGCGATCAAAGAAAATCTCCCCCGCCCATCATCACCCAAGCATTCCAACCTCAGCATCGGGTTCAAAACATCTCCTCGTTCCTCATGCGTCTCGCCCCGTCCACCCAAAACCATTCCTCCAACAATTCAATTCGCAGGTTTCACTGGCACCGGCACCACACCCTCAACCGGCTTCGCATCCGCAGGCTTCGCATCCACAGGCTTCACTTCCGCTGCCCCACCCTCAGCAGGCTTCGCATCCGCAGGCTTCGCGCCCTCTGGTTTCACATCCCCAGGTTTCACGTCCTCCGACTTCAACTCCAGCGCCCCACCCTCCGTTGGCTTCGCCTCCAACCCCTTCTCCTTCAAAGCCTTCTGAATCGCTTCCATCACCGCCGCATCAGGACCACCCGTCGCCCCAGGCGCCACCGCAGGCACTGCAGGAGCCGAATTCAACCCCTGCTGAATCGTACTCTTATGCTGCGCCCGCTTCACATAAAGCAACGAAAGCACCAGCGTCAGCGCAAAAAAGATGCACCCCAACCACCGCGTGATCGTTTGCAAAACATTCGTCGACTGCGCCCCAAAAAGATTGTCCGTCATCCCCCCACCAAACGCCGCCCCCAATCCCTCGCTCTTCGGACGCTGCATCAGAACAAGCAGAATAATCAGCAGTGAAACCAAAACGTGAACCGCAAGAAGGATGTTAATGACGATGGACAGCATGATCGGGCGCAAAATATAAATGAAAATCTCCCGCCTGTAAAATGGAAGTTTACGGAAATCCTCAGCTTTCCACCATTCCTCCCCTTAACCCCTCCCGCTTCACCTCACCGCGGAAACACCAAATCTAGGATCCCCTTGATTACTTCCCCACCCTTTTTCACCGGATCTTTCGCCCCGTCCACCGCCGCTTCCACCGCACTATCTCCCAACGCCTTAGCCAGTCGCCCCGTCAAATCCTCCTTCGGTTGATTGACCGGTCCCGTCAACTTCAACGATGTCCAAACATATCCCCCTTTCGATTCCATAAAAACCTTCTCCTGTGACCCCGGAATAAATACCAAACTCGTCGGCGTCACCCCCACCTGAAATCGCCCGTCAATCATCCCTTTTTCTACGGTAAATTCCCCCTCAATTCGAATCAATCCCCTCGACTCCGCCACAAACTGCGTCACCTCAAGCCTCCCACCCAATTGCTTAAAATTCGCCGACGCTTGACTCAAACTCAATCGCCTAAATTGTTGCGTATTAGTAAATAAGGCAATCTTGTCCAATACCGGAAGCGCCGTCAACTGCCCACCCTCCACCCGCACCGTCCCCCCAATCTCTGGCCCCGCTTTCCCCATCGGCATCGTTCCCCTCACTTTCACATCCCCAGAAATTTGCCCCTTCAACCGAACCCGCCAATCCGGAGAAAGAAACGGCTCCATATTCAAATCCTTTAACCCCACCGACAAATCCACCCGATCCTCCAAATTAATCTCCCCAGTCACCTTCACCGAACCCAATCCCCCTTGCCGAAACTCCGCCTGATTCACAAAAATCGACGGCGCTCGGTAAATCACCGCTAACCCTTGCATCTCCAAATCCGGAAGCCCCCCAGACTCCACCTTCCCTCCCCTCCCCACAATCTTCCACGCACCACCATCAGGCTCCGCTCGAATCACCGTATGCCTCATCGCTCCACCTTCCCACTCAATGTTCGTATCCTTCACAATCGCCAACCCTATCTCCACCCGGTTCGGCAACCACCCCCCGCTCGAGGATTTTCCACCTCCTCCATCTCCACCACCACTTCCACCTCCAGCGACCTCAACACCTCCCGTCTCCACCCGGTCCCCACCCAAACGAACGGTCAATCGCTGCACCTCAATCTCCTCCACCTGCCAGACCTTCTCAAAAAATCGCCGCAAACTCAGCTGAGCCCGCAACTGCCTCAACTCCAACGAGCCAAATGGTGCCCCCACCCCTCCCTTCGCCTCAAAACTCTCCGTGTATAAATTCAAATCCGTCAACTGCAAAGGCGCCACCACACACTCCGATCGCAAGGTCACCCCAACCTTCTCCCCCACAAATTTTCGAAACCGATCGCTCCGCAAATATCCCTCAATCGCCGACCGCCCCACAAAATACCCAAGAATCCCCAACCCCACCATCCCCGGTAACCCCCACACCAAACACCGCTTCCAAAGACTCATTTTTACACCGACTCGACGAAACGACTTTTGCGACATGCGCTACTCTTACAACTGCCCACCTCGCGTCAATACGGAAGCTCCACTTTCCCCCCCAATATTCAAAATCCCCACTTTCCCATCTCCCCAAATTTGTTCATCTTCCACCCAAACCTCATCCAACCTCCATGCTCGATCTCCATAACGTCTCCCTCACCATCGGCAAGGATCCCGATGCCGCCCCCCTCCTCGCCGAAGTCTCCGTTTCCTTCCCCAAACAACACTTCACCGCTATCATCGGTCCCTCAGGCTGCGGAAAAAGTACCCTCCTCAAAATCATCGCCGGCCTCCGCGAACCCTCCACCGGTCACGTCGAATGGAATGGCCGCAATCTCTCCGAAGAAGACGATATGGCCCCCCACGAAATTGGCTACGTCCCCCAATTTAGCATCGCTTATGATCTCCTCACCGTCTGGGAAAGCGTCGAATCCGCTCTCCACCTCCGCGTCGGTCAACTCACCCCAGATTCCTCCGAGTCGCGCCTCGAAAAAATCCTCCGCGATGTCGGCCTCGACGAAATCAGCGACCGCGAGGTCCGCGTCCTCTCCGGTGGCCAAAAACGCCGCCTCGCCATGGCCCTCGAAATGGTCAGCTCCCCAAGCCTCTTGCTCTGCGACGAAGTCACCAGCGGCCTCGACCCCAAATCCGAGGCCGAAATCGTCAAGCTCATGCACAAACTCTCCCGCACCGAAGGACGCATCGTCCTCTCCGTCACCCACAGCCTCGCCCACCTCTCCCTCTACGATAGCGTCCTCGTCCTCTGCCAAGGCCACGTCGCTTACCATGGCCCATCCGCTTTCCTTTATAGTTACTTCAGTGTCGAAAACTCCGAAGACCTCTTCCCCCGCTTAGGCCAAAGATCCCCCGCCGATTGGCATCGCTCCTGGCAAAAACATCGCCCCGCTTACACCCCCAATC
>JBAWZW010000111.1:0-8499 GCA_037142835.1 Verrucomicrobiota bacterium
CCAAGGCCACCAAAAAAATCCCCCCCAGCAACCAAGAAAAAGCCGACACCCGAATGGCATCCGATCGACTTTTCCCACCACCACTTTTCCCCACGCTTCGATGGGTGCGAAAAACCCCGAAAATCAGGGCAGCCAGAACAAGGTAAATAACAATCTTCATCGGAGAATGAAACCAATCTCTCCACCTTCCTCGGAATTCTCCCCGAGCGCAAGCCCCCTCCCCTCATCTTCCACGCTGGTCTCTTCCCTCATTTAAAGCCAATCTCCTCACCATGAACTCCTCGCCTCTTCTCTTCATCAACGGCGCTTGGGTCGATACCTCCACCCCTTGGCCCGTCTTTAATCCCTTCACCAGTCTCCAGTTCGCCCAAGTCCCCCTCGCCGGCCCCCCAGAAATCGAGGCCGCCCTCCAAGCCGCTTCCCACGCTTTTTCCCAAACTCGTCTCACCCCTCCCCACCAACGCGCCGATCTCCTCCTCCGCATCGCCGCCCTCCTCACCACTCGCCAAACCGAATTCGCCCAAACCATCACCCTCGAATCAGGCAAACCCATCGTCCTCGCCGAAGCCGAGGTCAACCGCGCCATCATCACTTTCACCGCCGCCGCGGAAGAAGCCAGACGCCCCCACGGCGAACTCCTCCCCCTCGACGCCTACCCCACCGGTCATGGTCACTTCGGCCTCGCCCAACGCTTCCCCATCGGGGTGATCTCCGCGATCACCCCTTTCAATTTCCCCCTCAATCTCGTCGCCCACAAAGTCGCCCCCGCCCTCGCCGCCGGCAACACGATCATCGTCAAACCATCCCCCAAAACCCCCCTCACCGCCCTCCTCCTCGCCAAGGTCCTCCACGAAGCCGGCACGCCACCAGGCCAAGCCAATTTCATCGTCTGCCCCAATGACCTTGCCTCCCTCCTCATCACCGATCCCCGCGTCAAAATGGTCACGTTCACCGGAAGCCCCGATGTCGGTTGGCCTCTCCAAACGCTCTCCACTAAAAAACGCCTCACCCTCGAACTCGGCGGAAACGCCGCCGTCATCGTCCACGCCGATGCCCTTCTCCACAACGCCATCCCCCTCATCGCCATGGGCGCTTTCGCCTACGCTGGCCAATCTTGCATCAGCGTCCAACGCGTCTTCATCCACCAATCCCGCTACGCCGAATTCAAGTCCCTCCTCCTCGAATACATCGCCACCACCATCAAGGTCGGTAACCCGCTCGACCGCTCAACCATCGTCGGCCCCATGATCTCCGCCACCGCCCTCGACGCCATCCTTGACCGCATCACCTCCGCTCTCCACGCCGGCGCACGCTTGATCTGCGGCGGTCTCACCCAAGGCCCATGCCTCGAACCCACGGTCATCGAAGACGCCACTGCCACCATGGAAATCTCCACCAAAGAAGCCTTCGCCCCCATTCTCACCCTCCACCCCTATGAAGATTTCGACGCCGCCCTCGACGCCGTCAACCAATCCACTTTCGGCCTCCAATCGGGAATTTTTACCCAAGACATCAACCTCGCCCTCCGCGCCTACCAACGCCTCGATGTCGGGGCGGTCCTCATCAACCAAGTCCCCACTTTTCGAACGGAAAATATGCCTTATGGTGGAATCAAAGACAGCGGTTTCGGTCGCGAAGGCGTCCGATTTGCCATCGAGGAAATGACCGAATTAAAATCACTGATTATCAAAACAGCCTAAACGATGCGCCCACTCCCATCGCCCTTATCCGTCCCCCTCCTCGCCCTCCTCATCGGATCGCACGCCCACGCCACCTTTACTTCCCCCCCGCTCCCTCTGCTCAGTCGCCCCGTCACCATCACCAGCGAAACCATCGACGCCCCCGCTCTCAAAACCCTCATCCTCGGCATCGGAGTCGGCTTCGATCGCCTCGCCGGCCCCCAAGGAATGGCCATCTGGCGCGTCCTCCCCGACTCCCCAGCAGACAACGCCCACCTCGTGATCGGCTCCGTAATCACCGAAATTAATGGGGTATCCACCATCGGCAAGACGGGCGAAGACTGCGCAAAGATCATCCAAAATGCTCACGGCATCATCCGCATCAAGGTTCTCGATCCCGACGCCAAAGAACGCAGTCTCCCCATCAGAAAAGGCTGGATCGCTCTCAGCAATCCTCTCTTTTAATTCCCTCCAGTCCACCCCTCCAGCTCCGCACACAGCCCGTCAATCTGCTCAAAAGTATGCCGAGCAGAGACGGTCACCCGCAACCTCGCCGCCCCACGCGGAACCGATGGAAACCGAATCGCTGGAACCAGAAATCCCTCTTGGAAAAGAGTTTGCGCAGCCTCCAACGCCACTTCCTCCGCCCCCAAAATCAAGGGAAGAATCGCCCCGTGCAAGACGCCATCCTCACCAAAGAGCTTCGGCATCTTCCGACGAAAATACCGGAGGTTCTCCCATAAGTTTTCCCGACGCTCTTCCCCAGCGGGCGAAAGCATCCACGCCACCGCCGCTCGCCCCACCGCCACGGATGCGGGACTCGGGGCCGTCGAATAAATCAAACTTCGCGACCGATTAATCAGCAACTCAATCAATCTCCGACTCCCACAAACATAACCTCCCGTCCCCCCCAGCGCCTTGCTCAGCGTCCCCATCTGCACATCGATCCACTCACCCAAACCCAGCGCCTCCGCTAATCCTCTCCCCCCTGCCCCCAAAACTCCCACCCCGTGGGCCTCATCAACCACCAAAATCGCCCCATAACGCTCCTTCAAGCGCACCAGCTCCCCCAATCGCGCCACATCTCCATCCATACTAAAAACCGATTCCGTAATCACCATCACCCGACCCTCAGGAAAATGGCGGTTCGCCCACCCCAAATGACTCTCCAATTTCTCCATGTCGTTATGCGGAAAAATCCGCAACTTCGCCCCACTCAGCCGCGCCCCATCAATCAAAGACGCATGGGCCAACTTATCGAGAATCATCACGTCACCCTTCTGCCCTAGCGCCCCCAACATTCCCACCGCCGCCGCATAACCACTCGAAAATGCTAAGGCCGCTTCCGTCCGCTTAAACTCCGCAAGTTGCTCCTCCAAACGAAGGTGCGGCGAAAGGGTCCCGCAAATCAATCGGCTCGATCCAGACCCCACCCCATATTCATCCAATGCCACCTTCGCCGCCTCAATCAACAACGGCTCAGTCGCCAATCCCAAATAGTCGTTCGAAGAAAAATTAACCATTTTCCTCTGATCCATCACCACCCCAGGTGCCTGCGCCGAAGCCATTTCACGGACCACCCGCCACAGCGAACGCCCCCGCAATTCCTCAAGTTCAAGATCGATTGGACGAGACATCCCCGACGATCTAAAGTCCCTCGGACCATCGGTGAAGCCTTATTCAAAGAAAATCTCCAACAGCCGATTCATCCAATTCTAGAAACAGAACGAATCTTCTTCATACTTCTCCTTCGCCCACCGCTCCACCGATCCCTTCGCCGCCCTCTCTAATGTCCATTTTTAACCGAACGCTCTCGCTCCTTTTCATCCTCTCTTCGCTCCTCTCCCCTCCTCTCTTCGCCGAAGAAATCCTCCCTTTCCCCGCACACCTCACCATCCCCCCGTCCACCGTTTTGTCCCCCGAGGAAATGCTCAAGACGCTCACCGTTCCAGAAGGATTCCATGTCGAACTCGTCGCCTCAGAACCCCTCATCTCTACCCCTGTCGCCACCGCTTGGGACGCCGATGGCCGGCTCTGGGTGGTGGAAATGAACGGTTATATGCGCCACCTCGACGGTTCAGGCGAAGATCAACCCAATGGCCGAGTCGTCATCCTCGAAGACTCCAATGGCGACGGCCGCATGGACAAAAGCACCGTCTTTCTCGATCATCTCGTCATGCCCCGGGCCATCGCCCTCCGCCAAGGCGGGGCCTTGATCGCCGTCCCTCCCAATGTCCTTTGGTGCCCAGACGCCAACCACGATCTCATCGCCGATCGCCAAGAAATCATCATCCCTAATTACACCGGCGGCGGAAACCCCGAGCATCAACCCAATGGCCTCCTCCTCGCCATCGATGGCTGGCACTACAACGCCAAATCCAGCTGGCGTTATCTCATCAAGCCCAACGGCGACGTCCTCCGCGAACCAACCGTTTTCCATGGCCAATGGGGCATCACCCAAGATGACTTCGGCCGCATTTACACCAGCACCAGCGAACAACAAATCCTTTGCGATTTACTCCCCTCCACCGCCCTCACCCGCAACTCCAATCACAAAGAAATCGAAGGTCTCAATGTCGAAATCACCCCCAGCCAACGCCTCTTCCCCACCCGCGTCACCCCAGGCGTCAACCGCGGCTATCGCAAAGGAATTCTCGACGACCAAGGTCGCCTCCAAAAATTTACGGGAGCCGCCGGGCCCCTCATTTACCGAGGCAATGCCCTCCCCGCCGAGTTCCTCGGAAACTCCTTCACCTGCGAACCCACCGCCAATCTCGTCAAACGCAACATCCACACCGAAAAAAATGGGATGATCACCGCCGTCGACGCTTACAATGCCAAAGACTTCCTCACCAGCACCAGCGAACGCTTCCGCCCAGTCAATCTCTCCAATGGCCCCGACGGCGCCCTCTACATCACCGATATGGCTCGCGGCGTGGTCCAACACATCACTTACCTAACCCCTTGGCTCCGTGACCAATATGTCACCCGCCAACTCGGCCAACCCCTCGACCAAGGTCGCATCTGGCGCGTGGTCCCCAACGGATTCATTCGCCCTCCCACCCCTCACCTCTCCTCCCATTCCCCAGATCAACTCGTCGCCGATCTCACCAATCCCAACGGCTGGATCCGCGATACCGCCCAACGCCTCCTCGCCGAACAAGGCGGCGAACTCGCCGTCCCCGCTCTCCAATCTCTCGCCGCCTCCACCAGCCCTCTCCCCAGCAGAATCGCCGCCCTCTGGTCTCTCCATGCCTTAGGAAAAATTACCCCAGAGACTCTCGCCATCGCCCTCCGCGATCCCCAAGAAAAAATCCGCGCCTCCGCCCTCCGCATCGCCGAGCCTCTCATCAAAAATCATCCCGCTCTCGCTACCCAAATCCTCGCCCTCACCAATGACCCCAGCGACGATGTCCGCCTCCAACTCCTCCTCACCCTCGGCTCCCCAGAAGCCTTCGACAAAGCTCAGGCCGAACCCGCCATCCTCGCCACTCTCCTCAATACACTCGCCAATCCTCTCGCCCCCTCCGCCGCCCTCGCCGGCCTCCGCGGACGCGAACTCGAATTCCTCAATCGCTTTCTCGCCGCCACCACCACTCCCACCCCAGACCAATCCGTCTTCCTCGCCCAACTCGCCAAATGCATCCTCCAAGAACGCCAACCACTTCGCCTCCTTTCCCTCCTTTCTCTCATCGAAAATCCCAAGCTCCCCGCCACCACCCAACTCGCTCTCCTCAAACCACTCACGCCTCCCAAAAAAACTTTCACCCCCATCAAACTCCCCTCAAAACCTCCCGCCATCGATACCCTCCAATCCTCCGCCAATCCTCAAATTCAAGCCCACGCAACCCAACTCGCTGCCCTCTTCACGTGGCCCAATCAACCAGGCGCCCCCGCCGAAATCCCCCCCACTCCACTCACCGCCGACGACCAGTCATTCATCGCCAAAGGCGCCACCGTCTTTAGCTCCACCTGCATCGCGTGCCACCTCGCCCAAGGCCAAGGCCAGCCCGGCCTCGCTCCCCCACTCGCAGGTTCCGAGTGGGTCAGCGGCCCATCATCACGCCTCATTCGCATCGCTCTCCACGGCGTCGGCGGTCGCATCGTGGTCGCAGGAAAAGATTACTCGCTCGCCATGACCGGCTTCGCCGCCGCTCTCAACGATGAACAAATCGCTCAAGTTCTCAGCTACGTTCGCCACTCTTTCGGCCCCGATCTGCCCCCCCTCCAAACCTCCACCGTCACCAAAATCCGTGCCGCCAGCAAAGATCGCGGCTCCGAATGGACGGCCGAAGAACTCGAACGCTTCGAGTAATTTTCCCCACCCTTCTCCGCCACCCCGCGGTTTCACGGTTGACACTTCCCTCCCGAATCCACGCAATCCGCCGATGCATTTTCCACCCCTCGATTTTTCCAAAATCCGCACCTATCCAGTTGCCCATCGCCCCAATAAGGTCAACGCCGATTCCTTCGCCAAACCCCATCAACCGCACTCGTCCTTCCGCAATTTCCTCGCCGCTCTCCCCGACTTCCTCGCCGTCTCCGACTTCCGAAAAATCGTCGACGCCATCGCCAACGCGGTCCGCAACCAACGCCCCGTCGTTCTCATGATGGGCGCTCACTCCATTAAGGTCGGCCTCAACCCCATCTTCATCGACGCCATGCAACGCGGCCTCATTCACGCCGTCGCCTTCAACGGCGCGGGCGCCATCCACGACTTCGAACTCTCTTACCAAGGCCAAACCAGCGAAGATGTCCAGCGCGGCTTAGACGACGGCACCTTCGGCATGGCCGACGAAACGGGTCGCCTCATGAACGCCGCTCTCGCCTCAGGAGTGGAACGCGGCATCGGCGCCGGTCGCGCCCTCGGCGAGGCCGCCATCACTGCAGGCTTCCCCAATCTCCACCTCTCACTTCTCGCCACCGGCGCCACCCTCGATATCCCCGTCACCACCCACATCGCCATCGGTACCGATATCATCCACCAACACCCCACCACCAATGGCGCGGTCCTCGGACAAGCCTCCTACCTCGATTTCCAAACCTTCACCTCCGTCTGCGCCCACCTCGAAGGCGGCGTGGTTTTAAACGTCGGGAGCGCGGTCATCATGCCAGAAGTCTTCCTCAAAGCCTTGACCATCGCCCGCAACCTCGGCCACAAAGTCGAACGCTTTACCACCGCCACCTTCGACATGACTCGCCACTATCGCCCCACCGAAAATGTCCAACGCCGCCCCACCACTCTCGGCGGCCAAGGATTCTATCTCGTCGGCCATCACGAACTCCTTCTCCCTCTCCTCTTCGCCGCCGTCACCGAAGAACTCGCCTCATGACCCGCCAACGCGTCTCCCAACTCCTCGCCGCTTTCAAAAATAAACGCCTCCTCGTCGTCGGCGACCTCATGCTCGATGAGTTTCTCTGGGGCAAAGTCTCCCGCATTTCTCCCGAAGCTCCCGTCCCCGTAGTCGAAATCGTCCGCGAAGAATCCTTCCCCGGTGGCGCCGCCAATGTCGCCCGCAATCTCGCCGAATTCTCACCCCATGTTCATCTCATGGGCGTCACGGGCGTCGGCCCCCACACCGATCAACTCCTCTCCCTCCTCGCCTCCGAAGGCATCCAAACCTCTTCCATCCAATCCCATCCCTGCTACCAAACTATCGTCAAAACTCGCATCATCGCCCGCCAACAACACGTGGTGCGCATCGATCGCGAAAAAAAACTTTCCCTCCACCCAGATCACGCCGCCCTCGCCCTCGCTCAACTCGACTCCCTCCTCCCCGAAATCGATGCCGTGATCATCGAGGATTACGCCAAAGGGATGCTCTCCCAAGACTTCGCCTCCGCCGTCTGTGAACGCGCTCGCCGCGCCGGAAAAATCATCGCCGTCGATCCTCACCCCCATAACCCTCTCCAATGGAAAGGCGTCACGACCATCAAACCCAACCGCGCCGAAGCCTTCGCTAGCGCAGGCCTCCCACCCACCGAACCCGTCGATCCCCCCACCGCAGATCTCCCCCTCCTCGCCGTCGGTCGCTCCCTCTCCCTTCTCTGGGAGACCGATAACCTCCTCATCACTCTCGGCGAACATGGCCTCCTCCTCTTCCAACCACCAGCTCCACCCTTCCACTCCCCCACCCGCGCCCGCGAGGTCTTCGACGTCAGCGGCGCCGGCGATACCGTCATCGCTCTCTTCACCCTCGCCCTCACCGCCGGCGCCTCCACCGCAGAAGCCGCCGAACTCGCCAACCACGCCAGCGGGATCGTCGTCGGAAAACTCGGCACCGCTATCGTCTCCCCAGACGAACTCCTCGCCAGCTTCACCGACTCCTCACCCATTGACACCTAAGGCTTTCCACGATCTATTTTCCCAAGCTCCACTCTCGAAAATGAAACGCTCTCTCCCTCTCCTCTCCCTCCTCATCACCCACGCTCTCGCCGCCGATTCCTCCATCCCCACCGCTTTTTCCCCAGATCGTTACACCACCATGATCGCCAAATCCCCCTTCGCTCTCGCCACCCCCACGGTGGTCGCCCCTCCCCCACCTCCACCCCAAGCCTCCTTCGCCGCCAACTGGTATCTCACCGCCGTCGGTCGCGATCCCGATGGCCAAGACTTCGTCACCATCAAAGCCCAAGACGGTTCCGCTCACTTCTCCCTCATCGGTCGCGACGCCGATCTCACCACGGGCGTTTCCATCGCCAGTGTCGATTGGTCCGATACTTTCCGAAAATCCACCGCCATCCTCAAAAAAGGCACGGAAACCGCCAAACTCATTTTCAGCCAAGAAGAAGCCCAACCCGTCCCCCCCACTCCCAACCG
>JBAWZW010000112.1:0-8494 GCA_037142835.1 Verrucomicrobiota bacterium
TCCCGAAAGCGCCGCCCCTTCAACCCCCGAGCCACCAAAAGCGTCGCCCGCCATCACCAACATCGGCTCTGCCCTCAAAACCACGCCCCACTCCTCAGAAATCTCCAGCGGCTTGCTGTATCGCCACCCGTGCACTTGAAAAGTTTTCACACCCGCACCAATCCACGGCGCCGCCGCATCCAGCAAAACCCGCCCACTCTCCAGCCAGTCGCCATCCCAATGCTTCAGACTAAACTCAGGACTGCCATGAACGGTCACCGCTGGCTCCACCGAAACCCCTTTCAATTGATTATCCGCAATCCACCCAACTGGCCCCTCCTCAGGCCTAAATCCCCCAGATAGCCCCAAACCCGATGGCCCATCCAGCACGGCCATCACCGCCAAACATCGCTCGTATTCGATGGCGGCAAGACGCGCCCGCACTTCCCGCGCCACCACCGTTCCTCCCGCATCGAGGATCGCCAGCCCCTGCGGTACGGGTGGCGTTAAGACCACCGCGCCAGCCGTGAACGTCCGCCCACTGCTGGTTTCCGCACGCCAACGGTTTTCTACACAACCCAACGCCACCACCGAAACCTCCAAATGAACATCCAACCCGCACGCCAGATACTTGGCCAAGCCGGACATCGACGGCTTGCCACGCCAGCGCCGCGTCCCCTCACCGCCACCCCCAACTCCGTAACCCCATTCCTCCACCGCTCCCCACTCCCGACCACGCTCCAACACCGCCCCAAAACGGGGGTCCCGCGTGGTAATAAATTGCGCCCCATGATCAAAGGTCGCCCCATCGATCCGCCGACTCGCGAGGCGTCCACCCACCCCACGACCTTTGTCCAGCAAGAGCACCCGACGCCCTCCGCGCTGCAATTCTGCCGCCGCGGTCAATCCGGCGATTCCAGCCCCGATGACCAGCACCTCGGTATCTTCTTCATTGAAGTCCATGATCCTCTCAGATTGTTCGCGCGCCCAGAGATGAGAAGCACAAATTCCCTGCGCCCCCCGTAAATCGCCAACGCTTGACTATCCAAATGAACCTCCCATCCGTATCATCTCGACTTTGAACTTCTACCTGATTCTTTTTTCCGCAGTTTCTTTCCTCGTTTATGGTGCCTCGTGCTTCTTATCCACGATGACCAAAGCGGAGTTTGTTCGCTATCAACTCCCGACGACTAGGCCGCTAGTCGGCGGACTCCAACTCTGTGCGGCTGTCGGTTTACTCGCCGGTTTAAGCCAACCGTGGATGGGGCGCCTAGCCGCCACCGGCCTCGCCCTCATGATGCTCGTCGCGGTCGGCGTCCGCATCAAAATCAAAGACACCTTCCTCCAAACCATCCCCGCGCTCTTTTACTTGGTGCTCAGTATTTACCTCAGCCTAGCCGCACTCTGAGCAAAGCCACCCACTAGAGCAACGCGATCGCCACGCACATCGCCAGCACCGCGAGAGATGGGAGCGATTTTTGAAGCGGATCTTTCAATTTAATGTGCATCGCAAACGCCCCAACCATTAATAAACCCAAGCCAATCGCCGCCGGGTGGGCAAACTGGTGATCCCAAATAGCCACGACCAGCGCGAGCGCGCAGATCACTTTTAACCCTCCAATCACCCGCATAAACCACAACGGGAGCCCATAAGCCGAAAATTCCTCGCGAAGACTCTGCGCCGCCCCACCGCGAAACGGCGTCGGTTTGCCCGAGCGAAGAATCCACACATTGAGAATCCCAAGAGCCACAATTATTTGTAATGCGATTAACAGTTTGTCCATGGCGAATTCATGAAAATGCCCCACTTTCTCAAAGTTCGCAAGCCAATCAAATTCACTCGGTTCTCTCCCCCTTGCATCCTCCAAAACCGTCCCCAGACTTCGCCGCTTACCGATACCCTTGCTCCTCACGCAAAAAAGCCAAGCCCCTCTGAAACGAACAGAAATTTTCTCACAACCCTTGCCAGAAGCGCATAAGGAAGTTCCTTGAAGATTGCCATGGATCAATCCCCAACACTTTTTAAACGCTACCTCGGCATCGACTATTCTGGCGCCCAAAATCCTGCAAGCAGCCTGACCGGTTTGCGAGTCTACTCGGCCACACCGACCCAGCCCCCCATCGAAATTCACCCTCCACCCAGTCGCCGCAAATACTGGACACGCCACGGCCTCGCCCAATGGCTGGCCGTCGAACTCGCCTCCGAACCAGCTACCCTCGTAGGCATCGACCACGCCTTTTCCTTTCCCTTGCGCTACTTCGAAAAATATTCGCTCCCTTCCCATTGGCCGACATTTCTCCACGACTTTCACGCCCATTGGCCGACGGATGCCCAAAACATCACCGTCGATTGCATTCGTAATGGCCTCCACGGCAACGGCGCTCAGCGAACCGGCAATGCCCGCTGGCGTCGGCTCGCCGAGGAACGATGTCGCGCCAAATCAGTGTTTCACTTTGACGTCCAGGGGAGCGTGGCAAAATCCACCCATGCGGGCCTCCCTTGGTTGCGCTTTCTTCGCCTGCTCCTCGGCACGCAACTTCACTTCTGGCCGTTTGATGGTTGGAATCCACCGCACGGCTCCTCAGTCGTCGCCGAAGTCTACCCCGCTTTGTGGAACCGCCACTTTCCCAACGAAGGAAGGAACAGCCACCAACACGATGCCTATACCGTAGCGCGCTGGATGCAGGAAAAAGACTCCAACCATCACTTGATCAACCACTTCCTTCCACGCCTCACCCCCACCGAACGCACCATTGCCAATACCGAAGGCTGGATCCTCGGCCTTGACTAATCATCGTCATCCTCCCGCCAATCCAAGCCCTTCATTCTCTGCTCCAGCAATCCGCGATGCTTGGTAATACGACCGCTAACCCGCCGACGCCAAAGGCGAAAGCTCGATGGCTTCAGGCGATCACTGAGCGTTCCATTGATCATACGATGTGTTCACCGCCGCATTTCCCCCGTTGTTCCTTCCACACTTGACCATACGAGGTGGATTTTCGACAAAGGGTGCGGATAACGTCATGCAGAGCATAGCGTGTTTTCGAGCGCATACGACCCACTCTCCCAAACAGAGCTATGAAAAGAACAATTATCACACTGGCAGTGCTCCTCATGGCAACTACTACGTGGGCGCAACAAGCTGCCGCGCCCACCCAAGCCAAACCTGTTTTCGAACTTAAAGTTCTCGAAGGTATTGAGGTGAAATTCCCCGGACGCTCGGTTTTCTACCAGCGCGTTGCGCCGCCAACCGCGCCGCCGGCGCGGACACCGGCACCCACGCCGGTGGTGAAATCGCTGTCGCTCGCCGAAAGCGCTGCCACCGAGGCCCGCGCGAAGAAGAAATCCGCAGTGCTGATGATTTCCGCCACGGTCTATGACCGGCGGGTGACGGAACTGCGCTGGCAGGCCGGCAATCGCCAATACCGCGCGTGGAGCAACATCGATTTCAATTACCTCGCTGGACACACCGAAATCGAAACCGATAACATCGTGTATTTTCTCATCATGGGGCTCGGCAACGAAACACGGGAATCCGTGGCGGAGTGGAATCGATTTGCTCCCGAATGGGAGCGCCTGGCCGCGGCGGATGGTTTGGCCGGCCAATGGGAAACCAAGGCCGTGCCGGATTTAGCAAAGTTTCCGGCCGGACGCTCCACCTATCTGCTCTCCGGCGATCCCCCCGCCGATGACAGCCTCGCCGCGCTCGACGCGCTCCATCGCTACTACGACGCCAATCGAATTCAGTTCGTTGCGGACTATGCGAAGCGTGAAGCGGAGCGCACGGCCCACGAGCAATGGCTCAAGGAACATCCGCCAGCACCGCAAGACACGATCATCAACTTCTGGCCGAAGAAGAGCCGCAACTATCCGACCGGCAAATGAAAGGTCTTTCCCTCATGCGCGTTCTGCTCACCCTGCTTGTCGGGTTCGTGGCTCTCACCACCGCCACGGCACAGACTTCCACCGATCCCAACGAAGGCTCCCGTCTGACTTATGACAGCCTCCTTGGCAGCTATGAGTTCTCTTGGTGGGGCCAGCCGGGCCGCACCTATTTCATCCAGCAATCGGATGATCTATCGGCCTGGGAGTATCTGCCGCTGATCGAGTCCGGAGCCGGTGACGTGCTCGCGTGGGGCTTCACCTCCACTGCTAGCAAGCTCTTCCTCCGCCTGCGCTATTCGGACATTCCAACCAGCGATCCTTTCAATGACGACTTCGACGGGGACAAAATAAGCAATTATGACGAAGTGGTTTTTGGCACCGATCCTCTCTCGGCAGTGGACACGGATGCCAACGGCCTGCCGGACGATTGGGAGAGGTTCTACTTTGGTCACACCGGCGTCGATCCGAATGCCACGGCACCCGGCGGCGGCATGACCAATCTCCAGCATTTCCAGCTCGGCTCGAATCCCAACAACGCACCCCCGCCCCCAACGATCACCGCCGACACTGCCACGCTCGATCAAAACGCCGAGAGCCTGCTTTACCCCACCGACGATAGCCAGTTCTTGCTCCAGAATGGCAACTTCAGCGTCACTTCCCTTGGATCCAACGACTGGAATACCTTTTCAGGAATCACCGGCTGGACCGCCATTTCCGGCAGCCTCATTGAACTCCAGCAGATCGAGGTAAACACCGGCGCCGGTGCCGGCCAGTATTGCGAACTCGACTCCCACTGGCCCACCGAGGACCACAGCGGACCCTCCGACCACGGCATCCAGCAAACCGTCAATCTCGCTCGCGGACGGTATCTCCTGCTTTTCGACTATCGCGGACGTCAACACGAAGTCGAAGCCGGCAGTTTCAGCGTGAAGGTGAAAAGCACTGGAAGCTCCACGGATGTAACGCTTGTCACCAAAAACTCCGCTTCCAGTACAGAATGGAAGCGCGCCTCCGCCACTTTTGATGTTTCTGGCGGCAATCCGAATACAACCCAGCTTCCGATCACCGTCCAATTCGACAGTACCGATGCCCGAGACAGTTACGGCGCGTACATCGATAATGTCATCCTCCTGCCAGCATTTAACAGCGTGGATCGGCTACTGACTGGCTCAATCCCGATACTGTTCGATGGGATGGGCCTGGAATTTGCAACCAAGAGCGGACAAGTGCTTGGACGTTACGAAAACCTTTCAAGCGCAATGTCGTCGTCCAGCGGGGACGGCTCCAATTATCACATCTACGGAAGCCGGGATGAAATATTCGATACCACAGAAGGGCAGCAAATCACGAATGGCAATGTTGATGCCAAGCGCTTTTCCACACGGATCGTGTTTTACAAAGAGGGGGCTGGACGCCTCCGTTTCATGACAGTGTTTGATGATCTCGGAGACATTGAAATCCGCATCCTAAAAAACAGTGAAACGGCTGCGGCAATAAGCCACACGCTTGAGGCGGACGAAAAGACGTACCGTGCGATTGTCCAGAGTGCCCGGACACTTGCCCAAGTAAGCCACCTTCCAGACTTTGATAACTTGGCAGTTGCAGACGACCCGTTCGACGATACTTCAGACGACGATTCGCAGGGTTTGACAGCTCCCTCGAATAACTCCCAGCTTTCACCTCCAGTGGCGGCCGGAGCCGTGACACTCCCAGGCAGGCCGTTTGATGAAGTTCCTACCAACATTCGCGACCGTGTGGCGAATATTGTCCCCAAACTGTTTGGGCCAATTTTTACCGAAGCACTCTTGGCTGGCCCGGAATGGAGAGAAACTTGGAATCTTAAAATGCTCTATATGGACGGGCTTCAGCGCGGTTTCTGCATGGGTCTGGAGGCAGAAGTGAACAATGCGGTCTCCACCGTGCAGTTCGCGAATGAAGTCGCGCGTTTGACTACCGATCCGCTTGCGGCTCTCTATCGAGGGCGGGAGCTCTTCCGCACCCTCCTCAAGCTGCAGCAGGATATTTCCGCTGCTGGGGGACCAAAGGAGTACGTGAGATTGCTAGTTAACAACGTGAAGGAGAACGCGGAGTCGGCTTTCGATTGGTTGAATACAGGATACATTTCGGACGAAAACGACGCTTTCATCCTTGGCTACGGAGCGGGTTATGCCACCGAGACCGTCGCCCTGTTTGTCGCTCTAAACCTTCTTACGGATGGGGAGGCGGCTATGGGAAAAGCTGTCGCATTGATTCGGCAGGGAACGCAGGCCATTCAGTTTCTGAACTATGCGGGAAAGTTTAAGATTCGCATGTTGATGTGGTCGCTGAACTACGGGAGGTATTTTCAGGTGACCATGCGCGTCGGAAACGATACCGCCCTCGTAGTCCATGAAGTCGAGGAAGTGGCCAAGATGCTTGAAGGTTTGGCGAAAGCTGCTTCTCCATACAATACGCCAGGCGGTTCATTGGGAGTATTGGCCCAGCGATACCAGCGAATCGATGAGCTAGCCAGGGTGTTTGCGAAAGGCAACCGCCAGGCCAACGGTTTCGGCAACTGGTTGCGTACCAAGCATGCGGCGGGGGAGCTTGCTACTCTCTCTGAGGCAATGGGTGCCAGCACGACTGATGCTCTTAGCGTTTCTGGGATGCGTGGAGCCGCACGCATGGCGCAGTCAATGTGTGTCGTGGCAAAACAAGGCAACACTGACGTCGCTCATATAGTTGGCTTCCAATCCGTACGCAATTACCTTGCAAAGGAGCATGACTGGACCAAGCTGCCAATTGCGGGTTCGATCGCTTTCGGTGAAGCTGACCCGCTGTTTGCCCTGTTCGACGAAGGCACGCCATTTGTGTTGCTTACGGATGGCCAAACGTGGGTATACAATAACGCCCTTTCATACGGACCAATGGTAGGAACCACGACGGGTGAGTTATTCGGTGAGCAGCATCGCATTGCGCATGTGCTTCATCATACATTTCTGGACACCAGCAGAACCCCGTATTCTGTGTTCGCGGGGCTGCCGCATCAGGTCTTTGCCAAGTTGGACCAAGCATGGGCCGCCCGTAGTGGTCCGGGAGTTCTAAAGAAACTCGCTACAGGAAACGCACCAAATGATGTGTATCGCATTCCTTGGCCCGGTGCTGGAACAAATGCAGGTGAAGATTACATTTGGCTTGTTCTAAAAAAGAACACTACGGAAGTAATTACTGCTTATCCCGTAGCTGCCTCTACCGTGCCGTGAATAAATCCGACATCCACCGATTGTTCCATATATGTGACCAGCAGGGCTTCGAGAGACCGCACGGCTTTGACGCTGGGGCTACAAAGAAAATGGTTCATTCTTTGAAATTTACACTCGACGCCTTGCTTCCATTGCCAGTCCAGGGACCGTTTGAGGATCAAGATTGCACATATTGTTTCAGATTGCCGCTTCCGCGTGAAATTTGCCTAACAGGGAACGGATGCGACTTATACGTAAGTAATTTCGGCAAGATGATCGCGATTCAAAACGATCAATACTTGATTCCAGAATATTTGGCTGCGATTAAGAACGCGGCAGAAGATAATGGCTTTCAGTGGATCAATGAATCCGATCTTCGGAGTAGATACGATGGGCAATGTCATCCAGGTTTTTCGACATGGTGGCATCGCTTTTTTGACTATGTTTAATGAACCCACCGATTGTTCCATATTGTTATTACCTCTTATGCGTGCAAAAACACTTATCGGCCCAATTAACTAATTTAAGAATGTCACTTACGGCTTACATTACAGAAGGCGACGAATGTAGCTTGCTCAATAACAGTAGAGAATATCTCATCGAGATCGCACCGCTGGTTTTCCGCGCGATCGACCCAGCCATCTTGGAATTTTGTTCAAAGACAGGCAGCCACATTGACCTCTATGACGCGGACGTTGTTCCGCTGAAGCACCTGCCTGGTCTGGAGATGGTTTTGCAAGATTGTTATAAGAAGATTGAGGAGGGGTCTTCAACAGTAGAGGTTGATTTGGGCACCATCCGCCAAGCAGATGGATCATACACACCCCGTGTCGAATCAATAGCGAAGGTCGAACTGCTGGAGGGAATTGAATGTCTTTTGAAGCTTGTAAGTCTGGCGATCACAAAGCAGAGATCAGTCATGTTTGCTGGAGATTAAAGCAGCTTCGCCCTCCAAGCCGTCCGCGCCGGTCGCCAGCAAACCGGGGGCTAACAAGCTGCCCGTCATCGGTGCCATCAGCCTGATTACGGCTGCCGTGACAGCAACCCTCAAGCAGCCGGAACTCATCGCCGGCATCGTCCACGCCGAGAGCGTGAGCCGCGGCGCCTACTCCGCCTTCGGTAAATACCGCTACTTCCTGGAGAAGCGCCTCGCCGCCGAGAAGTCGTCCGCGATGATCACGGCCCTCCTGCGCGAGAAGTGCGGCCTGACCGTACACCGTGCCGGATTTCAGCACGGACTTCTAGGGAAACGTCGCTTGGCGGGGCTGGAGCGAAGATAAAGGGACAGGCGAAGATAAAGGGACAGGTCAGTTGTCTCGGGTTCAAAGGGGCACTATTGCTATTGGGATCGGGCTCGAAATAGATGGAGTCTTTCCCGATGGAACAATCGAAATCCTCCTTTCGTTTA
>JBAWZW010000113.1:0-8492 GCA_037142835.1 Verrucomicrobiota bacterium
CCCAAATCCTCCACCCCAAACTCTCCACCGGCCACGCCTCCCGCCACCACCCAATAGCCTTCCAAAATTCTCCATGAAAACTCCGCTACTCCTCGCGATTTTTGCCTTCGTCTCCACGACGCTCTCCCACGCCGCTCCGACCCCCAGACCGCCGAACATTATCCTCTGCATGACCGACGACCAAGGCTGGGGCGACACCAGCTATAACGGCCTCAAGAAAATCCAAACCCCCAACCTCGATGCCATGGCCGCCAACGGCCTTCGCTTCGATCGTTTCTATTCCGCCCACCCCAGTTGCTCTCCAACCCGCGCCAGCGTCATGACCGGCCGTCATCCTTATCGAATGGGTTGCTTCTGGCCAGGGATGACTCTCCGGAAACAAGAAATGACCATCGCCCAGGCCGTCAAACAAGCCGGCTACTCCACCGCCCACTTTGGCAAATGGCATCTCAGCGGGGGCGCTCCCGGAAAAGGCCGACCTCTCTCCCTATCCGACCCACTTCATCCAGGCCACTTCGGATTCGACGAATGGTTCACGGTCTCAAACTGGTTCGACACCGATTGGACCTTCAGCAGAAAAGGAGAACTCGTCAAAGTTCCCGGCGATGGCTCCGATGCCATTGTCGCCGAAGCCCTCACTTTCATCGAAAAAAACGCCCAACAGGAGAAGCCCTTTCTTGCAGTCATCTGGTTCGGCAGCCCCCATGTCCCTCTCGCCCCCACCCCTGAAGACCTAAAAGCCGCTGGTGGCTCCGCCTATTATGGCGAAATGATCGGCGTCGATCGGAGCATGGGCACGCTCCGCGCTGGCCTCCGCAAACTCGGCGTCGCCGACCAAACAATGCTCTGGTTTAACAGCGATAATGGCGCCTGGATGGACGACAACGCCGAACCCGACGCCTTCGGTTCCAATACCGTTCTCCGCGGTCATAAGGGCGAACTTTGGGAAGGTGGCATTCGCGTCCCAGGCCTCATCGAATGGCCCGCCCACATCACAAAACCTTTCACCTCCAACATCCCCGTCTGCACCAGTGACATTTATCCAACCATCGTCGATCTCTTGAAAATCAAGGTGCCTCGCCAAATTCAACCGCTCGATGGCATCAGCCTCCTGCCCTTAATCGATCGCCAAATGCAAAAACGCCCCACCCCCATCGGCTTCTGGCATCATGGAGAAAAAACCTTGGAAGATGGTCCCGTTGCCTGGAACGATAACCAATACAAACTCCACAAACGGGCAACCGGCGAATTTGAACTTTACGACATCGTTGCCGATATCTCCGAAAAAAAGGACCTCGCCACCACCCTCCCCAAAGTCGTTCAGCGCATGAAGGATGAAATGGAAGCCTGGCAAAAATCGGTCCGCCTGAGCAATCAAGGCCAAGACTACCCAGAAAAAAAAGTCATCGACCCAGAAGGCACTCCCCCTCAAGAAAAAGGGGCGAAGCCAGCAAAGAAATCTCCTTCTACCCCATAACCGATCTTCTCTCCTAAGGTTCGCCGAAACCGCCACCGCTACGTCACGCCTTGCACTCATCACTTCACCCACGACTTCCCACTCGCCTCAAACTCCTCCGCCTAGTCGCCCTCTTCCTCGCCCTCTCCTCCTCCCTCGTCGCTCGGGAATTTGACTTCCACCGCGATACCTTCGCCTTCTCCAACGATACGGTTTTCCAATACGGCATCGATGAAAAGGGCCAACTCCAAATCCATACCCGAGCAAAGCCAGCGGAGTTTTCCCACCGTTGCTTCGTCCTCACTCGCGCAGTCTTGCAGTTCCATCAGTTCGCCACCTTCCAAAAAAACGCCCCGACGATTTCTCGAACCGATTACGCCAAACGCATCCGCCAAATCTGTCGCATCCCCGTTTGGAGCCATCGCTCAGAGCCGAAAATTATTATACCCGGCTACCCCGATCTCTGCAGTTTCTCCAAGGCGTACGAAGGTCTCCTCAAAGAGCATCTCGGCAATTGGCTTCCCACCTATCTCCGCATCGGCAACTGGCGAATGGCCATGGGTCACCCTCGCTCAGGCCAAGCCGCGGTCGCCACTTGGCTCAGCCAATCCCTCGAACACCACCAGCCCCGAGCCCTCTACCTCGCCCGCTTCCCCCACCTCAATCATGTAGTAATTCCTTACGCCCAACACCTTGACCAACAAGGCAATACTCATTTTTCCGTTTACGATCCCAACTATCCAGATCAGCCTACTTGGCTCCTCTACAGTCCATCCCAACGCAGCTTCGACTTCGCCCCGCGTTGGTATTTCCCCGGTGGTCGAGTCAACGTCATGCGCGTCTATATTTCTCCCTTCCATTAAGTTTTCCCACTTAACAATCCTCGCTTGCCACCAATCCTCCATTCATCCAACCTCCACCCCTTATGCCCCAAAAATCTTCAGGTTGTCTCTGGATGCTCGCCGGATTCGGTCTCTGCTTAGCCCTCCTCTGTGCCATCGCCCTCGTCGCCGCATCTTTCGCCAAGGACAAATCTTCTGGCCCCAAATTCGAAGAATCAATCGTCGTCGAGTCTTCCACCCCCAAAGACCCCAAAATCTCCCCCAGTAAAATTGCCGTCATCCATCTCCGAGGCGTCATCACCGCCTCAGAAGCGGGCGCCGTCGGCGAGACGATGGTCGATGACCTAAAACTCCAGCTCGAACAAGCCGCCACCGATAAAAATGTCAAAGCCGTCGTCCTCGCGGTGGATTCGCCCGGCGGCGAAGTCACCGCCTCCGATGTCATTTACAATGCCGTCCGCAAGCTGCGCGACGGTGGCTTTAATGGTGCCGAAAAAAAACCCGTGGTGGTCTACATGGGATCTCTCGCCGCCTCCGGTGGCTACTACGTCGCCTGCGGAGGCACCTATCTCATGGCCAATGAAACCACCTTAACCGGCTCCATCGGTGTCATCATCCAGACTTTAAACTATCGCGAACTCTTTGGAAAAGTCGGACTCGAAAGCGTCACCTTCAAAAGCGGCGCCTTCAAAGATATGCTCAGCGGTTCCCGCCAAATGACTCAGGAGGAAAAGGATTATGTCCAGAAAATGGTCATGGACACCTATGGTCAATTCGTCGGAATCGTCGCCCGCGAGCGCCACCTAAATGAAGATGAACTCCGCAAGGGATTGGCCGACGGTAGGATCATCTCCGGAAAAGATGCCAAAGAGGCCAACCTCATTAACGGTCTCGGTTACATCGAAGACGCTTACGCAAAAGCCAAAGAACTCGCCGAGGCCAAAGACGCCGTGATCATCCGCTACGAATCGCCTTTCCACTTCTCCAAATTCGCTCGTCTCCTCGGCCAAACCGAAAAAGCCAGCGTAGAAGTCAATATCACCAAAGCCTTTATGCCAAAATTAGAAGCGGGTCGCCTCTACTTCCTTCCCAGTTTTTACGCTCCCTAACTTTTGCTCGAGGATCCCCTTTCTCAACTGCTTCTTGGACTGTTCTTCCTTGCCGTTCTCATCGTCGCCGGGATCGCCCAAACCGCGGTCATTCGCTCCGTCCTCCAACACGGTGGCAAAGTCTTCACCTCCGATTTCCGCTTCCCAGATGCCCTCGTCGCTCTCGTCCTCGCCACTTTCTTCGTCGCCACCGGCTTAAAAGTCATCCTCCGCCGAACCACCGAAAATCCCCCAGTCCAAATCGAACAAGTTCTCCCCAGCTCTTTGCTTTTTATCATTATCGCCCTCGGCATCCTCGCTTTTTTCAAATATCGCCAACTCCACCTCCGTCGCCTCTTCGGCCTCTTTACCCTCTCCCCCCTCCAGATCATCGGTTGGTCCTTTGGCTTGATTCTCGTCGCCTTCATCCTCACCGCTCTGGTCAACGCTCTCTCCAGTTACGCCCTCCAAGACAAAAGCCAACCCCAACCTCTCATCGAACTCTTTCGTTCGCTCGCCATCAATCGCGACTACCGTTCCCTCGCAAAAATCTTCACCGCCGCCGTCATCATTGCCCCCATCTCCGAAGAAATCATCTTCCGCGGCCTCTTTTACGGCGTCGGAAAACGCTATCTCCACCCCGTCATCAGCGCTCTCATTTGCTCTCTCCTCTTTGCCTTCTTCCATCTCAGTTTAACCGCCTTCGCCGGTCTCTTCGTTCTCGCTCTCCTCCTGACGCTCGCTTACGAACGCACCGGCTCGATCCTCGTCCCCATCGGAATGCATGCTCTCTTTAACTTCGTCAGCCTCGGCGTCGTTTACTTCCAAGCACTCCATAACCTCCCTTCTTCCTGAAACTTTCCGATCTCGGCGAAAACTCCGTCGTCGCAAAACTCACCGAAAATCTTCCCACTTCTCCCACCGTCCGCGTGGGTCCAGGCGACGACTGCGCGGTCATCGGTCACCCTCGCGCATCCCTGTGGCGCTTGCTCAAAACCGATGCCCTCATCGAAGGCATCCACTTCACTCCCACAGAAGTCCCCCGCCGAATCGGCCGCAAAGCCCTCTCCAGAGCCGTCAGCGACTTCGCCGCCATGAGCGGAATCCCCGAGCACGCACTCATCACCATCGCCGCTCCCCCCTCCACAGAGTTTAACCGCCTCAAAAATATCTACGCCGGCCTCCAGGAGGTTGCCACACGCTTCAACATTACCATCGTCGGAGGAGAAACCGCTCGCTCCCCAGGCCCTCTTTTTATCAATGTCTCCTTGTCCGGCTCCGTCGAACGCTCCCGCTGTATCCTTCGCTCCGGCGGTCGCCCCGGCGATCTCCTTTATGTCACCGGTCGCCTCGGGGGATCCATCTCCGGCCATCATCTCGATTTTATCCCACGCCTCACCGAAGCCCGCTGGCTCACCAATCACTTCAAACTCCACGCCATGATGGATCTCAGCGACGGACTCGGCGCCGATCTCCCCAGATTGGCCGCCGCCAGCGGTTGCCACTTTACCCTTGATCCACTCCTTCTCCCCAAAAATCCCCGCTGCTCCACCGATCAAGCCCTCACCGATGGCGAAGACTACGAACTCCTCTTCGCCCTCCATCCCAAAATCGCTCCCCAACTGGAAACCGCTTGGAAAGAACACTTTCCCCAAGTCCGCTTATCTCACATCGGCTCGCTGACCAATCCCAAAATTCCTGCCACCCACCAAAAAATCTCCCCCGGTTATGATCATTTCTGCCAGCCCTGAAATCACCATCCTCCACGGCGCTTCCATCGCCAAATCCCTCCGCCTCGGCGATGTCCTCGCCCTCACCGGCGATCTCGGCACGGGCAAAACTCACTTCGTCAAAGGCCTCGCCTCTGGCCTCGCCTCCTCTCACCCCGTCACCAGCCCCACCTTCAGCCTGATTCACGAATATTACGACGGTCGCCTCCCCCTCTACCATTTCGACTTCTATCGCCTCGAGACCGCTCACGAGACCCTCCAAATCGGCCTCGACGATTATCTCTTTGGCGACGGCGTCTGCGTGATCGAATGGGCAGAAAAATTTCCCGAACTTCTTCCCCCCTCCACTCGCTGGTTTGACTTTTCTCACCGCCCAGACGACACCCGACAAATCACCGAACGACTCACTCCATGACCATCCTCGCTATCGAGACGTCGACCAATCACGGCAGCGTTGCCATCTTATCCAACGGCCAACCCATCTTCTTCGAGCGTTTCCCCGCCGATCGCCGAACGAGCACGGTTCTCTTCACGGTTCTCGAACGCGCCCTTGCCCTCTGCCAAACCCTCGAGCAAGTCGCCGTCGGCCTCGGCCCCGGATCCTATGCAGGCGTCCGCATCGCCATTGCCGCCGCCCTCGGCATCGAGCTCGGTCGCGGACCGCTCGTCATCGGCATCTCCTCGGTCTCCACCCTCGAAACTCCCGCCCAAACTTATTTCGCTATCGGTGATGCCCGACGCCAAACATTTTACCTCAGCAAGATCGAATCTGGCATCACCACCGATGGCCCTCGCCTCGTCACCGCCGACCAACTCCAAGCTTACCTTGCCGATTACCCAGATATTCCCGCCCTCACCAGCGCCATTCTTCCCGAATTCCCCACCGCAGAACTCGCCGCCCCCTCCGCTCTTCGCCTCGCCCAACTCGCCCATGCCCAAATCGGCATCATCGCCACCCGCGACCTCGAACCCATCTACCTCCGCGACCCCCACATCACTCTCCCCAAATCTCCCCCAAAAGTAGGCTTCACCATCACTCAAGCATCGCCCACCCCCGATTCATTTTAAAATCCCCTCTGGCAAGCACCAGATATCCAACTGGTCAACAATCGAACTCTGGTTCTCGAATCCAACCGAGCGTGGTACTCTGACATCACGCCAGCTACCCAATCCGAAAAATCGCCACAAAAAAATCTCGCTTAAACGCTCCGGAGAACTACGTTCGCGTCGGATGAAACTCACCGTGAAATCGACCGACTCTACCAAATCGGCCTCTGGAGTACTCTCCTCATTTCAGCATTTCAGCTTTACCCAAATCCCCCCTTCCCCCCGCATCCGGTCCGGCCACCAGCTCTTTCAACGGCCTTCACCCCAAAAGCAATTTCCTAGCAATTGAGGGCGGAAGTCAGTGAAATCAAAACAAGCTGGCAGGGATTTGGACGTCTTGTGTCGCTTAACGCGGAGATGGAAGGTCTGCTGTTCGATAATCTGGAACTTGATTTGTCGAAATGCTCATGGTTCGACGCGAATATGAGCGCACCCTTGGGTGTGATTCTCGCCCGTTGTGCAGACGATTTGAATGACGTGACGGTCACTGGCGTGCGTGAAGAAATTGTGAAGGTTCTATCCAAGAACCTGTTTCTACGCAATTACGGCTACCCACCTGTGACGGATGGGAATGGCACGGTCGTTCCTTTCAATCGGTTCGATCTTACCGATGATCGGTATTTCGCTTCCTACGTGAACCAGTATACCCAAGGGAGGGCATCCCGGAAATGTCGCAATTGCTTCGGAGAAAATTCAACGAGGCGATTGGGGAGCTTTTTGCAAATGCAGTCACACACTCGGCGAGTCGCCTTGGCATTTTTGCCTGCGGGCAGTATTTCCCGAAGACCCAGTTCTTCAATTTCTGTATCGCGGATGCGGGTGGCGGATTTATTGGAGCCATCAAAAGGGCATTCGACCTTGAGATCGACAGCATAAAAGCGATGAAAGCCTGCCTTGGGGACGGCTTTACCACAAAACGGAACGAACCGGGCGGTCTCGGATTGAAGTTGATCAAAAATTTCATCGAGCTAAACAGAGGGCGCCTCGTCATCGTGTCGAACTCCGCCTACTACGAATTCTCCCACAGCGGAGAAATATTCCAGCAACTAGGCAGCCCTTTTCCGGGCACGTGCGTCAATATCGAAGTCAATACGGCAGACAGGTCCCGCTACCGCCTTAGCAGTGAAACGTCATAAAATAACCAACAATGAGCACTCCAGTAAAAATCAAAGTGGCTGATGTGATCGGCTCCAACCTCGGTGTTTCCTCCGAGGACGGCGGAGCGGTATTTGAGAAAATCCAGATTGCTCTGAAATCAAGGCAAACAGTCGATCTGGACTTCACGGGGATCGATATGTTGATTTCAGCGTTCCTGAACGCGGCAGTCGGTAAACTGGTTGAGAAACTCAGCATTGAGGAGATTCATCAGCGGGTCAAATTCACGGGAATGGCAGATGGTGACCCGGAGCTTCTGGAAAAGGTTCTCGAAAACGCTCGTCGTTATTACGAAGATCCGGAAAGGTTCCGAAAACTTCTCGAATTGGAGTCATCCGATGAAGAATAAGGCGCATGATCTAGCGACGTGGAACTTCGCCGAGGGTGACAGGATTCTTCCTGACGCGAATTTCTGGATCAATGTTTTCGGGCCGGCTTCGTCTGTAGTGCAGCCTACCACGCGGGTCCGGATCTACTCCAGTGCGCTGGGAAGGATGATGGCCAGAAAAGCATCCGTTTTCATAGACGTGACGATCATGAGCGAATTTGTGAACACTCTGGCTCGCTTAGGGTTCAACTCGAACTTCAAAGGGAACGGCTATGCCGCATGGGAGTTCAAGAGGTTCCGTGACTCCTCCGATTTCATTCCAACTGCGAGGATGATTGAGAGGGAGTTCGGGAAGATCCTCAAGATTAGTCAATGCGTGGATCATCCCTTTTCCTCATGGGAATTGCCGAGCCTCCTGAGTAATTTCGGAAAAGGCGGAGAGGATTTCAACGATCAACTCATCATCGAGATCACGAAACACTACGATTTGAAACTTCTTACCGATGACGGAGACATGATCAACGGTGGTGTTGATATCCTCACCGCCAATGGAAAGCTGATTCGGGATTGCCCACTTTGAAGCTATCTCCTGAGGCCTCCGCTTAGGGTGTCCGCGTGGAGAATATGAAATCAATGGGGCCAGTTGCTGCATCGTGACATTCTTAGGAATGTCACTGATTTTTCCGAGTGACATCCGGTCACGGGGGAAAAGGAGTCGGAAAAGTTTTCTTGGTTCAACCAAACTCCGCTAAGGCAAGCACCAGATATCCAACTGGTCAACAATCG
>JBAWZW010000114.1:0-8387 GCA_037142835.1 Verrucomicrobiota bacterium
GAAGGGGGCAGTTTGAGGGGTTGGGGTGGAGGGAAAGAAGTGAAAAGGTTTTGCTAAGTTTTTGGGGGTGATGTGAATCATGAATCTCTGTTGCATCGGTTGAAACTTCTGAACTTTGCTGTCATTCTCAGTCTTTATCTTATGAAAAATCATTTCGCGATTCTTTCCGTGGCCATTGGTCTTTCGGGTGCAGTGCATGCAGATGCGCCTTTGAAGTTGGAGGTGGGGAAGGAGTCACACATGGCGATTATTGGGAACGGGTTTGCTGATCGGATGCAGCACGATGGAACATTGGAGGCCTTGATTCACAAGGCGAACCCGCAGGCGGACATTTCCATTCGCAACCTGGGATTTGCCACTGATGAAATTACGTCGAACATGAGGTCGGATGGGGTCCAGCCTCCGAATGAGTGGCTGACGAAAGTGAAGGCGGATGTGGTGTTGGCGTTTTGGGGTTTTAACGAATCGTTCAAGGGGGCGGAGGGATTGGATAAATTCAAGGTGGATTTGGAGAAGTATCTCAAGGAGATGCTGGTGAAGAATTATAGTGGGAAGGGGGCGCCGCGGATTGTTTTGGTCTCGCCGATTGCCCAAGAAAAGCCGATCGACCCTAACTACCCCGATGCCAAGGTGAACAACGCCAATCTGAAGCTCTATACGGCGGCGATGGCGGAGGTGGCGAAGGCGAATCAGATTCAATTTATTGATCTCTACACTCCCTCGGAGAAGCTCTATCAGAGTGCGTCTAAGCCTTTGACGCACAATGGGATTCACATGACAGTGGCGGGTTACCAAGCTCTGGCTCCGATTCTTTACCAAGCCATTTTTGGGGCAGAGCCGCCGAGTGCCGACTCGGCTCTTGAGACCATTCGCAAAGCGGTTCAGGTGAAGAATGAGATGTGGCTGAGTTACTATCGGACAGTTGATCAGTTTAACATTTACGGTGGTCGTTCGACGATTGGATACAACTCGGGGCCTGGAGGGCCGAAGATCGACAACCGGGCGGTGCTTTGGCCGGAGTTGGCGGTGAGAAATGTGATGACGGAGAATCGGGAAAAGCGGGTTTGGGCATTAGCGAAGGGTGGAGATTTGCAGATTGACGACTCCAACGTTCCGGAAATTCCGAAGATTAAGTCGAATAAACCCGGTCAAAATCCTGATGGCAGTTATCGGTATACGAAGGCGGAAGAGGCGATCAAATTGATGACCGTGCCGAAGGGGGTGAAAGTGGAATTAGTGGCCAGTGAGGAGCAGTTTCCCGAGTTGGTCAGTCCTGTGCAAATGGGGTGGGATACGAAGGGGCGGCTATGGATTTCTGCATGGAAAAACTATCCTGAGCGGAGTCCCTTGAGTAAAGAGGGGGACAAGTTATTGATTTTAGATATTGGGGCTGACGGAAAGGCGACGAAGTGCACGACTTATTTGGATAACTTGAACTGCCCCACAGGGTTCCAGTTTTATAAAGATGGGGTGGTGGTGATGGAGTCGCCTGATCTGTGGTATGCGCGGGACACCGATGGTGATGGAAAAGGGGAGTTGGTGGAGCGTGTCCTTAATGGGCTCGACGCGGCAGATTCGCACCATGAGACCAACTCGATGGCACTCGAGCCTGGAGGCGCGATCTATTTGAGTGACGGGGTATTTCATCGGACGCAGGTGGAGACGAGTTGGGGACCGGTACGGAACCGGGATGGGGCGATTTATCGTTGGGAGCCTCGGAGTGGAAAGTTTGAGCGCTACGTCGCCTATGGCTTTGCGAATCCGCATGGCAAAGTGTTTGATTATTGGGGCAACGACATCATCACCGATGGAACAGGAAACAATAACTACTACGCCCCAGCATTTAGTGGACACATTGATTTCCCGAACACTCATTCGGGATTGAAAGACTTTTGGGGTCGTCCATCGCGGCCTTGTGCGGGGACGCATATTCTTTCGAGCCGGGCGTGGCCCGCGGAGTTTCAGGGGAACTTCTTGAACTGCAATGTGATCGGGATGCAGGGAATTTTTCGTGCGAAGATGACTGAGGAGTCATCTGGTTTGAAGGGGGAGACTTTGGAGAATCTGGTGAGCTCGAAAGATCCGAACTTCCGGCCATCAGGAGTGAGCGTGGCGCCTGATGGATCGATCTATTTTATGGATTGGCACAAGCCTTTAATTGGGCATCTCCAGCATCATCTTCGCGATCCCAACCGCGATCAGGATCACGGGCGAATTTACCGACTGACCTTTGAGGGGATGCCATTGCTCAAGCCGGCGGTGATTGCGGGTCAACCGATTGAGAAGCTCCTCGATCTTTTGAAAGAGCCTGAAAACAATGTTCGTGAGCGAACGAAGATTGAGCTTGGGGCGCGCGATACGAAAGCGGTGATGGCGGCGGTGGATCTTTGGGTAGCGGCTTTGGATAAGATGGATCCCGCGTATGAGCACCATGTCCTCGAAGCGCTATGGGTGAAGCAGTATCACAATGTGGTCGATGTCCCGCTGATTCGGCGAGTTTTGCAGTCGCCAGAACCGCGGGCACGGGCCCAGGCGGCGCGGGTGGTTTGCTACCAACGGGAGAGCATTCCTGAAGCGACGACGCTTTTGAAAGTGGCGGCTGGCGATGTGAATCCTCGGGTGCGATTGGAGGCCATTCGGGCGGCGAGCTTCTTTGCTGGCAAGGACTTGCCGGCGGCTTACGAAATCATCTACGGGAGTCTGAAGCATCAAGGGGACTACTATATTGATTACACATATAAAGAGACGATGCGCCAACTTGGGTTGCTGTCTAAGGACGTTCCTTTGCCACAAGATCCCGTGGTGTTGGCGGCGATGGTTGAGCGGATGAGCGACGCCGATTTGGCGAAAGCGGCGCCTAGTGAAATCGTTCTGTTATCGCGAATCGAGCGACAGAGCACGGGACTGGATCAACGAGGAAAAGCCCTTGATGATTTGGCGAAGCTCCATAAGACGGATCGGGTTGTGGAGTTGTTGGCGGCACTGCAGCGGGTGGACGCGGTGGGTGGGCGGACGTCTGACGAATTGGCGAAGCTCTTAGGAGCGGCGGATCCCAAAGCTCTTGCGCCCGTGCGAGCTGGGTTGGTGGTGCTTGCGGAAAAAGCGACGAAGCCCGGAGTGCGGACGGCTGCTTGGGCGGCCTTGATTACTGCGGATGCGAACGCCCAGACGACTTGGGCGACGGCGCAAACGGATGGGGCGCGGGAGGCCTTAATTCAAGCGCTGAGCAACCAACCGGACCCCACCCTTCGGGCGAAATTTCAGCCGATGTTGGTGAGCACATTAGGGAACGAAAAGGTGCCGGCGGGCTTGCGGTCGGCGGCTTTGTTGGCGCTTCCTTTGACTGGGGTGGACAACGCCAAGGTCAACTTTGCTACCCTGGCATCGCACATTCAGCGGGGGATGGAGCGGAGTGCGGCGGTGCGGGCGATCACGCAACTTCCTCGGGGAAGCTGGGATAAAGCGCTCGCTGGACCGTTGACGGCGAGTTTACTGGCGTGGGCCCAGACCGTGCCGGCTGATCAGCGGAGCAGTCAGGAATTTATCGAGGCCTTGCAGTTTGGCACCGAGATGGCGGCGCTCCTTCCCGAAGCTGACGCGCAGAAGATTCGCAAGGATCTCCGTGGTCTGGGGGTGCGGATTTTTGTGGTGAAAACTGTCCGCGAACAGATGCGCTATGACATCACCCAGTTGGTGGTGGAGGCGGGGAAACCCTTTGAGATCATCCTCGAGAATTTGGATGCGATGCCGCACAACTTGGTGGTCGTGAAGCCTGGGCAACGGCAGAAAGTGGCGGAGTCCGTGCAGACGCTGGTTCCGACGAAGCTCGATAAAAAAGGTCGGGCTTATGTGCCTGAGAATGACGCGAACGTGTTGGGAGCGACGAAGTTAGTGGAAGCTGGGCAGAAGGAGACGATCAAGATGACCGCGCCTGCGGAGCCTGGTGACTACGAGTATGTCTGCACTTTTCCTGGGCACTGGCAGATTATGTGGGGGAAGATTGCGGTGGTTGCTGATCTAGACTCTTACACGCCGCCGGCGGTTCCCGCGGTGGAACCGAAAGCGGCGATTGATCATAGTGCGCACCAGCATGCGGCGGCGAAGTGAGTGATGGTTGCGGAAAAGTGCTGAGTAGAGGGTGAATTTCGAACGGCGATCTTGATTGATCGGCGGGTACGGGCATTCTCTGCCTACCTATGTCTGGCCTTAGTCTTTTCGATCTCAATCCAGAGCAGGAGCGTGCGGTGCGGACCACGGAAGGTCCGCTCCTGATTCTTGCGGGAGCGGGTACGGGCAAGACGCGGGTGATCACGGCGCGGGTGGCCTTTCTGATTGCGGGTGGGGTTGATCCGGGGCGGATTCTGGCGGTGACATTTACGAACAAAGCGGCTACGGAAATGCGGGAGCGTTTGGCGAAGTTGCTGACGGCCGAGCAGTCGAAGAAAGTGACGATGTCGACCTTTCACGCTCTGTGTGTGCGCATTCTTCGTCAGGATATTGAGCGGCTGGGATACAAGCGAAACTTCTCCATTTACGATGAGGGCGATCAAATGGGGTTGTTGAAAAAAATCATTACGCGGACGGCCGCCAAGGATGAGAAGCTCGAGGCGAGTGTGGCGAAGAATCTGATTAGCAAAGCGAAAAACAATGGTTGGAGGCCGTCGACGCCTGGGGATGAGAAGTCATTGGCGGGGGCGGTTTTTGCGCGCTATCAGGCGGAGTTAAAAACCCTTAACGCGGTGGACTTCGACGATTTGCTTTTGTTGACCGTGCAACTTTTGGAGGAGCATGACGAGGTGAGGAGTCGTTGGAATGCGCGCTTTGAGTATTTGATGGTCGATGAGTTTCAAGACACCAACCGACTGCAGATGGATTTGGTGTCCTTGCTGGCGAAGCCAGTCCAGAGCAGGGATGCCAAGCTGACGAACATTGCGGTGGTGGGGGACGATGACCAATCGATTTACGGGTGGCGGGGGGCGGAGGTGAGCAACATTTTGGAATTTGAGACCCACTTTCCGAATCCTGCGGTCGTCAAACTGGAGCAGAATTACCGGTCGACGAATGCGATTTTGGGGACGGCGAATGGGCTGATTAAAAACAACCCGCGCCGGCGTCCGAAACAGCTCTGGAGTGCTCAGGAAGGTGGGGAAAAGGTGCAGATCGTGGCGATGACGGATGACCGGCAAGAGGCGGAGTTTATCACCAACGAAATTGCGAGGCGCTTGGCTGGTGGGGGAACCAAGCATGAGGATTTTGCGATTCTTTTTCGGATGAACGCGCAGTCGAGATTATTGGAGACGAACCTTCGGCAGTTAAAAATTCCCTATCGGGTGATTGGCGGGAAAAGTTTTTTTGATCGTCGGGAGGTGAAGGAGCTACTTGCGTATGCCCAATGTTTGGTGAATACGGATGACGACGTTTCGCTATTGCGGATCATTAACACGCCGGCTCGGGGGATTAGTGCGCCGACGATTGAGCGGGCCACGGAGATGAGTGCGAAGATGCGGTGCGGGGTTTTTGCGGCACTACAAACTCAGGAATTTCGGGCGACCTTGACCACTCGAGCGACGGAGAGTGTGGAAGCATTTGTGGGATTGATGGATCGCTTTGAGACTAAGTTGAATACGCCGTTGGCGAATCAGCCTGAGGTCTTGAGGGAGTTATTGAAAGAGGTGGGGTATTTGGAGGATTTACGGCGGACGTGTAAGACGCCGGAGGAGGCGTTGAGTCGGGAAACGAATGTTGGGGAAATGCTCCGTTCCTTCGATCAATTCGAGAGTAAATCGACTGAGGGGCTTCGGGGATTTTTGGATCAGATCTTACTGCGGCAAGAGCGGGAGGAGAGCGACGATGGTTTGGACGATCCTGGGGTGACCTTGATTACCCTGCATGCAGCGAAAGGGCTGGAGTTTCCGCATGTCTACTTGATTGGGTTGGAGGAGGGGTTGTTGCCGCATGACCGCTCGAAGATGGAGGGGACGGTCGATGAGGAGCGGCGGTTGCTTTATGTGGGGATTACGCGGGCGCAGAAGACCTTATCGATGAGTTGGTGTGGGCACCGGATCAAGTATGGGAGTCCGATGCCGGGGACGGCGAGTTCCTTCATCAAGGAGTTGCCCGTGGAATGGATTGAGCATCGAAATGCCACCGAGGTTTTGAACACGCCGGTGGCACCGGAGACGGCGAAGGCCCGGTTTGCGGCTATTATGGCGGCCTTAAAGAAAATCCCTGATTGAAAGTGGCGATGTGGGGGAGGAAGTTGGTGGCGGTGAGGCTGTTGATTACTTGCTGAGGGTAAGCGACTTGGAAGTGCGGAGTTTTTCGAAGTTAGGAAAGAACGCTTCGACGAAGTAGGTTTCGCCGGCGACGAAGTCTCGGGTGGAGAGGGTGAGGAGATATTCTAAGCGTTCTTGAGGGTTAATGATGACGAGGCTGGGTTCGGGAGTAAATTTTTGGTCGTCGGCCCAGTTGAGGATGACTTTTCCTGCGGAATTTTTGATGAGGGCGGAGATTCGTTGGGTGGTAGGAAAATCTAAGCGGATGAGTTTCCGATCCTGATTGAGGAGGGTCACGGTGATTTTGAGTTCGCGGACGTCCGAAAGTTTGCCGGTGGACGGATCGATTTTGAGACCGATCTGGAGGTTTTTGAAGTCGGTGGCTTTGAGACCGGGGATGGGGGTGATTTGGGGGTCATTGTGGCTGAAGGGGTGGAGGAAGCGGCTCCAGATGCTTTTGCTGAAGGTACTCGGTGGAGTTTCTGAGGCGGCGGAGAGGGGGAGGGTGAGGAGGAGATAAAAGAGGGGTAAAGTGCGGAGATTCATGGCGAAGATTTCTAGCGAAGCGGTTGGGAGTTGGCAAACGCCATCCTGCGATCAAGAGTGGGTGTCATATGAAATTTGTTTGTCGGCTACTTCCCGGATTGCTCGCATTGGCTGGGTTGGCTGCGTTGGGGATGTCGAAGCCTCCACCGATTACCGTGCGATTTTACGTGGAGGCCAATGCTCGGGATGGCGACGCGTTTGCGAAGCCGATCACTTTGCATAACCCCGAGCGTGAGGCCTACATCGAGCGGGTGCCGTCGATTAGTGAGCAGAGTATCAAGGCGATGTATGCGTTTCAGGCGAAGGACGGATCTTGGGGGGTGGCATTTAAGCTCGATCCTAAGGGGCGGATGGATTTGGAGGTGGCGAGTACGGCGAAGCGCGGAGGATCGATGGTGGTTTTTGTGATGACGCCGAAGGGGGTTCATCAAGTGATTGATATGTTGATCGACAAGCCAGTGCGCGACGGGATTATTACCATTCCTAAGGGGCTGACGGAGAAGGAGATTGCGAGTTTATCGAAGGTCTATCCGTTGATTGGTCAGGCGCGAAAATGAAACGCACTTCTGGTGAAGCCTTAAGGCCTTTCGTGGTGGACGAGTCGTGAGTTCCTATTTGCTTTTGTTGATAGCGGTAGCGCCGGTCTTTTTGATGATCGCGGCGGGGTGGGGGATTCGTAGGCTGGGTTGGCTGACCGAGGAAGCGGATGCCAGTTTGCTGCGGGTGGTCGTGAACCTGCTTTTTCCCTGTTTGATTTTGGATACGCTTCTTGGGAACAAGGCGTTGAGTCAAACGGGCAACTTGGTTTGGGGACCGTTGGTGGGCTTTGGCACCGTGGCCTTGGGCTACGCGATTTCTTATGCGGTCGCCCCATTTTTTAGGGTCCGCGATCCGCGTCAGCGGCGGACATTTGCTTTTACCACAGGGATTTATAACTACGGATATATGGCGTTGCCGCTGGTGCAGAAGTTGTTTGACCAGACGGGGTCGAGGACGAGTGGGGTGTTATTTATTCATAACCTTGGCGTGGAGGTGGCGCTCTGGACGGTGGGAATTTTTCTGATTAGCGGGACCTCGCCACGGCGGGCGTGGACGCATCTTTTCAATCCGCCAGTGGTGGTTATTTTGGTGACCTTGTTGCTGGAGTTTTCGGGTATGAGCGGGATGATTCCAGGATTTGTCCGGGAGGTGGCGCATCGATTGGGAGGGGCGGCGATTCCTTTGGGGTTGATTCTTGCTGGGGCGACCTTTGCTGATCAAATTGGGGAACTTCATTTTAAAAAGAACCCTGCGGACTCCTTGGGGGCGTGTGTTTTACGGTTGGGAGTTTTGCCGATTTTGATGTTGTGTCTGGTTCGTTGGTTGCCTTGTTCGGTGGAGTTGCGGCGAGTTATTCTTGTTCAAGCGGCGATGCCTTGCGCGGTGATTCCGGTGATTTTAGCCAAGCATTACGGGGGCGACCCGGGGACAGCGCTTCGGCTGATTCTGGTCACTTCTGGGGTGAGTTTGCTGACGATTCCGCTGTGGCTTTGGGTGGGTCTCCATGGGGTTTTGGTGGAGTAGGAG
>JBAWZW010000115.1:0-8279 GCA_037142835.1 Verrucomicrobiota bacterium
GGGGGAGGGAGTGCGAAAGCGCTGGGGTGAAGCGATTTGGGGTTCTGGTGATTCGATTTGATTGCTCATCGTCGGGTGCTTTTGGGTGGTTTATTTCGCTGGCTTAGTGGCGAGTCCGATTTGGGAGACATTGAGGCGGCCTAGGACATCGAGGACATTCATGACCATTTGGTATTGGGTTTGGCTGTCGCCTCGGACGACCACGGGAAACTCTGGGGTGCGGGATTTGACGGCGCCGAGTTTGCTTTCGAGGGTGGCGAGGGTGACGGTTTCGGCGTTGAGTTTGAGGTTGCCTTGGTTATCGATGGTGATGGCCTGCATTTTGGGGCCCTCGAGTTTGGAGGGCTTGCCGGCTTTGGGGAGATTGACCTTAACCCCTTGGACGCCAGCGGTGGTCATGATGATGAAGATGAGGAGGAGGACGAGATACAAGTCCACCATCGGGGTGACATTGATGTCGTCGTAGCTCTTATTGTCGCCGGCTTGCATGGGGTGATTTTAGCGGTTGGGTTCGGAGTAGAACTCGGCGATTTTGGTGACCATTTCGTCGATAAAGACCTGCATATCGCTGATGGCGTCTTTGATTTGGGAGCTGAGGTAGCTGTAGGCGAAGAGGGCGGGGATGGCGACGGCGAGGCCGGCCACGGTGGCGAGCAGGGCGCCGGCGATCCCTGGGGCGATGGAATTGACTTCGACCTGGCCACTTTTGGCGATGACGGCGAAAGTGATCATCACGCCGATGACCGTCCCGAGGAGGCCGAGGTAGGGGCCGCCGGCGATGCCGATGGTGAGGAAGATGAGGTTGCTATTGAGTTTTTGGACTTGGCGAACGAGGCCGCCGTCGAGGGTGGCTTTGATTGCCTGCATGGAGCGACCAGAGAGGCCTTGGAAGTTTTCGCGAGCGGTGGCGAGGCGGTCTTGGACCTCGCTGAAGCCAAGCTGGTAGAGGTTATAGAGTGGGGATTGGCGGAGGATTTTGATTTCCTTTGGGGAGATTTTGCCTGCCATGGATTGGATGACTGATTCGTCGCCTCCGTCGAGAATGTGGAGATTACCTGAGACTTTTTCCCAATGGAGGAGGAAGGCGTTGCTGGCTTGTTTGATCTTGCGGAGGTAGAGAAACTTGGTCACGGCGACGATCCCACCGATGGAGGCGAGGAGGGCGCAAAGGCCGATGACGACCCAGCCATCGAAGGTCAGCGATTTGGAAATATCTTTGATGAGGGTCACTTGTTTGCCGAGTTCGCTTTCGCTCTCGGTTTTGGTGGCTTCCTCTTCTCCGAAGGTGACCATTTTGGCGGTTTTTTCTCCGCCTCCTTCGGTGAGGGCGGAGAGTTTGAGGGCGCCAGCGGGGCGGACGATTTTGGAGAGGTGGAGTTCATCGATTTCGCCGACAAAGGCGGGGAGTTTTTCGGCGGAAGCATCGGGAGATTTTTCTTTGCCGAGGAGGATTGGGGAATTGAGCGTGGGCAAGGTGCCAGCGACTGTGGAGACGCTTTCTCCATTGACCCAAAGGGTGAGTTTTCCGCCACCGATGGTGAGGGCGAGATGGCGCCAGGCATTGAGTTCGAGGGGTGGACAGGCGGGGGTGCGAACGGTGCCGCTGGGGGTGGTGACCTCGGCATAGGGGATGCCGTTGTCGAGGCCGAGGACAAGGGATCGGTCGGTGTCGCGGCGGGTGAAGATGGGGGCATTGGGAGCGAAGAGAGTGGGCTTGATCCAGAGAGAAATTGTGGCGGGGCTACCCTCGATCGAGGCGAGATCTGGGGCGAGAGGGATGGAGATGGCGTTGAGACCCGTGAGGCGAACGCCGCCTGCGATGGCGGCGGAGGTGACGGGAAGACCGGGATTTTCGGCGTTGTGGGCACCGCTGGTGGCGTCGGTGGGAGCGGCTCCAGCGGAATCGCTAAAGTGATAGACGAGAAGGGTTTCGGGATCGTAGGTGGTTTTGGAATCGCCGCCACCGGTCATGGATTCGCTGGCATTACCCGAGTAGACCCAGAAGGTGATGGGAGCGCCTGGTTTGAGATCGGGAAGCCGGACCCAAGCGTAGGCCTCGTAGAGGAGTCCATCGAAGCGTTCGAGATGAAATTTGAGCGGGGTTTTGTCGTCAGCGGCGACGAAGCGGATATCGCTTCCGTCTTCGCGAGCGGAGCCGAATTGGAAGTTCCCTTCGTAGAGGCGGACGAGGACGACCGTGGTACCGATGGGTTCGGCGATGGAGCCGGCGGCGGGATCGATGGTGATTTTTTTCCGGACTGTCCAGGCAGGATTCCACCAGGCGTGAGACTCAGTGGCGAGGGCGAGGAAAGTGAAGAGGAGGAGAGTGAAGCGGAGGCGCTGGCGGGTACGGGGGAAGAGGAGAGTGAATGGATTAAGCATGAGAAGTTTAGAAGTCGGCCCAGAGGCGGAAGGTGAGGAGTGGGTGATGAGCTTGGGTGTAAGTTTGGCTGATTAAGGGGAGGCCGGCATCGAGGGAGCCGCGAAAGTGGTTCCAGAGTTCGAGGCGGGTGCCGATGCCGATGCTGGCGAGATCGAAGGATGACTGTTGGTCGGGGAGGGTATCGAGCAAGGCCACGCGACCGGCGTCGGTGAAGGCGTAGATGCGCCAATCGTGGATTTTTTCGCCGGCTTTTTCGCCTGCCCATTTGAGGAGGGAAGGTGAGCGGAGTTCGATGGTGCCGAAGAGGGCATTATCGCCAGCGACTTCGCCTTCGAGGTAACCGCGGGCGGTGCTGAGGCCACCGGCGCTGAATTGCTCGCTGCTGACGAGGGGTTGGTTGGTGAGTTGGCCTTGGATTTTTCCGTAGAGTTGGAAGCCGCCGAGGAAGTCATGGGCGTGAGCGAGATCACCGCGAAGGACGGCGAAGCTTCCGTCGGCTTGGTAGCGGGTATTTTCGAATTCGGCTTCGGAGCTTCCCATTCCGCGGACATGAAAGACGAGGGCGGCGGAGAGTTCGGTGAGGGCGCCTTTTCCGACCCAGGTTCCGCTGTAATTGACGCCGATGGGGTAGTAGGTGATGGGGGCGACGATGGGATCGGCGCCTGGGGTGAGGGCGATATCTTGGTCGAAGTGTTTGTAGTCGATGCCGAAGCTGACGGATTGGAAGAAGCCTTTGCCGGCGGGGAGGCTGACCATGGCGCGGAGACCAAGAATCTGGCCGCGACCTGCGACTGCGGAGCCACCTAAGGTGGAGACATTGGAGTCTTGTTTCGTGCCGAGGATCATCAGGCTGAGCCAATCGTGATCGGGGATCCGGGCTTGGTAGTAAGCGGAAATGACTTTGGCGTTGTCGGGATTTTCGGGGGCGATTTGGAAGCTGAGACCTGCGGAGTGACCGCGTTGCCAGAGGTTGTTGTAGCTGACCGAGCCGTTGAGGCGAAGTTCGGTGGTGTTTGGGCTGTAGCGGTTATTGAGTTCCACGCTTCCGTGGAGGGGCGAACCGTCTTGAACATTCAAGTCAATATCGACCGTTCCTGGCTCGACACCTGGGCGGAGAACGGGAGTGATTCGGCGATCGGGCCACTGATTGAGGGCGAGAATATCGCGGGTGACCTCATTGAAATTGGGGACTTTGCCTTCGGCGATGGAAGGTGCTTGGCGTTTGATTTGATCGAGGGAAAAGTAGCGGGAACCTTTGACGCGGAGGCGTCCGACTTTGGCTTCGGTGACTTGGAGGAAGAGGATGCCATGGCGGCCGGTTTGTGCGGGGATGGAGACGGAGACGGTTTGGAGGCCTTTCTCGTGATAAGCGCGTTCTAAGGCGGAGCGAGCGCCTTCCACATCGGCTTCGGTGCGGCCGGGACCGAGGAAGGGATAGACGGCTTCGCCGATTGCTTCCTCATTGAGGAGGTGGGAACCGAGCACCCGATATTCGGCGATGTAAAGGCCGCCGGCACCTGGGCGAGGGGTGGTGGTTGGGGGTTTGGCGGTGGTTGGGGCGGTGGACGCTGGGGCGACTTGGGGATTGGCGGCGGTCGCGTGGAGAGGGGCGAGGAGAGAAGCGGCGCTGAGAAGGGGGAGGAAAGAGCTGGTCCAAGTGGGGAGATTAATTCGACGAAAACTTGGTGATTTGAAAGCCATCTCCTAGAAAGGTTTAAATGGAAGCGATCAGTCCGCGATGGGCAGGAGAGCTGGCGAGGACTGCGCGGAGACTTCGTCGCGTAACGGGTTACGGTGGATGATATCGAGGTTGGTCACGCCTCTGGTATAGTCCAGCGATTTGGGGCACGAAAGTGAGGTGCTGTTAAGCTTTCGCGTCGATTAAGACGAAATTGTCTTAATCGATGATTGGGGGTTTGTTTGGTGATGGTTTGGTGTCAATTGAGTGACTTTTTGGAGTCTGGATGAGCAGGGAAACGGGTGGACTTTGTTGATTGGGGAGAATTGGGGGGAAGGGTGAGGTTACGAAAAAGGCGCACCGGTGAGGGTGCGCCTTGGTGAGGAACTTGGTGATTATTCGGCTTCGAGTTCCTCCGCTCGTTGACTTAAGAGGGTACGGGGTCGCTCTTTTTTATTGAGGGCGCGGCGGAGTTTTTTGAGGGCGATGTTTTGAACTTGGCGGATGCGTTCGCGGGTGATGCCGAATTTTTTGCCGACTTCTTCGAGGGTTTTGCCCTTGCCGCCATCGAGACCGAAGCGGGAATAAATGATGCGTTTTTCTCGATCATCGAGGACATCGACGAGATCGCCGAGTTCGTCGCGGAGATCTTGGTCGCGCAATTGTTCGAAAGGGGTGAGGGCCTCGAGATCGCCGACGATTTCGCCGAACTCGGTGGAGTCGTCGTCACTGATGGGAGCGTCGAGAGAAGCGGGGCGAATGGAGATGATCTTGAGTTGGGAGACTTTGCCGGGGGCGAGACCGACTTCTTCGGCGAGTTCTTCGTCGGTGGGTTCGCGACCGAGTTCTTCGCTCATTTGCATGGCGACGCGGCGCATTTTGGAGATTTTGTCAACGAGATGAACGGGGAGGCGGATGGTCTTTGACTGGTTGGCGAGGGCGCGTTTGATGGATTGCTTGATCCACCAAGCGGCGTAAGTGGAGAGTTTGCCGCCCTTTGTGGGATCGAAGCGTTCGACGGCTTTCATGAGACCGATATTGCCTTCGGAGATGAGGTCGAGGAGAGGCATGCCGAGGTTTGCGTAATCGTGGGCGATTTTGACGACGAGGCGGAGATTGGAGCGGATCATCAAGTTGCTGGCGGCTTTGTCGCCCTTCTTGATTTTGGCGGCGAGTTCGACTTCTTGTTCGACGGTGAGCAAGGGGATGAGGCCGATTTCGCGGAGATAAATTTTGATTCCTGAATCAGAGTCTTCGCCGGATTTATAATTCATATTTGAGTGGATGCGGGGCGTGGAGATTGGAATGAATCAGAGGAAATGATTACGAGCGTTCTAGGGTGTGGGACGCGGTTGATTTAAGTATCTAAGGACTCGGTGAGATGAGCGGATGCGTACGGTGTGGAATGGAGAGCGGTCGGCTCGCTAGTGAGAGAATTCGGCGAGATTGCTGGGAACTTTAGCGAGAAGTTTTTTCTTTTGGTTTCAGCGGTGTAACGAATGGGCTACATTTTACTGCGACAGCGGATATCGAGGGGTGTTCAAACCTTTTTACTTTCTGGGGATGATCTGCGATGTAAACGGGTCGTGCTTGCAAAAATTTATTCGGCGGCGGTTTATGGGGTGGACGCATTCGAAGTGGAGATTGAGGTTAACGGAGCGCGGGGTAATCCGGTGATTGTGGTGGTGGGTTTGCCTGATGTGGCGGTGAAGGAGAGTAAGGATCGTGTGACTACGGCGATTGCGAATAGCGGGTATCAGTGGCCGAATGGTCGGACGACGATTAATCTGGCGCCTGCGGATGTGAAAAAAGAGGGACCGAGTTTTGATTTGCCGATTGCGTTGGCGATGATTGCGGTGGGTGCGGAAGTGGATTTGCCGAAGGTCGAGCAGTTTTGTTTTGTGGGGGAGCTGGCGTTAACGGGGCAAATTCGGCCAGTGCGTGGGGTGCTTCCTGTGGCATTGGAGGCGCGAAGATGCGGTCGGAAAGCGGTGGTGGTACCGATGGAGAATGCGCGGGAGGCGGCGATGGTTGAGGGGATTGATGTTTATGGCGTGCGAAATTTGCGGGAAGCATTTGAGTTTTTGACGGGGCAAATTCATCTGACGCCCACGCGGGAGGACATCACGCAATTCTTTGCGCGGCATCAGGATTACGACGTGGATTTTGCGGATGTCCGCGGTCAGCACCAAGTGAAGAGAGCGATTGAGGTGGCGGTTGCGGGGAATCACAACGCCCTCTTTATTGGGCCACCGGGATCGGGGAAGTCGATGATTGCGAAGCGGATCCCGACGATCATTCCGCCGATGGAGTTGGAGGAGGCGATTGAGTCGACGAAGATTCATAGCATTTGTGGGTTACTGGTGGATCCCGCGCATTCGTTTGTGGCGACGCGACCATTTCGGGCGCCGCATCACACGATTTCTGATGTGGGGTTGATCGGTGGAGGAGCGACGCCGACGCCTGGGGAGATTAGTGTGGCGCATAACGGGGTGCTCTTTTTGGATGAGCTTCCGGAGTTTCGGCGGCAGACGTTGGAGGTTTTGCGTCAACCGCTGGAGGATGCGCGGGTGACGATTTCGAGGGCGGCGGGGTCGATGACATTCCCTGCGGATTTCATGTTAATTGCGGCGATGAATCCGTGTAAGTGCGGATACTTTGGAGATCCGAAGAGGCAATGCCGATGCAGTTCGGTGGAGGTGCAACGCTATCGGGATCGGATATCGGGGCCGTTGCTTGATCGGATTGATATTCATCTGGAAGTGCCTGCGGTGGAATACGCTGACATCTCGAGTTCTGTTCCAGGGGAGTCATCGGCGGCGATTCGGTTACGGGTGGAGAAGGCGAGGGGAGTGCAGCGGGCCCGGTTTGGGGTGGGGAGTAAGGTGCGATGTAATTCGCGAATGAGTGCGAAGCAGATCAAGCAGTATTGTGGGTTGGGGGAAGCGGCGGAGGGGATGATGAAAATGGCGATGACGGAGCTCAACTTTAGTGCGCGGGCGTATGATCGGATTTTGAAGGTTGCGCGGACGATTGCCGATTTGGCTGGGGCTGGGGAGTTAGACGCGGAGCATGTGGGAGAGGCGATTCAGTATCGGACCTTGGATCGGAATCTTTGGAGTTAGGCGGGTGAGAAGTGGTGGGGTGGGGGGTTAGAATGGGAGTTCGAGTTGATTGGGTTGGGATAATGCCCAGGCGTCGATGCCGCGTCGGCGGAGATCGGTGGCGAAGTCAGCGGCGAACCCGTGGAGAGTTAAAACGCGCTGTGGTTGAACGAGTTCGACGTATCTGATCAGGTCATCGTAATCGGCATGATCGGTGAGTGGAAAAGCGGCATCGCAGCCGTAGCGATGGATTGCTTGGGGATCGATCGCCCAGCCGCTGAGGATGGCGGAGCGGTGTTTGGGGTGATTGGCGAGGAGAAGAGAAAGTGAGGCATTGGGTGGGGAGATGAGGACATGGCCGGGGAGATTTTGGGGATTGAATGCGAGGTAGTTGGGGGGGAAATGGGGGAGGAGTTCTCGATGGATTTCCGTCATTTTAAAAACGGCGGGGTGAAGCATGGGGTTGAGACCGGCTTGGATGAGGGCACAAATGGCTTCCTGAGCTTTGCCGAGTGAGTAAGCGAGGAGCACGGGTATGGAATGGTCGGCGATGGTTTCTTGGCAGAAGTCGACGATTTGTTGGAGGACGGCGATGGTGGGTGGGATGCGGTAGCGGGGGCGACCGAAAGTGGTTTCCATGATCAAGGTTTCGGCGTGTCGCCATTCGGCGGGTTCTGCGCAGAAGCCCTGGCGGAGTTTAAAGTCGCCGGTGTAGAGGAGAGAGCCTTGGGAGGTTTCTAAGTAGGCTTGAGCGGAGCCACAAATATGGCCTGCGGGAAGCAGGGTAATGGCGAAGTCGTGGAAGGTGCGTCTTTCGCCGAACTGGAGTAAGTGTTCTTGGCGAGGCTTGGGGAGGCGAGATTGGAGGAAGCGAGCGGTGTGGGGAGTCGCCACGATGGAGCTGTGCGGGGCGATGTGATCGTAATGGGCGTGGGAAACGAAGGCGAAAGATTGGCGGATTGAGGGGTCGAGCCAGAAGTGATGGGAGGGGAGTTCGACGCCGCGCAGATAGCGAATGGGAATCATGGTTTTGGGAAAAAGAAGAGGGGAGGAGTGAAGAAATAGCCAGAGGGGATTTGGGGTGATGGGTGGTTTTTGGCGGGGGGATATGGGG
>JBAWZW010000116.1:0-8278 GCA_037142835.1 Verrucomicrobiota bacterium
CCCCTCACCCCACCCAAACTCTCCGTCCCCCTAACCCCCACAACCACCACTCTCCCAGTCACTCCCGTCACTCCTCCCCCATCGGAATCCCTCGCCGGCCCCATCGTCGATCCCGCTCAAATGGTTTCCGCTTTCTTTGCACTCCTCAAAAAAAGCTCGGTCGATTCCGCTTACGCTAGCCTCACCCGCGGATCTCGTATCGCCGAAAAACCCGAAGAACTCAGACTCCTCAAAACAAAAACCAACGAAGCCATCGAAGTCTTCGGTGCCATCATCGATCACGATCTCGTCGAGTCAAAGTCAGTCGGCACTCGCTTGCTCCGAGCCACTTACGTATCTCACGGCAGAACTTTCCCTCTCCGCTGGCGCTTTTATTTCTATAATCCTGATGGCGTTTGGCGCCTCATCGATCTCCGCGTCGATGACAAGCTCAATGGCATTTTTGACGAACTCGAAGACCGGCGCGAACCAGACGCCAAGCCGTGATTGCCCGCATCCTCCGCTTTCTTCGTTTCTCCCACACCATCTTTGCCATGCCCTTTGCCCTCGGCTCAATGCTCGTCGCCGCACGAGGTTGGCCCAGCGGATGGCTCGTTGCCAAAATCATTCTCGCCATGGTTTTCGCCCGCACCGCCGCCATGGCATTCAATCGCCTCGCCGACTGGAAAATCGATCAACGCAACCCCCGCACCGCCGACCGCCACACCCTCGTCAGTTACCCCACAGCTTGCCTAATCCTCCTCTCCAGCTCGCTGGCCTTCATCGCGATCACCTTCACGATTAATCCCCTCTGCTTTCGTCTCTCCCCAATCGCCCTCCTCATCGTGCTTTTCTACTCACTCACCAAACGGTTTACCTCCTTCAGCCACTTCTTCCTCGGCCTCGCCCTCGCCGTCTCTCCAGTCGGCGCTTGGCTCGCCGTCCAAGGCCACTTCGCTCTGCCACCACTCATCCTCGCCCTCGCCGTGCTTCTCTGGGTCGCCGGTTTCGATCTCATCTACGCTACCCAAGACCACGCCTTTGATCGCCAGGCCAATCTCCACTCTCTCGTCGTCAAACTCGGCATCCAAAAATGCCTGCTCCTCGCCCAGATCCTTCACTGGCTGATGCTCGCCGGACTGATCGCCTTTGGCCTCTCCGCCCACCTCAGTCTCCCCTTCTATCTCAGCCTCATCCTTGTCGCCGCGGCTCTCGTCTACGAACACCACACCGTCGCTAAACTCGACCTCCACGCCATCAACCGCGCATTCTTCCTCAGTAACGCTTTTGTCGGTGTCGTCTTCGTCCTTGGCCTCTTCTTAGATCAAGTGCTCCTCCACCAAGGATAAGTCTCCATCCTTGACTCCCAGTTTAATGGCAATTTTTCTCCTTCTTCCCCCCCACGGGCACCTCACCCACTGTCCCAATCCCGACTGGGAGGGTGCGGGAATCGGACGGCGCTTGAAGCTTTGCCAGAGCATTCTCTGCCCTTTGGAGCTGACTGCGCGAAGTTAAACCCCAAGCGTGAAGCCGCCGCTGACGGCCAAGGTGCGCTTCGGCAGCTTGACACATTTCGCGACGCAAGTTCGCCGCCGCCACCGTCGCCAGTGTCACGATGGATTGGTGCTCGGCCTGAGCCTTCATCCACTCCTCCTCCGAAATTTCCCCGCGCTCAAATCTCCCCCGGACTTGATCCAATTCCGCCGTCGACTTGGTCTCAACGGCGACCTGATATTTCACCAGCGCCCGCGCCACCAATATCGCGGTACTTTCTGCCTCCACCTGCGAAAGCACGCCCGCCTTCCATAACTTCACCCAGCGCTTTTGCTTTGCCCGCGCGCCCTCAAGCTCCGCCTTCGCTCTCTCCACGCTCGCCGACTGAATGGCCTCCACATCTTCGACCAACGTCAAGCTCGGCAAATCATCCAGCATCAACCGCGACTCCTCCTCCATCGCTTCCCCAACAACATGCGATGGCAACGCATCCACCGCCCACAAAGGAACGCCCAACCCAGCCAGCGCAACCAAGAAAATTGTCTCGACGAGATAACGCACACCCCAAACTGAGCTTTGACATCTTCAGAAACAAGCCCAAGCATCGCGAGCAATCGAAGTCCCCATGCCAGCAAACCCACGGAGGTTTCAGTTTACAATTCCAGTGTCATTCATACTTTGATCCCCAAATTATGATCAAAAATTCCCTGCGAATCGTTCTCCTCCTCGCCTTGGTTTCTCTTGAACAAACCGCTCCAGCGGCACCCAGCTTACCCCAGCATTCAGGAACATCTCCCCTCAAAGTCTTCATTCTTGCTGGGCAATCAAATATGGAAGGCCAAGCGGTTGTCGATCTCACGGGCAAGGATTACAACGATGGCAAGGGAACACTCGCCACCCTCATCGCCGATCCTCTTAAGGGCGGAATCTTTAAACATTTGCAAACCGCCGACGGCAAGTGGGCGGTCCGCGATGACGTTTGGGTCAGCTACCAGCGCGAACGCGGACCCTTACTCGCGGGACCGCTGGCCTGCGGATTCTCCGTTTACGGTGACCCCCATCACTTCGGCGCCGAGTTGCAGTTCGGTCACGTCATCGGCGATGCTTTGCCCAATCAAGTGCTCCTCATCAAGACTGCTTGGGGAGGAAAAAGCCTCGATGTCGACTTTCGCCCACCTAGTTCCGGTGGCCAAGTCGGTCCATATTACACCTTGATGATCGCCCAGATTCGCGAAGCATTGACGAAGCTGAAAACAACTTTTCCTCAATACGATGGGCGCGGATATGAGTTGGCAGGCTTCATTTGGTGGCATGGATGGAACGACTTTTGTGACGCCAAAATGGTGCCTGCCTATGAAGGGAATCTCGTCCATTTGATCAACGATATCCGCAAAGATTTGCAGGCCCCCAAACTCCCCGTGGTCATCGGAGAAATGACCGGCCCATGGCTGAAGGATGCCAAAGATTTACCAGCGGCCGCCGTGGCCATTCGCAAAGCCCAAGAAACCGCGGCCATCAAGCCCGAGTTTAAAGGCTCGGTGATCTTTGTAGAAACCCGGGACTTTGTCCGCAAGCCTGAGGACTCGCCCCACCCCAGCCACGGTCACCACGAATTCGGCAACGCCGAAACCTATTTCCTAGTCGGTGATGCCCTCGCCAAAGGAATGATCAAACTTCTCCCCAAGTAAACTGGGGCAAACACTTGAAGATATCCTGCCTCTAAATCAGCCTCGCGGGCTTCGAGGAATTGTCTCCGCGGGAACCACCGCGAGTCGCCTTAAAACTTGGCTAAATCCGCCGGGGGCTTTTGCTCAAAAAGTCGCACATCCTTGCTCGTCATGCTCTCGCCTTCAAATTCAAACCAACCCACAAAATAGTGCCCTGCAAGGATGGCGGGGAGCCAGTGCTGATCGTCCTCCCACATCTCAGAAAACGGAATGGCCTCAAGATCAAACCAAAGAGGGGTGGCCTCCTCGGTTTCAATCAGTTCTCCCGAAAAATTCCCCGCCAGAAAAACCACGCAATGCAGGCTATACCCATCGGCAAATTGAAAGTGGAGAACCCCAGCCTCCACTAACTCCAAGGGGATCACTCCCACCTCTTCCTCAACCTCCCGAATCACGGCCTCCAACGCCGTCTCCCCTTTTTCTAGCTTCCCCCCAGGACCATTGATCTTGCCTGCCCCCAGTCCACGCTTTTTTCGGATGAGCAGAATTCGCCCCTCCTTAACGATAAAACAAAGATTCGCTCGCTCTCGCGGTTGCCAGTGATTCCAGTCCATCAGTAATCAATAATCATCGTTTGATCCGAAGAGAATGAGGAAGAGTCGAACCCCACGGTAGTCTCTTACTTCGGGGCGTACCATCGAGCGATTTTTAACCGCCCAAACATCTGGGTCGGATCAGCTGGATCAACTTTCAAATTCACACTTTCAAGAACAATAAACCTTTCCGGTGCTTGGATTTCGCCAAGAAACCCCACCAATGAAGACCAAGAACATTTCAACTGAATTTCTACCGCGACCGCCGTGTAGTCAGGCTTCCTACTTGGTTGCCGAATCACGGGGTTTTCCAAAAGGACGGTCCTCTTCTTTGCTAACTCCTTCACCAAATCCAATAACTGAACGCCTGCACCATCCTCATTGGCGAGCGTCGGTTGCTTTTCCCGCACCCAAGCATCCCGCTTTTCCCAAAGAATCTTTTCCGCATTGAGCTTCTCGATCATCGCTAACTTCCGCGTCTGCGTCACCAGCGTCGCATCCAATCGCGCCCGACTTTTCAAAAAATAATCCCCAATCAAATAGGTCACGACCAGCAGAGCGATCGTCCCCACCAATACCGAAAGATTCTTTTCCCGCGTCGAGAGTTTCCCGCTCATAGCTTTCCGTAAATCGTAAACTGGGCGTGCTCGTTCGGCAGCAACTGCGGCGGCTTGGCATCAATCAGAAATGTCTTCAACTCTTTCTCCGCCTTTAATCGCGAAACATAATCAATCGCCAGATTCGCCGAAGGTGCTTCGCCAATAATTCGCCATTGCGTGGCCTGAAGATCAAACTCCGTAATCCGAATTCCATCCGTCGGTAAATTTCGACTCGCTTGATAGAGTAACTCCACCGCGTAACGACTCGGATCAACCGCGGGAGCCAGCGTCTTCCAAAGATTTTCTCGCGCTTGCACCTGTTGCAAAATGGGTTGCATCGCCCGATACCGCACATCGATCTTCTCCGCCTTCGCCTTCAACCATCCCAAATAAACAAAAGCCAGTACCACGATCAGCAGGTAAATAACCGCCCCCCCGATGAGGCGACTCTTCCATTGAGCCGCCCGATTTCCTCGCGCCAAATCACTCTCCCAAGAAGGCGGAACCAGATTGATCTCCGGCGAGGAAAGGTTGCTCTCCACGGAAAAACTTTCACAGGGAATGGAGAAAAAATTCCCCAAAATTTCCTCAAAGAGTGGCGCGGAATCCGCCCAACGCACTGCCGAAAACTCCGCAGGCACACCCTCCATTTCTGCACTAAGCATCAGTTGCGGCAAAGCATCCCGCAATTCCTCAGGCTCCACCGATGGAATGACTTGCGTCCAAACTATTCGCCGATTTTCCACAATCGCCACCACGGTTTGCCCCTGCTCAGGATAGACCAATAAGATCGTCTCATCCGATGGACTATCGCCCGCCAAATGCATTGCCAAAGGGGTGATCTTTTCTGGCAATCGTTCCACCGCCCGCAACGGATGGCACCGGTCCTCTATCACGCCTAACTGGACCACCGCAGATACCACTACCGACTCCGTTTCGTGCTCTTTCACGATCAAAAATCCCGAAGAAATCTCCTCCAATGGAAATGGCAAAGTCTTTTCCAGTTGTAACTGAATCATTCCCGATAACTCCTCGCGATCGGTCGACGGCAAACTCAGTCGCTCAAGTAAAATATCCTGACAAGGGAGCGCCAAATGCACAGGCACAGACGCCGGCAAGCTCGCCGCCGCCGCTTCAAGGCTGGCGTATCTTTGCGGAGGATTTCCGGTGCGAATCAAGCACCAGCCAACGCTGTCAGGTATAAGTAGCACGGGGACCGTGCTGATTTTCTTCATTCTTTCCAAGAGAGGATTTGCGGATTAGCCCCCGCTTTTCTGACAACTACTTCCAGTTGTCGATAGGCATTTCCTGAATGACCTTCACTCGTGATATGCATCGTCGGGTCCTTGAGCATCACCAAACCGCCTAACTCCTTAAACTGGGCGTCCCCCAAACCGAGAAACGATTGCACTTCTTTCAAATTTTTAAACTCTGGATCATCGATCGTTCCGTCCACCCCATCCTTCCCCTGCCGAAATTTTATAAAGGCCTCAATCCGCGCATCCCCCAATCCCGGCAACAACCGCAAGACCTCAGGCGAAGCCGCCAACAAATCAATCGGCCCTTGGCTATCCACAGTTAACTCATCCTTCCAGCCCCCCTTTGCCAAGAGTGGTCCCGCCCCAAAGACTTGGGCAATCTCGTCCACACTCGTCAATTCCCGATTCGGTGGATGATACTCCCCCTCATCCTCTCGGCCATTGGATCGCTTCAAATTATCCGCGTCCACATAGTCCAGCAGACCATCCACCAGCGCTTCCCGCTCCTGAAACTCCAAGCCTCGTCCCTCCAACCACTGACGAAGAATCGTCAACTTTCTCGGCTCCTCACCCCGAAGCAACCAATTAATATTCAATCGTCCACCCTCGCTCTTGATCCGCACTTTATACCCGAGCTCCGGCCCCACTTCCTCCTCCAGCATCGGCGTCTTTTGCGTCACCAGTGGATGCAACCCCAGCGCTAATCCCGAATGGGCCATCGCTCGCGCTTCCACATCCCGACTCCCTGCCCCATGCACTTTCAACTCACCCTGCACCACCACCACCCAACTAAACACCGCCGCACTCAAGACCACCAACGCCCACAAAACTAAAAGAAGCGCCGACCCGCCTTCCCTGCTCTCACGCTTCATCATGGCTGCGAAATCCTCCCCGATGGCACCGCAATGATCGCCTCGACCGGTGGCTCGCTGGCCCTCCGCCAAAGCCGAACCTTCACCAATGATGGCCGCGCCGTCTGATCGGTCCACCGATCCAACCACGCATTCAAACGAGGATCAAAGTACCGAACTTCAAATCCTTCCATCGGTCGAATCAAGGAAACCCAGTTATATTTACTTTGCCCACTTCCTCGCCCAAAAAATTCAAGAGTATTTCGCGCCTCGGTCGTCACCGGTTCCCTCCTCATTCCCAACTCATACTCATTCCCCACCCCCTCAACAGGTTGCACGGTCAAAGTGACCCGATACTCCCCAGGCGCCGCCGCCGAAAGCACCCCCTGCCCAGCCCGAGCTCGCCAAATCAGCTCATCGCTCGGCAAGTCATGCACCTTCAGCGGATTCCCCAAAATCACTCCATTCTGTCGCCTTGGCAAATCCGCAAGCTGCGTCTCAATCAGCCGAATCACCGCTTGCACGGTCTCCCGCTCCGCCCCGATCTCCGTCATCGTTTGCATCGCCAAAAGGTGAGTCGAAACAAACCGAAAAAGGGTGAACGCCAGTAGAGAAATGATCAGCGTGGCGATCAAAACTTCCAATAAAGTAAACCCCAACCGCCGACGATTACTGGCGCGGATAAACATAAAAAATTAACGACTTCGACTGCTCCTCACCATCACTCTGCCAAGAAACCTCCAAGGTCACGGAAAACAAGCCGACGATTTTCTCCTCCTTCTCATTCTTCCGCTCAATGGCCACTCGGGTGGTCTTCATCCGCATCCCCAAAAACGGAGCGAGCAAATCTTCACTGCTCTCATTGCTCAACTGCACCGCCCCAGATTCCACTTCCGCCCAACGATTTTCTAATGCCCGCCTCGCCCGCCCATCCTCCTCCTTGATCCGCTCCGCCGCCAAACATGTGCTCACACACCGACCCAAAACCAACACCCCCACCGCGAAAATCGTCACCGCAAGTATGGCTTCAAGCAACAAAAATCCCCCGATACTTTTCCCCTTCACCTTTCCCGCAATGCTTCGCTGTTTTAATCTCATTTGACCTCCGAATCCACAAAGGTTCCCCGAGCGGTCAGCGGATCATAATGAACCCGCCAACTCCCCACCGCCCCCGCAAATTCCACAACCGCTTCCTCACACAATCCACTCTTCCAAAAAACCCATTCACTCGGCGGCTCTTTCATCAAAGCCGCCGGACGAACCAGCGTGAAAGTTTCGCCTTTCGTAAAAGAAAACCGATTCTCCTCCCCGTCGGTCACCTCCTCCTCCTCACCCTCCACCGCCCGCAAACTAATCCCCTGCTCATCCCAGACCATCGCGTATGTCCGCCGTTCATCCACACTCCTCTCATGGGCCTTCCTCACCCACGCATCAAATCCATCAAAGCTCGCCTTCAATCGTTGCTCAGCCAGCATCGCCAAAATACTCGGCACCGCCAAACTCAACATGATCATCGCAATAAAGAGGGCGATGCATATTTCCAAAAGCGTAAAGCCGTTTCGACGCGACATTCCTCCAACTTAGCACCGCGCCAGATAGAGGAAACCCCCAATTCACTTGCTGAATCTTTTTACAACTCCTCCACCCCAGTATGGTTGACCCATCCCATCCTCACTGCTACTGAACCCATTGTGTTGCGCATCACTCCAATCCTTTCGCTCTTCCTCGTCACCGTGGCCCTCGGCCAATCAGCCCCGCGACCCACCATCAACCCCGCCCCACCCAAAACCGCCGCGCCGATCCCCGTCGCGCCTGTTCCCGTTTCCCCTATCGCCC
>JBAWZW010000117.1:0-8232 GCA_037142835.1 Verrucomicrobiota bacterium
GGAGTGGTTGGGGTTGGGGTGTATTCTTTTTTCGCAGTATTACGACACCGTGCGGTGGGTGGGGGAGGAACTGGCTCAGCGGGTGGAGTTTAGAGAAATGGATATCGGGCTGTATGCGGGAAGTAATCGCTCGGGATTTTGGAGGGGGGGAAAATTTCAGCGGTGTCAGAGGGATGAGTTGAAGGCGCGGGTGCGGAGTGGGGAGCTGAAATTGCTTCTGGGGACGGATGCGGCGTCCGAGGGTTTGAACCTGCAGCGGTTGGGGACGCTGATTAATATCGATCTGCCGTGGAACCCGACGCGGCTCGAGCAGCGGAAGGGGCGGATTCAGCGGATTGGGCAGGCTCGGAGCGAGATTTGGGTGGCGAATTTACGGTATCGCGATTCGGTGGAGGATCGGGTGCATGAGGTGCTGGCGGATCGGTTGGAAGCGATCCACGGGTTATTTGGGCAGATCCCCGATACCTTGGAGGATGTTTGGGTGCAGATCGCCCTTCATGATGAGGAGACGGCGCGGCAGATCATTGATCGGACGGTGGCGATGCGGAATCCTTTTGATGTGAAATACAGTAAAGTGGAGGACGCGGATTGGGAGACGTGCACGACGGTTTTGAATCCTCTGCGGGTGGAGGAGATTTTGAAGAGCGGGTGGTGAGGGGGGATGGAGGGGTTGGGGTGGAGTGGGTTAGGGTTTAGGCTTTAGGGGCGGAGAATTGGGCGGTGACGCGTTGGAGGAGTTGGTCGCCGGTCATGCGGTGAGCGGCTTCGTGGGGGCAAGCGGCGACGCAGCGGGGGTCTGGAGAATGGCGGTCGCCTTCGGCGTCGCAGAGGTCGCAAGCGGCGGCTTTTTGGGGATGGGCGGTGGAGGCGGAGAGGGAGTGGGAGGATTGGTTGGGCATCATGAAGATGCTGCCGTAGGGGCAATTATCGGCGCAGAGCCCGCAACCGATGCAGTGATCTTCGATGACGATTTGGAGGTGTTTGCCGCGGTGGATGGAATCGACTGGGCAACCGACGAGGCAATGGGCATCGGTGCAGGAGCGGCAGGAGGTGGCGACGAGATAGTGATCGAAGCGGACGCCATCGCGGAGCATGCGGGTGAGTGGGGCACCGTGGGAGGAGTTGCCGTGTTGATCGACGCAGCCTTTGGTGCATTCGTCGCAGCGGGTGCAGAGGTCGAGATCGAGGACGAGGACACTGCGGCCTTCGTAGAGGCCTTGGGCGACATATTCTTGGGTGAGGGGATCTTGTTTTTGGTCGCTTTGGAGTCGGGAGAGGGCTTGGTGGGCGAAGCGGCGTCTGAGGAGGGGGAAGCGGAGGAGGAGTTCGAGGAAATCTTGGCGGTGGAGGCGGGCGAGTTCCACGGAGCCGAGGGCGGAGCAAGTGGCGGAGCGGCGGCCAGCGGGGATACGATCTTCGATGGGGAGGGCGGTATTTTCGAGGGCCTGAGCGATGGCGAGATCGGCATCATCGAGGGATTTTTGGTGATCGGAGCTTGAAAGGGAGAGGAGTCCGATTTCGCCGAGGATGGAGCCTGGGCCTCGGGAGAGGACGCGAGATTCGTCGCCGAACTGGCGGACGGCGACGCGGATGTGGCCGAGGCGAATGAAGTAGAGATGATCGACGGGATCGCCTTGGCTGAAGAGGATTTGGTCGGGGTTGACGCGAACGAAATGGATCCGATGGCGGAGGAAATCGACGATTTCTTTAAAGGGAGCGGGTTCGATGCCTTGGAAGAGTTCGCTGGATTGGAGGACGAGATCGAGGGCGCGTTCGCGGTATTCCTTTTCGAAGCGGGAGCGTTGGCTGGGGAGGCGCATGAGGCGATCGAGGACATTGCGGCGGATCTCCCAGATTTCGGAGGGTTCGAGGGCGGCGAGATCGGCGGCGCGTGGGGCGCCACTGAGGCAAGACATTTCGCCAGCGATGATATTTTTGGGGGAGAGTTGGAAGCGGACGATGGGGGGGAGTTGGCGATTGGGGGATTTTTTTTCGGCGGAGGAAGTGGGGTAGACGGAGACTTCGAGGCGGCCGGATTTGATAATGAAAGCGGTATTGCCGGCGTCGCCTTGGTGGCAGATGACTTCACCTGGGGCGAGAGTTCGGCGGACGGCGAGGCCTTGTTGCCAGAGGAGGAATTTCGGGGGAATGCCAGCGAAGAGGGGGTCATCGATGAGATCGGTGGCGGTGAGGGGTTGGGAGTGGGAGGAATGTTTGGGGGATTTGAGATGGGCGACGGGTTTGAAAGTGATGGCGGAGGTTGGGCAGGAGACCATGCATTCGCCGCATTGGACGCAGGAGGAGGAGCCCATGGGATCATTGAGATCGAAGCTGACGCCGGCGGTGGCGCCTTTGCCGGTGCGACCGAGGACATCGTTGCCTTTGACTTCACCGCAGGCGCGGACGCAGCGGTCGCAGAGGATGCAGGCGGAGTGATCGACGATGAAAACGGGGGAAGAGTCATCGAAAGAGCGGCGGCCGATTTGGGGTGGAGCTGGTGGGGCTGGGAGGGAGAGTTCGGCTAATTGGAGGCGTTCGGCGATGGCGCCGCATTTGGAGGCGACTTTGGCGAGTTCGTTGTGGGGGGCGAGTTCGGCGGTGAGCGCTGGAGCTGGGGCGGGTTTGAGGTGATCGGCGGTGAGGAGTTCGGCGACGACTTTGACGGCTTGGCGGACGCGATCGCCGTCGCGGCCTGGATCTTCGATGGTGAAGACTTCCATGCCATCTTTGACGGGGTGTTGGCAGGCGGGGAGGAGTTTGCGTTCGGCGGCGCGTTGGCCTCTTTTTTGGCCATAAATCTGGACGACGCAGAGTCGGCAGACGGCGACTGGGGTCATGTGAGGTTGGTGGCAGAGGATGGGGATGGGGATTTTGGCTTCGTCGCCTGGTTGGCGGACATAGAGTTGAACGGCGGCGTCGTAGATCGTGGTGTAGTGAGGGGTGGTGAGGCCATCGAGATCGACGAGGACATTGCCGTTGGCGTCTTTGAGGGGGACGGCGAGGGGGACGGTGACGGGGGAGCCATCGATTTGGAGAGTGATGGTTTTTTCGTAATCGGATTCGGTGGGGGCATCGAGGCGAACGAGTTGGCCATTGAGATCGCGGCTGAAGAGGCCTTCGTCGTCGTCGCGAAGGAAGAGATTGTGGATGAGATCGTCGGGGTCTGGCATTAGGAGAGGCTTTCGTTGGGGGAGTTTAGGAGGTAAGCGGCGAGGTCATTGGGGAAGAAATTGGCGACTGTGCGGAGGGGGACGGGGACGGAGCGACCGAGGCCACAGATGGAGGCGAGTTCGATGGCTTTGCCGAGTTCATTGATGAGGGGGAAGAGTTGATTTTGCCAATGGAGGGCGGTGATTTTTCCTTCGAGGAGGTGGGTGGCGATGGAGACAAATTTTTGGGAACCGAGGCGACAGGGGACGCATTTGCCGCAGGATTCGCTGCGAAAGAACTCGAGGGAATTGAGGGCTTCTTCGGCCATATTGCGGCCTTCGGCGTAGATGACGATCCCGGCGCCGAGGGCTTGGGTGGGGCTGAGGGCGCGGAAGAGATTGAGTTCGAGTTCGAGGTCGAGGAGATCGAGTTCGGTGGCCTCTGGGGAGAAGCCGCGTCTGGCGGCGAGGGCGAGCCACTGTTTATTTTTGGTGTGATCGCGGGGGAGACCGGCGGTGGCGGTGAGTTTAGCGGGGAGGAAGCCACCGGAGGGGCCTGAAGGGGCGACGGCTTTGAGGGGGAGATCGTGGAGGATGCCGGCGCAGAACTGGGGGTGGGTGAGGAGTTCGCGGAGAGTGAGGCCCATGGGGACTTCGTAGACGCCGGGTTTTTTGACGTCTCCGGAGACGGAGAAGATGCGGGAGCCTTTCCAGGTGTTGGTGCCGGAATCGGCGTAGGATTTGCCGGAGCGGGTGATGATGAACGGGGCCCAGGCGAAAGTTTCGACATTGCTGACGAGGGTGGGGAGATCGAGGAGGCCATTGGTCTCGAGTTTGGGGGGCATATTGCGGGGTTCGCCCCGGCGATCGGACATGGCCTCGATGAGGGCGGATTGTTCGCCGCAGATGTAGCCGCCTGGGGAAGCGAAGACGGAGACGGGGAAGGGGCGACCGAGGACGGAGGCGGTATTTCCGCAGAGGCCGAGGGATTCGGCGCGGAGGATTTCGGCTTGGCAGGCGGCGATTTGTTCGTGGTATTCGTGGCGAATGTAGATGAAGCCTTGGGAGGCTTCGGTGAGCAAACCGGCGAGGATGACGCTTTCGACGATCAGATGGGGGAGGCGGAGGAGGAGTTCGCGATCTTTGAAAGTGCCTGGTTCGCTTTCGTCGCCGTTGACGACGATGAAGGCGCGATCGTCTTCTTTTCTGCGGCGGGCGACGCGGACGGCGTCGCGGACATCGCGCCATTTTTGGATGGCGGGAATGCCTGCGCCGCCCATGCCGCGGAGGTCCCCGGCTTTGAGTTCTTCGAGGAGGGGATCGGCCCAACCGCCGAGGGTAGGTCCTTGAGCCCAAGCGGTTTCGGTTTGCCAATCGAGGACGGCATTGTTGACGGCGTCGTCGGTGATTTGGCGATGATCGGTCTGGCCGACGGCGGCGCTGCGGAAGGATTCGAGGCGACCGAGGGACCAGGAGGATTGGGAGTGGAGGAAAGTGGTGGCGTTGGAGAGAGAAGCATCGCGAGCGGCGAGGGCTTGGCGAACGGCGAGATAATCGGGAGTTTTTCCGGAGTAAGGATCGACACGCCAGGAAGCGGTATTGATGGGGAGATCGGCATCGTGATCGGAGTGGGGGAGAGAGCCGGTGGCGAGGGATTGGGCGATGGTGGCGCGGAGATTTTCGGTGGAGCGAGCGAGGAGATAATGGTCGTGGCCGCCGTCTTTGAGGGAGAGGGAGACGGCGGGGGCGCGATCGCAGCGACCGAGGCAGGAGACGCCTTGGACGGTGACGGAGTCGCCTGAGGAGGAAGCGAGATCGGCGAGGAGTTGAGCGGAGCCGGACATTCGGCAAGCCATATCGCGGCAGACGCGAACGGTAACAGGTTTGGGCAGAGAGAGTTGGAAGTGGGGGAAGAAGCTGGCGACGGCTTGGATTTTGGCGAGGGGGATTTGGGAATCTTTGGAGAAGCGTTCGAGGGCTGGGCGTTGGAGGTACCCGAATTCCTTTTGGATGCGGTGGAGTTCGGGGACGATGACTGGGTTATAAAAAGGGTGCGAGGAAGTCATCGTGGATCAGAAAGGATTACGGCGAGAAACTGGGGGATTAGGAGGATAAAACTAGAGAGGGGTCAAATTGAAATTGTGGGGAGAGGGGGTGGAGGTTCGAGGAAGCTATGGGCGCAGAGTTTGGCGTAGGTGCCACCGAGGGCGAGGAGTTCGTCGTGGCGACCGCGTTCGACGATCCGGCCGTGTTCGAGGACGAGGATTTGGTCGGCGTGGCGGACGGTGGAGAGGCGGTGAGCGATGACGAAGCTGGTGCGTTGGACCATGAGGCGGTCGAGGGCTTCTTGGATGAGGCGTTCGGTGTGGGTATCGACGCTGGCGGTGGCTTCATCGAGGACGAGGATGGGGGGATCTTTGAGGAGAGCGCGGGCGATGGAGACGCGTTGTTTTTCGCCGACGCTGAGTTTGACGCCGCGTTCTCCGACGACCGTGCTGAGGCCTTCGGGGAGGCGATCGACGAATTCGCGGGCGTTGGCGGAGGAGAGGGCGGAGAGGAGTTGGTCGTCGGTGGCGCGGGGATTTCCGAGGAGGAGATTTTCGCGGATGGAGCCATTGAAGAGGAAGCTTTCTTGGGTGACCATCCCGATGGCGGAGCGGAGGGAATTTTTGGAGAAGGAGCGGAGGGGGCGTTGATCGATGAGGATTTCGCCGTCATCGAATTCGTAGAAGCGGGTGAGGAGGTGAACGAGCGTGGATTTCCCGGCGCCGGTTTGGCCGACGAGGGCGATGGTTTGGCCTCGTTGGGCGTGGAGCGAGATGTGATGGAGGACGGGGAGGGCGGAGGAGTAAGCGAAGCTAACATTTTTAAATTCCACATCGCCAGCGACTTCGGTGGGATCATCTGGGGTGGAGGAGCCTGGTTCTGCTGGGGTATCGAGGATTTCGAAGACGCGTTCACCGGCGGCGCGGCCTGCTTGGACGAGTTGATTGAGGGAGTGGAGTTTAGCGACGGGATCGTAGAGGGCGCCGACGAGCCAGAGGACGGCGACGAGATCGCCGACGGTCATTTGTTGATGGAGAACGGCTTGGCCGCCGAAGCCGACGACGAGGACGGCGCCGCAAGCGCCGAGGAAGCTCATGGTGGGATTGTAGAGCGCCCAGACTTTCATGACGCGGAGGGTGGTTTGGCGGAGTTGATGGCTGACGGAGTTGAAGCGGGAGTGTTCTTCGTTTTCGCGGACGTAGGTTTTGATTTGGCGGATGCCTGCGAGGTTATCGTGGAGGAGCGCGTTCATCGCGGAGGAGGCTTTGCGTTGGAGCCGATAGCGTGCGGGAGCGGTGAGGGTGTAGAGGAGGGCGCCGGCGATGAGGAAGGGGATGGGGGCGAGGGCGAGCCAAGCGAGGTGAACATTGTAGGAGAAGAGCATGGCGGCGACGATGACGATTTGGAGGAGGGCGATGACCCCGCCTTCGATGCCGTCGATGAGAACCCGTTCTACGGCAGTGACATCCTCGAGGAGGCGGGTCATGATATCGCCGGTGGAGCGATTATCGAACCAGGTGAGGGGGAGGTGTTGGATGTGGGCGTAGAGGTCGCTGCGGAGGTCAAAAATGACCTGTTGTTCGAAGGTATTATTGAGGACGATGCGGAGGCCGTTGAGGGCATCGCGGATGAAAAAAGCGGAGGCGGCGATGACGACGAGAGTGGTGAGGCGATCGCCGCGGCCGGCGCGGATGTCATCGATGATGATTTGGGTGACCTTAGGGAAGACCACTACCATGAGAGTGGTGAGAACGGCACAGAGCATCATACCCGAGGCCATCCAAGGGTAGCGACGGACATAGGCGAAGACGCGAAGAGTGGTTTTCATGTGGAAACTCAGACAATGCCCTGAGGTGAGCGGGAAGCAAACCGCAGAGTTGTTTGGGGGGTGATGGGCGGCTTACTTAAGGTGCTCGGGATTCAAGGCTTGGAGGGCTTTGGGAATGAACCGGCCATTTTGGCGGATGAGTTTTCCGTCGAAGTGAATGGTCCCGCCGCCGTAATCTTCGCGTTGGATGCTGACGAGATCCCAGTGGACTTGGGAGCGGTTGCCGTTTTCGGTTTGTTCGTAGCACTGGCCTGGGGTGAAGTGGAAAGAGCCGTTGATTTTCTCGTCGAAGAGAATATCGCGCATGGGGTGAAGAATGTGGGGGTTGAAGGCGATGGCAAATTCGCCGATGAAACGGGCGCCGGGGTCGCTATCGAGGATGGCGTTGAGTTTGTCGGGGTGATTGGCGGTGGCGTGGATGATTTTGCCGTCTTTGAATTCGAGGCGGACTTGGTCGAAGGCGACGCCTTGATAGATGCTGGGGGCGTTGTAGGTGATGTGGCCTTGGACGGAGTGGCGGACGGGGGCGGTGAAGACCTCGCCATCGGGGACATTGTAGCAGCCGCCGCTGGTTTGGGTGGGGATGCCTTTGATGGAGAATTGGAGATCGGTGCCTGGGCCTTTAATTTCGACGAGATCGGTATCGTTCATCACGGCTTGGAGGGCGGCCATGCCTGGTTCCATTTTGGAGTAATCGAGGGTGCAAACGGTGAAGTAAAAGTCTTCGAAAGCCTCGGTGCTCATGCCGGCGCTTTGGGCCATGGAAGGGGTGGGCCAGCGGAGGACGCACCAGCGGGTTTTTTTGACTCGCCAGTCGAGGACGGCCTTCATGCGTTTTCCGACGAGCTTCATTTGGGCCGCTGGGACATCGCTCATTTCGGTGATGTTATCGCCTCCGCGGAAGGCGATGTAGGCGTCCATTTTTTTGATGAGGGCGAGTTGAGTGGCGGCGTGGATGGCGAGGTGTTCCTCTTGGGCGCCCCGATGCATTTCGCGGGTGACTCTGGCTTGGTGAGTTTGGACAAAGGGGATGGCGCCAGCGTTGCGGGCGGCACGGACGAGAGCCACGGTCATTTGGGGCGGGATATCGAAGGCGTCGATGAGGACCTTTTCTCCTGGTTGGAGTTTGGTGGAGAAGTGGATGATGCCGTGGGCGAGCTGATCGAAGCGAGGATCTTGCATAAAGAGACGAGGAGAGTAGCGGAGATC
>JBAWZW010000118.1:0-8200 GCA_037142835.1 Verrucomicrobiota bacterium
TCGGTGGTGGGATGGGTGGGGGAATCTGGGGTGGCGACGAGATCGAGATAATGATCGATGGTGTGGCGATCGCGGACCGAGGAATCGATGAGATGGGTGAAGCAAGTGGCGCGGACTTTTGAGCGTTGGATGGAGGCAAAAGTGAGGCGTTTTTTGGCACGGGAGAGAGCGGTGGCGAGAGTGGAGCGATCGCTCCCGGTGAGATCGAAGCAGAGATCCCAAGGGCCGGTGAGGATCTGTTGCCATGGGCGAAAGCCGCGACCGCGACCGAGGACGATGCCGGTATTAATTTGGGGGAGGAGGCTGAGGAGTGGGGCGGAAGTGGGAGCCACGGCGAGGGCGATTTCGGCTTGGGGATAAGTGGCGCGTAAGGAGGATAAAGCGGGGGCCGTGAGGACGAGATCGCCGATCCGTTTGAGTTGAATGAGGAGGATTCTCATCGGCGGCTTCGTGAAAGTACGACTGAGTAGGCTTCGGCGAGGCGTATTCTAAAGTGTTCCCAGGTAAAGTTTTGCAAGACGCGTTCTCGGCCGGCGATCCCGTAGCGAGAAGCGAGATCGCGATGGTGGTAGAGGTGTAAAATGGCGGTGGCGAGGGCGTCGGGATCATTGGGGGGAATGATCAGACCGTTGAGGCCGTCTTGGACGACATCGCCGCTTTCGCGAGTGGTGATTTGGGGCAAGCCGGAGGCGGCGGCTTCGTAGGTGCATTTGGCGCTTCCTTCGCATTCGCTGGGGAGGATATGGACGGTGGATTGTCGATAGAGATCCTCCACGCGATCGACAAAGCCTGGGAGGCGGACGGAAGGATGGGCAAACTGAGTGAGGGCGGGGCGGATTTCGTCGTGAATAGACCCGACTAAAAGGAGTTCGGCGTTGGGGAGATTGAGGCGGTGCCAGACTTCGAGCAAATGGTGGACGCCTTTTCGACGGATGAGAGCGCCGACGAAGAGGGCGACGAATTTATCTGGCGGAGAGGGGGAGGGGGAGAAGCGATCGGTATCGACGCCGCGTTGGTGGCGAAAGAGTTTTTCTGGGGCGATGCCCGCCTCGAGAAAAGTCTCTTCGGCTTTTTCGGAAAGGACGAGGATGAGATCGGCGAGATCGTATTCTTTGACGACCTGTTGGCGGGTAATGAGGAGGCGATTTTTCCAGCCCTGCCATCCTCGAGCGGCGGCGCGTTCGCGCTCGCTTTTGGTCAAGCGATCGGGCTTGGACTTGCCTTTGTGTCGATGCCAAGTGGGGATCTCGATGACGCTTGGGACTCCCTGTCGCTGGGCTTCCGTCAAGGACCGCAGACATTCTCCGGACCAAGTGTGGAAGAGATCGTAAGGGCGTTGTCCGGGTGGAAAGCGTCGGGCGAGTTCTTGGGTGGCGGCTCGATCGAGAGCGTGTTTTTTTGCGCCGTAATAATACTCGCGACCCAAGGCTGAGAGGAGGCGAACGGGGTGCCAGCGGAGGGATTGGATTTGGGCGGAGGGAATCTCGGTTTGGCGATTTTCGAATGTGAGCACTCGGCCGAGGGAACCGGCGCGGTGGGCGACCCGCAAGGATTCGAGGGCGACGGCGTCGAGGCCGCTGCCGCCGAGTCTGGCAGAAGTGGCATAAAGCAAGCGTTGAGGAGCGGTCGATTTCAGATGGCGATGAATGAATGTGCTTCCTCGCCTTGGAGGGCGAATTCCTTCAAGAGTGTCTGAACTCCTTAATGAAAACGAACTTCTAAAATGAAAATCGGCTTAGTTCGCCGCGGCTATTCTCCGACGGGGGGCGCGGAAAATTATCTTCTCCGTTTTGCGGCGGCCGCCGAGGTTGCGGGTCATAGTTGCGCGCTTTTCACCGAGCAATGGCCGAAGGAGGCTTGGGCTGGCGATTATTTTCGGCTGGGCAGCACTTCTCCGAAGTCCTTTGCCGACGCCCTCCGGGCCGCGCGCCCGCGTGAATCGTGTGACTTTCTTTTTAGTCTGGAGCGGGTTTGGGAGTGCGACGCGTACCGGGCGGGCGACGGAGTCCACGCGGCTTGGTTGGAGCATCGGGCTCGTTTTGAGCCGCGGTGGAAGTCGATTTTTCGGAGGTTCAGTCGGAAGCATCAACAAACGATGGCTCTTGAAAAGCATCTTTTTGGTCCTGCGGGGGCGCGTCTGGTGATTGCCAATTCTCAAATGGTCGCGGACGAAATTGGCGAGCATTTTGGCTATCCTGCTGAACGGATTCACCTCGTGCATAATGGCGTTCCGCCTTTTGCGGTGGCGGCGGCGTCGCGGGAGGAAACTCGGCGGGCGCTGGGTCTTGCGGATGACCATTTCCTCGTCCTATTTGCGGGGTCAGGCTGGGAGCGGAAAGGGCTTCGCTTTGCGATTGATGCGGTCAACGCCATGGAGACGCTGGGGGTCACCTTGCTGGTTGCGGGACGGGGATCGCGGCGAAAACTGCCTGACTCTCCGCGGGTTCGTTATCTTGGTCCCGTCGCTGATTTGGCCTGTTACCTCGCGGCGGCGGACGCGTTTCTCCTTCCCACGATTTACGATCCATTTTCCAACGCTTGTCTTGAGGCGCTTGCTGCGGGACTTCCTGTAATCACCACCGCCCACAATGGTTTTTCGGAGGTGATCATTTCTGGCCGTGATGGCGAGGTCGTGGCGAGAGCTGACGCGACGGGGTCGATCACGCAGGCACTTCAGCGGTGGAGCGACCCGGCTCGCCGAATCGCCGCTCGGCCCCATCTCCGCTTGATTGCGGAGCGGCTCACGATGGCGGAAAACGTTCGCAAAACGCTGACGATTATCGAGATGGCAGGGGGAGTGGTTTAGGGCGCTAAGAAAAAGCCCCGCAACCGGATCGTCTGCACATCCGAAAAGTTGGTTGTCGCTTCCACGATTGATCGTTTACCAATCCTCGCCTTAATCGCTGAACCATTGCCATGACTCGCCTGAATTTATTTGTTGCCGTTGCCCTTTCTTTGGGGATTTTTTCTGGGTGTAAAGAGGAGAAGATTCGGGTTTATTCCGTTGCCCAAGAGAGTCTTACGCCAGCGGTGGCGCCTTCTGCGCCTGCGGCAACCGCCCCAGCTTCTGCGGGGCCCACGGCTCCTCGGCCAGAGATCGCCTATACTTTGCCAGCGGGGTGGGAAGACCTTGGGCAAACCTCGATGAGTTTGGCTAATTTCAAAATTAAGACTCCAGCGGGGGAAGCTTCGGTGAACATTACGCCTCTCGCGAGCATGGCTGGGCAAGAGGCGTTGATCGTGAATATGTGGCGGGAGCAGGTAGGGCAACCGCCCCTTGCGGAGAGTGCGATTGCCAGCACCTTCACTCCCGTGGCAATCGGGTCGGATGCCGGTCAGCTTTTTTCGATTAAGGGGATGCGCGACAAGCAAGCGGTGCAAATCGTCACCGCTTTTGCGCACCGGGACGGGGCGAGTTGGTTTTATAAGTTGCAGGGGCCGGAGGCGGTCATCGCGGCGGAGCAACCAGCGTTTGTGGCATTTTTAAAAACCGTCCGCTTTCAACCTGCTGGGACTACTCCCGCTCCCGCCCCTTCGGCGCAACCGGTGGCGGTTGCTGGTGGAGGATCAGCGCCACTGGCGGCAGCTGGTTCGCCCGCCACGCCTGAACCGGCGGCCTTTCAGTGGAAAGTTCCCGCTGGCTGGCAGAGTTTGACGCCGGGCCAGATGCAGGTGGCAAAATTTTCGGTTCCAGAAAAAGCGGGGGGGAAGGCGGAAGTCTTTGTGAGTGTTTTTCCGAGCGACACTGGCGGAATGCTCGCCAATGTGAATCGTTGGCGCAAGCAAGTGGGGCTAGAGCCGATCGACGACCCGGCTCTCAAGCCTTTGGTTACGGCAATCGATGGGCTTCCTGGGGCGACATTGGTGGAACTTAAAAACGATTCACGAGCGATCATTGGGGCGATTGTTCCACGATCAGGCCGCTGGTGGTTTTACAAATTGATCGGCGATAGTGCGGTCGTCACCGCTGAGCGAGAGGCGCTGATCCGTTTTGTTCAAACCGCACCATGAAGGCACTCTGGAAGTTTTTCACCTCCCTCCGTCTGACGGTTGTCCTGCTCGGACTCTCGGTCCTTTTGATCTTTTTTGGGACGCTTTCGCAAGTTGATGAGGGGCTTTGGCGTTCCCAGAAAATCTGGTTTGAGAGCTACGTAGTGACCAACCAGCATCTGCAATTGTTTGGGTGGAAGTTTGTGGTCCCGATTTTTCCTGGGGGTTACCTGATCGGCTTCACCCTGCTGGCGGCCTTGATCCTCGCCTTTATTCAGAGGTTTACTTGGAAGTGGAACAAGCTCGGGGTGAATCTGAATCATGGTGGGGTGATCCTTCTGCTCCTTGGTCAGCTTCTCACCCAACAGTTTGCCCGTGAGAGCTTTATTGAATTTAAAGAAGGGCAATCGAAGTCATACGCGGAGCATCATCTTCGGAATGAGTTGGCCTTTTCTTATCAGACCTCGCCCGGTCGCGATCAGGTGGTGGTCATTCCGGAATCGATGATTAAAAACGGGGGGACGATCAGTGCGCCGAGTCTGCCATTTACGGTGCGGATTAAAGAGGGAGGGGCGAATTGTCAAATTCGGCGTCGGGGTCCCGCGATTGACGGTCCTGCGAAGGCGACTGCGGGAGCTGGCACGGAAGTCACCGTCATTCCTCTTGCGGAGAGTCACGATATGGATTCGCGGAATCTTCCTTATGCCTATGTGGAGATTTTTGAAAAAGAAAAGAGCCTGGGGACTTGGTTAGTGACGCCATGGTTATCGATGCTCGGAGCTGCGCCTCAAGAAATCAGCGTCGACGGGAAGAAGTTTCAGGTGGAGCTGCGGTTTGAGCGATTCTACCAGCCGTTTGAAATGACCCTTTTGAAAACGAGTAACGAAATCTATCGTGGGACGGATATTCCGAAGAACTTTCGGAGTCGGGTGCGGGTGGTGGATACGAACACTCGGGAGGCGCGGGAGGTGGATATTTATATGAACCATCCATTGCGGTATGCGGGGCAGACCTTTTATCAGGCGCGGATGGGTCGGGAGCCTGATGGGGAGCGTCGGGGCACGAGCGCGCTTCAAGTGGTGAGCAACCCGAGTTGGCTGACACCTTATGTGGGGTGCTATGTCGTGGCGGTGGGAATGTATCTGCAGTTTCGCCAGCATCTGGTGGGTTTTTTGAATAAGCGGCTGAGTCGTGGAGGGGAGAAAAAATCTTCTTTCTGGGGTTCGCTGGCGGGACGACTTCTTGAGGGTGGCGTCTTGGGATATTTGGTTTTGAAGTTCACCCTTAATCTCTTTGGCTATTCCTCATGAAAAAGTGGCTTCCTTGGTTGATCCTCGCCCTCTTTGCGGTCTTCACTTTTAAAGACCTTCGTCCGAAGAGGGGTGGGGGCTTTGATTGGGAGGAATTCGGGTGCATCCCTGTGATGGCGAACGGGCGGTTTCAGCCGCTGGATTCCTTGGCGCGGAACGCCTTGCTCCAGCTTCGGGAAAAGGCCTCGGCGATTTCTTCGACGTCGATGAAGGGGGAGAACCGCCAGCGCTCGATGCCCGCTTCTGAATGGTTGGCGGAAGTGATGTTCACGCCGGAAGTTGCGGAGTCGCGACCGAACTTTCGGATTGATAACCTGGAACTCAAGCAGACGCTCGCCCTGCCCGTGGAGCCTGATGAAATCAAGGGTGCGGACGGCAAGCATTTTTCTTACGCCCAGATTCAGCCTCAGCTAGCGGCCCTCCAAGAGCAAGCTAGGCAGGCCTCGGAAATCAAAAGCGAGTTGCAGTCTCCCTATCAGCGATCCGTCCTGACCTTGCTGAAGCAAATTCAGCTTTTCTGGCGTTTAGAAAACCTTGCGCAACCGCGGGTGATGGATGTTTTAAAAGCGCTCCAAGCCGCTCCGCCAGAAGGGGCGAAGGAATTTTTGCAAATGGTCGCGGATGCCCAGCCAGCGGATCCTCTCGACTGGCCGACCGAGCTGAACGCCTTCCTGAATAATACCGAAGTCAGTCGAACCGCTTTGCTGGCCTCCCGCGAAAACAAGCCATTCGATGAGAAGGTTCTCAACCAATTCAAACGCGATCTGGTTCGGTTGGAGGCGATGTCGATGAAAGGGCAGCCTTTGCTGATTCCTGGGGATGATCCTGTGAAAGCGCCTGAAGCGTGGCGCGGGACGGGCGATGCTTTGATGTCGGCGGCCAGTGGCAATTCGCCCCACTTTGCGCTGCGCTCTTTAGCGGTGATTGGGGCAGCGTTTCGCGATCATCGGCCCGCGGATTTCAACGCGGCGACGGCGACTTATCTTGGGCAACTTTCTCCGCAATTTGCTGCGGTGAAGGCGAAGGCCGCTCGGGAGCAATACTTTAACCGGCTGTCTCCGTTTACCCATGCGATGGCCATCTACGTGGCGGTGGGGATCTGTGGGCTGTGCTTCTGGTTTGCGCCTGTGAGTGGGGAGTGGCTCCGGCGGACGGCGGTATTTCTCTGCCTGTTTGCTTTGGTGCTCCACACGGGAGGGCTGCTCTTTCGGATGATCCTCGAGGGGCGACCTCCCGTGACCAACCTCTATTCGGCGGCAGTTTTCATTGGTTGGGCGGCCTGCATTCTCGGTCTCGTTTTGGAATCCTTTTGGCGGAATTCCATTGGGGTGATCGTCTCGAGCGTGATCGGTTTCTCCACCCTCTTGATCGCCCATCATCTTGCGCTTGCGGGAGATACCATGGAAATGATGAGGGCGGTTCTTGACACTAATTTCTGGCTAGCCACCCATGTGGTGATCGTCACGCTGGGCTACGCCAGCACGTATGTGGCGGGATTTCTGGCCCTTGTCTTCGTCCTTCGGGGGATGCTTTCTCGTTCGCTTGATGCCGACCTTCGCCAATCGCTGGCGAAGATGATTTATGCGATTACCTGCTTTGCCACGCTCTTTAGTTTTGTGGGCACGGTTCTCGGGGGGATTTGGGCGGATCAAAGTTGGGGTCGCTTTTGGGGGTGGGATCCGAAGGAAAATGGGGCGTTGATTATCGTCCTTTGGAATGTGCTCATCCTGCATGCTCGTTGGGGTGGGATGGTTCGGGACCGTGGCCTCGCTTTGCTGGCGATCTTCGGCAATATCGTCACGACTTGGTCTTTTTTCGGCACGAATATGCTGGGGGTCGGGCTCCATAGTTACGGATTTATGGATCAAGAGCGGATCGCCCTGATCGCCTTTGTGAGCAGCCAACTCGTGATCATCCTCATCGGTGGATTGCCAACGCGATTCTGGCCATCTTATCGGGCGGAATCATTGCAGAAGGGGTGACCCCGCTAATGGGGCAGGCTGCTAGTATGAATCCTTGCCATCGGGATATCTGGGCTGTTCAGGTCCAAGACCTCCCCGTGACTGAATGAGATCGTGCATGGATCCTTGGCCGTATCGGAGGAGTTCGTGGGTAAGGTAGTCGTAAGTTGCCACGTAGCTTGTGGGGGTTCGGACGACGAGAACGCTTCCGTCAGCGCTCCAAAATACTCGGGAGTTTGAGCCCTCAGAGTAGATGACGGATTCGACAGAAATGGGGCGGAATAAGGTGCGTGGCCAGTCGGAGACACAAAGGACAAACGACATGTCCCCGAAGCTTCGGTTCTCGATATACGCCCGATTCACGGAGCCTGCTGGGCCAACCACTGGGGTGACGCCAGAGGGGTGAAAACTCCACCAGATTAATCCTAGAAAAACCAGCCCAGCGAAGAGGGTGGTGAGAAGAAGGGGCCAGTAAACAATCCCGAGCGTTTTCGATGAATGGTGCACCAGCGCCATGCAAAGCCAATCATCGTGAGGATATCAAGCTTGGCGGGGGGCTTCGTTCCGCGCGCGACCGGGAGGGGAATTTCCGGGCGATCTGCGGTCGCCATGCAAGGGATGCGCTCATCGGGTGAGTTCGGAGCATGGCCGTTCGCTCCGCTGGCCCCAGCTTTATTTTTCGAAATTTTTGGCAGTGGTATTTACTGGTGCGGAGCTCTCCGGGGCATCAGTCGGGATCAAGGACGAGGATGGGGCCGTCTTCGCGGGGGATCTCGACCGACTGGCTGGAGGCGGGGCGCTGGTCGAACCGATCGACGCCCAAAGGGTCAGGTCATTTGTCGCACCCGAAATGGGTTCGCGCCAAGGACGCCAAGCTCGCCAAGGGTTAGAGGGTGGGCGGTTCTTCAAAGGCGATCACTGACCTGTCCCTTTATCATA
>JBAWZW010000119.1:0-8134 GCA_037142835.1 Verrucomicrobiota bacterium
GGGAAACGGATGACGCTTAAGAAAACGCACTCGGGGAATTTAGTAAACTCCAAGGGATGGGCAAAGGCATTTCAACGAGGAGAACGTTTTTGGATAATTCGGGGACGCGTCAGAGTTCTTTGACTTCGATCCAAGTGGTCAGGGTCTTCACTGGGGAGAGGAAGTGAGCGGTGATGTGGTGGCGACCGGGTTGGAGTTGCGCTCGCTGATCATCGATAGGGAGGGAATCGCATGACCAAGTGACGGGGGTGCTGGAGGCGGCGCGGAGGGTGATCCATTGGGTGTGGGGAGGGAGATCGGGATCGAGGAAATAGAGGGTGCTGGGTGTGGGTTGGAGGATGCGGGGGATGTGGATTTCATGGTCATTGGTGACGAGTGAGCCTAGGCTATTTTGGGTACTGGCGAGCCACGGAAAGTATTCTGGTGGAAGGCGAACCGCGCCAGAAGGGGCGTAGTCGGCTGGGCTTTCTGGGGTTGGTGGGCGAAGGAACTTTTCGATGACCGCGCTGGGGTGATTGGGGGAGACCGCGTGGCCCGTGAGCGGGTGAATGGAATGCTTGAGGATGTCTGAGGTTGGAGTGAACCAGGTGGTGCCGGAGGTGTGGTGGAGGTGGTTAAAGATTTCGTGGATTACGGGGGCGGCTCCCGTGACGCCGGTGATTCCGTGCATCGGTTGGCCATCGGGATTGCCGATCCAGACGGCGACGGTGAATTCTGGTGTATATCCGACCGCCCAATTATCGCGATAATCTGAACTGGTGCCGGTTTTGCAGGCTACGGGAAAATCGAAAGCGAGGTGGGATTGGAGGCCAAAGGAGGAGGCGCGGGCGGCGGGATCGGTGAGGATATCGGCGAGGAGAAAAGCGGCCCGCGAGTCAAAGACGCGGTGGTGGAGTTTTGGGGTGAGGGGTTCGTGAAGGAGGAGACGGAAGGGGTGGAAGACGCCGAGACGCGCGAGAGTGGAGTAGGCGTTGGCGAGTTCGAGCAAGCGGACTTCGCCGTTTCCGAGGGTGAGGCCGAGTCCGTAATAGTCGGAAGGGTGATCGAGGGTCGTGATTCCGCATTGGCGAAGCGTGCGGTGGAGGACTTCTGGCCCGCCCGCGAGTTCTAGGGCGCGGATGGCGGCGACATTGAGGGAATTGCCAAGGGCAGTGCGGAGGCTGACGGGACCGTAAAATCGGTGGTTGTAATTATTCGGGCTGTAGAGGCCGTCTGGGGTGGGGAATGTGGAGGGGATATCAGGGATAATCGTGGATGGTTCTGCGCCGTTTTCGAGAGCGAGGAGATAGGTGAAAGGTTTCAGTGCTGAGCCTGGCGAGCGAACCATCCAGGCACCGTTGATTTGGCCTGCGCCTGCCTCGAAATAGTTGCCGGCTCCAGCGAGGGCGAGGACGTCTCCCGTGAAGTTATCGAGGACCACGGCAGCGCCACCACGGGCATTTTTGTCGGCGATTTTCGCGAGGTTTTCCGTGAGGAATTGTTCGACGACGCGGTTGAGAGCGAGGTCAAGGGTGGTGCGGATTTCGCCACCTGTGGGAGTGAGGCTTCCTCGTTTTTGGAGGAGGAGATCAATGAAGTGAGGTGCGGCAAAGGCTCGTCCTGCGGGTTGGAGTTGGAGTGGTTCTTGGGTGGCGCGAGCGAGGGTATTGGAATCGATGGCGCCATTGGCGGCCATGCGTCCGAGCACCCATAACTGGCGAGAGCGCGCGGCGGCGAAGTCGGCGCGGGGATTGAGGCGGGAGGGAGCGCGAGGAAGAGCGGCGAGGAAAGCGGCTTCGGCGGTGCTGAGATCGGAGGGTGGTTTAGCAAAGTAATGACGACTGGCGGCGGCGATGCCCGTCTGGAGGTTGCCGTATTCCAAACGATTGAGGTAAGCGGTGAGGATGCGATCTTTGGTCCAGCGAGACTCCAGACACAGTGCTAGCCAAATTTCGGTGAGCTTGTGCCTGATGGTGCGGGGTGCGGGGGTGGAGAGTTTGATGAGTTGCTGGCTGATCGTTGAGGCGCCCGAGACTGGCGACTTCTCGAGCGTAGCCGTGCGGAGTGCGCGAGCGGTGGCGAGGAGGTCCACGCCGGAGTGTTGGTGGAAGCGTTTGTCTTCTGCGCTGAGCGTGGCGGTGATCAAGATGGGGGCGATTTCTGCGAGGGTGCAATGGCGGGAATACCGCCGTTCTTCGGCGAGGATAAGGCGGAGGGGATGGCCGGAGCGGTCGACAAACTCCGCGCTTTCTGGTGGGGCGGTCGTGAGTTCTGGTGGGAGTGGAGTGTAGCGGAGCCCGAGGAAAATTCCGATTCCGCCGATAGTGATTCCGCAGGCCGTTCGGCGCAGAAGTCGGAGGAGGGTTGTGGATGTTGTGCGCGAGATCATTTCGCCGGGCGACTGGTCATTTTTAGGGTATCGCTGAGCCCAAAGCGTTCAGGGCGATACATTTCCTCTACTTTTGTCGCTGGCGCGGTGACCGTGCCGGCGGAGCGAACACGGGCGAGGTAATTGAAAGTGAAAGCCCCTGGTGGCAGGTGATCGCAGAAGTAGAGCACGCGATCCGCCCGAACTTCGCGGTAGTCGGCGTTCCAGAATTCTTGGGTGTCCACTGCACCTTGCTGGGTGCGAAACTGAGGGTTCACGGCTTCTAAAATTGCGGGGAGAGGATCGTCAATGGCGACGAAATTACCCGGTCGGGTGGTCGCCACGCGGAGCGTGACCACGATGCGATCGCCGACCAGCAAATCGGTTGCGGGGACGAGCGAACCATCGGCGGCGAGTTTTTGGTAGCGACGAGAAACGGCATAGCCACGATCCTGTTGTGGTTGCGGTGCGACGGGTGGACGCGCGACGAAACCAGTTTCGGCATAGAGGGGGGCGCGTTGGGGATTTTCGACAGTGAGTGGTCCTAGTGGGCGAGTGGCGTCGTAAGCGAGTTTGGTTGTTTCAGTGAAATGCTTTTTGGTGAGTTGGAAGGGAAACGTCTGGGTATTTTGGACGAGCGTGCCATTGGCGGGCTTCACCTCGCGCTCGAGAAGGGTGAAGTATTGGGAGAGTGCGAGAAGTGCCCAGGCGTTTTCTTGAGTGGTCCGCCAGTGGCCGTTGTGGCGAGAGGCGAGGAGTTCGGCAGTTAGTTTCCCGACCTCGGGGGATTGGGGTTTGGCGCGCGTCCAAGCCATGAGGCTGATCGCCCGTTCGCGGGTGGCACTGCCAAACCAAGAGGTAATCTCTGGTGAAGGGAGCGTGGGATTGAGCAGACTTACAGCGAAAGCGGGGTTGCCTTTTGCTTCGAGGATGGCAAGGGCGAGGAGGGCGCGACCTTCGCGGGACATTTCATTTCGTCGAGTGGCGAGTTTTTCGCAGTAAGCGGGTTCTGGGTGGCCACTGTGAGCGAGGGCGAAAAGGACGAGAGCGTGCTGATCCAGATCGTTGCCGTCACGCAGTTTACGGATATCGCGGAGTTCCTTTCCGAGATACCCGAGGAGTTTTGCCCAATCGTTGGGGAGAGGAAAATCCTCTTTGGCGAGTTCTGCGAGAACGACCGTGGCCCAAGCGCTGGCGAAGAGATTACTCTGGCGTCCACCGGGCCAATAAGCGAGTCCGCCGTTGGAGGTTTGGAGGGCAAAGATTTTCGCCACGCCGGTCTCGATGGCGGTGCGAAGGGCCTTGGGATCCTGACCGAGGTCGCCGAGGACGGGGCCGAGATTTTTCACGGCGATCCAAGGGAGGAGAGCGGAGGCGAGTTGTTCTGCGCAGCCGTAGGGATAGGTGAGTAGTTGGTGGGCGCATTCTTGGAGACTGGCGAGCCGGGTATTGGCGAGCGTCACGGTGACTGATCCATCTCCTTCGAGCAGTTGCGGGTTCACGGAGGTGAGCAAGGGATTGGTTTTCTCACGGAGTTCGGTGAGGTAGGTCTCGCGGAGGAGTGGAATGGGTGAGCCGATCTGGAGTGAGGTGAGCATTTTGTCCTCAAAAGACTCGTCCTTTCCCTTCATTTGAGCGGACCATTTCCATCCTGCGATGCCCATAGCGACGAGTTTTACGGGGAAGTCGACGGCGCGGGATTCGCCATTTTCGAGGGCAATTTTTGTGGTGAGCGGGGCTTTAATGGGTTGAGCGGTGGAGTCGAGTTCGAGGGAAATTTCTGCCGTGCCGCTGGTGCCAGTTTCATTGCGAATCACGGCGCGGGCGATGATCTCGTCGCCGACGTTGGCGACTGGTCCGAGTGAGGAAAGAAGCATGAGGGGTTTGCGGATGCCAACCGCCGATTCTGCTGAGCCGAAGCGATTTGCATCGGCGTGGACCACCGCGAGAAGACGGAAGCGAGTGAGGGCGTCGGGAGCGATGAAGTGAGTTTTGACACGGCCATCCTGATCTGTGCGGAGAGCGGGAAACCAGCAGGCGGTGCCTGGGAAATGATGGCGCAACTTTTGGGCTGGTCCATCGACGCCGCCTCCGCCGATCAGGTAGCCTTTGTTGGTAAAAGTCAGGTCGGATGGATCCTCGGGGAGCAGGTCGAAAAGGGTGATGCCAGTCGCGATAGCCAAGGAAAACGGGCGATCAAAAATTTCACTGGGCTGTGGGCGCGTGTACCCCGTGAGGGTGAGAATGCCGTCGTCGACCGCCCAGAAAGTGACTTCGGCATTGGCGACGGGTGCGCCTTTGGCATCGAGTACGCGCACTTCGGTGGAGACGTCCTGCCCCGGTTGGACCTCAGGGCGTGCGGTCGTGAGGGCGACTTGGAGGCGGGTTTGGGGATCGGTCACGCGGAGCTGGCAGACGCCGTAGCGGCAGTCGGCGGTTTTGAATTTCCGGGTGCTTTGTTCGGCGCCACGAATGATGACCACTGAGATGAACACGTTTGGGGTATCGGTGGGTTTGATGGGGATGTCTAGAGTGGGGGCGTTGCCTTGGAGTTTCACCCGGAACGAGCGGAGGATGCTTTCGCCACTTTCTACGCTGACCCAAGCTTCACCGGAAATCGGCGTTTTAACGAGGATGTGGGCGATGTCGCCGGGATGATACTCGGCGCGATCGGCGAGGAGATCGATTTGGGAGGCATTGCGATAGTTCCAGGAGACTGGTTCGTCACTGGAGACCATAAAGGGGGAGGTCGCTTGGATGGTGGTTTTAGCACTGTCTTGGGTGGTGAGGCGGACGAAGTATTCGCCGGCTTCCACCGCTTTGAAGCGGGCGGTGGCTCCTGGAGGGGCGACCCAGAGTTCACCGTTGAGGACTGGCAGGAGGGTTTTGCCTTCGGCGGTATCGATGACCTTTTCTCGGCGTTCGGTTTTAAAAGAGATGACTTGGCCAGCGGTTTGGACGCGAACGGTGTCATTTTCCACGCGGACGAGTTCCGCTTTCACGGTGACGGGATCGGGTTGCGGTGTGCCGTCGGGTCGTACGGCTACGGCGCGGACCACGAATTCCTCTGAGGGGTGGAGCACGTATGCGGGGGGCGTTTCGACGCCGAGATAGAAGTCCGAGGCATCGCGAAAAAACTCGCGGTTTTCGGTGACGGTCTGTTGATTTTGGTCGGTGACTTCGACAGTGAGATTGCCACGGAACCGACCGCTGGTGGGTTGTGGGAGCACTGGTTTGATGGCGAGTGAGGCGGTCAGTTTGCCTTCACCGCGGAGGGTCAGTCCCTTGCGGGGAGATTGCTCATTGAGTTCACGGTTGATGAAACTGAATTGGCCGAATCCACTGGGTTCGAATTCAGCTTGTGAATATTGGAGAGTCCATTGGACGCGGGCGTCGCTGACTGGGGCACCGAAAAAGTAGTTTGCGGAAAGATGAGCGACGACCTTTTGCGCTGGCAGAAAGCGCGAGGGAATCGTGAGGTGGGTTTCGAAAGCGTTGGGTTGAAACTCCTGCACCTGAAAGGAAGTGGAGGACTGGAATGAGGATTCGGTGTTGGCATCGATATTGATTTGAAACGACCCGATGAGCGCTGGGGGCAGTTCGAACGAGGTATCGAAAGCGCCGTGGGCGTCGATGTTGACGCTGATCTTTTGTGTGCCGCGCTCGTGCGGATAGGTGACAGTGAGGATTCCGTTTTGTGGGGGGGCGAGTTTTATGCCCTGGCTGGTCAGATGGCGGACGATGCCTTTGACGCGGACGACTTCGCCTGGGCGATAGAGTGGGCGATCGGTGAAGAGCAGCCCATCGAGATTGGTTTTCTCGGCGGAGGTTTCTTCGCTGGGCCAGCGGGTTAAGGAGTAAATGCCGAAGCGACCTAGAGGCAGGTCGGCTGCGCTCGGGCCCATGTGCAGAGTGTGAGTATCCTCGCCGGAACGGACAGTGAGCCAGCCGGGATTTGTCTTCACTGGCAGGGAAACTGTGCCCGTGGCATCGGTCGTCGCTGAGGCGAGGACGGCGGTGAAATCCTTCTTGAGGAGCGCCACGCTGGCGTCGGGGATCACCTGACCGGTGGTCATGGAGAAAACCGTGGTCCGGAGGTGACCGTTGGTCAATTTCCAGAAGACCCCGAGATCGGTGAGCTGGATGAGGGTTTGGGCTCCGGGAGGTTTGGTGCCGTCGCCTGCGGTGGGGAGTGGTTGGCCTTCTACGGTGAGCAGGACAATGCCGGCCTTTTTTTCGCCGATCAGATCGGTCCAATCGATGATCGTCTCTTGAGTTTTGTCGAGGGCATCGGCGGCGAGTTTGATGTTTCGTTCGGCGAGAGGCGTTGATTTGAAGAGGCTTGGGGGGATTTTTTGATAGGGTTCATGGAGTTCGTCGCTCTGCGGATGAGTGTTTGCGGAGTTTTTTTCAAATACTTCAATGGCTTGAGCGGCGGATTCTGGGGCGATGAGTTGGGCGGTGATGCGGATGCTTTGGAGGTTCACGCTGTGGACGGGAAATTTGCGGGTTCCGTTGCGGAGTTGGTCAGCAGTGAGGGCGGGGAGGTAGATGCGCGGTTTGACTGGGGCGAAGCGAAAGGGGTGGGTGCGCTCGCCCGAAAATGGTTGGAGGGATTCGGCGAGAAGGGTGGGGTCGATCTCGAGATGGTATTCGATGCCGAGTTGGAAATCTCCGTGAAGGGTGATGGATTGCCAGTCGGTCTCGAAGGTTAAATTGGGGATTGCTGGGGTGACGCGGAAAAATTTTCCAGCGGCCTTCATACTGACATCTGGGGCGAAGTTCTCGGAGAATTCGAGGGTGATGCTTCGCCCTGAGTTGAGGTAGTTCTCGGTCGTGAGTTTTTTCAGGGCGAAGGGATCCACCTTTCCGAGCATGGAGATGCGAGGTTGAGTCATCTGGAGGTTTCCCACTACCGAGGTAATTCCTGGCTTCATCTGCAAACTCCAGAGTGTCCCTGGGGTGAGGGGTTCGATAGGGGTGATGATCAGTCGGTTGCGGAGGGGAAGCGTTGCATCTTTGTCGTCGCGGTTATTTTCGGTGTCGCCGTTTTGGGGAAGTTGCCCGGGGTGCGATGGTTGTTGGGCCTCCTTCCAGCGCTCCTGCCAGTCCTCTTCGGTGGCGGGGATGGAGAAGTAGTCGTCCGCAACTGCGTAACGGACTTTTGCCGCCACGGTGCGGCCATTGGTGGCGATAAAGGCGAAAAGCTTTTCTGCGCCCTCGAGTTTTACTTGAAGATTGAAGGCGAGGCGTTCTTGCGGAGTGGCTGAAATGACAGTGTTTTTGTCGCGCGTGCTTTGGTCAGGGGAAGCTTGGAAGGGTGGTGTTTTGAGGAGCTTAGAGAACTCTGTGGCGATCTTTGTGCCGTGTGCGTCGGTTTGTCCTTTGCGGAGGGAGACGGTATAAGTGGTGCCGAGGCCGGGGGCGACGGTGGGAAGGAAGACGCCACTTCGAGTGCTCAGCCAGGTGAAAATTCCGGGGAGTGGGGGAGTCAAGATGAGCGGTGAATTTCTGTCTGCCGCGCCGACTTGATCGGCTGGGACCATGGGCTGGGCGAACCGCAATTCGAGGGTGGTGGATGGATCGAGGGTATCGCCCTCGGGGAACAATTGAACCTCGGGTGGCTTTGCGGTGAGGACGGTGGAGAAAAGAGAGAAAAGCGTGGCAAAGAACGGGAGAAGTTTCATTTGTAAATTGGTAGGAGTGGGGGGGAAGTCTGCGTTGGACACTCAGTGGCAGGAGGGTAATTTAAGTACAGAACAAATGATCAAACGAGCGAAAGAATCA
>JBAWZW010000120.1:0-8108 GCA_037142835.1 Verrucomicrobiota bacterium
AAAATCCCCTTTCTTCCTCCAAATTGCTCGCCCATCTCCCCCTCTTCGGCTTTCCTTCTCGATTTTCAGCCCACCAAAAACTCACTGAACCAATCACCTTATGGAATCCGCTCCCATCCATCCCCCAAAATCCGGCTCCGTCTGGCTAGAGGAATGGCCCCTCTACCTCCTCGTCCTCACCCTCACCCTCGCCCTCCTCGGCCACGATCAAATCGCCGACACTCACGACAACCCTTTCCTTCTCACCACCCTGATCCTCGTCATCGGAGTCGTCTGCCTGAACGCCGCTGTCGCCATCGTCAAACACGCCGAACTCGTCGCTCACCGCCTCGGTGAACCCCTCGGCACCCTCCTCCTCACCCTCGCCATCACCGGCCTCGAAGTCGCCATCGTCGGCTTCGTCATGTCGAGCGGCGAACCCAAACCCACCCTCGCTCGCGATACCATGTTCGCCGTGGTCATGCTCGTGATGAACGGGTTCATGGGCATCACCCTTCTCCTCGGAGGAATCCGCCACCACGAGCAATCCTACAATCTCCACAGTGCCAACGCTTTCCTCGTGATGATCTTCCCTCTCACGGTCCTTGGCCTCATCCTCCCAAACTACACCCGCACCACTGTCGGCCCCACTCTCTCCACTTTCCAAATGATCTTCCTCTCTCTGATGTCGATCGCCATTTATTCGGTCTTTTTATTCGTCCAAAATCGCCGACATCGGAGCTTCTTTATGCTCAGCGACGACCACCTCGCCGCCGCCCACCATCACTCCGATCACCACTCTCCCCACTCCACCGCCTATCACGCCACGATGCTCGCCGTCTACGGCGTCCCCCTCGTTCTGCTCGCCAAACAAACCGCTTCCCCCATCGATACCATGGTCATCAAATTCGGTGCCCCCGCCGCCCTCGGCGGTCTCTTCATGGCCGTTCTCGTCCTCACCCCAGAAGCCCTCGCCGCCGTTCGCGCCGCCCTCGCCAATCAACTCCAGCGCTCAGTCAATATCCTCCTCGGCTCGGTCCTCGCCTCCATCGGCCTCACCATCCCCCTCGTCATCGCCGTCTCCCTCTTCACCCACCGACAACTCATCCTCGGCGTCGATCCCGTCGATACCATCCTCCTCTTTCTCACCCTCATCACGAGCACGATCACCTTTTCTCTCCCCAAAACCAATGTCCTCCTCGGCTCCATCCATCTCCTCCTTTTCAGTGCTTACCTGATGCTCATTTTTGATCAGTAATCACCCGCACTCACCGAAAATTCCCCAGAACTGAGGCTTGCCCAAATCGCCCAACTCCGCTTTCTTCTTCCATCCATTTTTCCTTCTACTTCTATGCTCGACGCCTTCCAAACTCTCTCCAAATTTAGCCTAGGTAATAACCAAGACGGCCTCTTTTACAGCCTGCCACTCCTCGAAAAATCAGGCGTCGGCCCCATCTCCCGCCTCCCCATTAGCATCCGTATCGTCCTCGAAAGCGTCCTCCGCAATTGCGACGGAAAACGCGTCCGCGAAGAAGACGTCCGCGCTCTCGCCAATTGGAACGCCCAAACCCCCGCTCCCATCGAAATCCCCTTCGTCGTCGCTCGCGTCGTCCTCCAAGACTTCACCGGCGTCCCCCTCCTCGTCGATCTCGCCGCCATGCGCTCGACCGTCGCCCGCCTCGGCCGCGACCCCAAAATGATCGAACCCCTCGTCCCTGTCGATCTCGTGGTCGATCACTCCGTCCAAGTCGACTTCTTTGGCAACGCCTCCGCCCTCGAAAAAAATCTCGACCTCGAATTTAAACGAAATCGTGAACGCTACATGCTCCTCAAGTGGGGCCAGCAAGCCTTCAAAACCTTCGGCGTCGTCCCACCGGGAATCGGCATCGTCCATCAAGTGAATCTCGAATACCTCGCCAAAGGTGTCCTCGAAAAAAATGGCGTCTATTATCCAGATACCCTCGTCGGCACCGACTCCCATACCACGATGATCAACGGCCTCGGGGTCGTCGGCTGGGGCGTCGGCGGCATCGAAGCCGAAGCCGGGATGCTCGGCCAGCCAGTCTACTTCCTCACCCCAGAAGTCGTCGGCGTTCACCTCACCGGCGCCGTCTCCGAAGGCGTCACCGCCACCGATGTCGTCCTTCACATCACCCAAATCCTTCGCAAAGCCAAGGTGGTCGGCAAGTTCGTCGAATTCTACGGCTCAGGTGCCCGCTCTCTCCCCGTGGTCGATCGCGCCACGATCGCCAATATGGCCCCTGAATATGGCGCCACTATGGGATTCTTCGGCATCGACGAAGAAACCGTCGCCTACCTCGTCGGCACCGGTCGATCCGCCGCCCAAGTCACCGCTTTCGAAAATTACTACAAAGCCCAAGAACTCTGGGGCATCCCCGTCCAAGGCCAGTGCGACTACAGCGTCGACCTCGAACTCGATCTCTCCACGGTCACCCCAGGCGTCGCCGGCCCCAAACGCCCCCAAGATCATATCGATCTTCCCGACCTCAAAAATACCTTCTATTCACTCCTCGCCAAACCCCTCGCCGAAGGCGGGTATGGCAAGTCCTCCACCGACCTCACCAAGATCGCCCCCATCCACATATCCACTTCCTCCCCAGAGACTTCCTATCGCCAAACCGATACCACGATCACCCACGGCTCCGTCCTCATCGCCGCCATCACCAGCTGCACTAATACCTCCAACCCCAGCGTGATGCTCGCCGCCGGCCTCCTCGCCAAAAAAGCCGTGGAAAGAGGCCTCTCCGTCAGCCCCGTGATCAAAACTTCCCTCGGACCAGGCTCCCGCGTCGTCACCGATTACCTCACCAAAACAGGCCTCCAATCCTATCTCGATCAACTCGGCTTCCAAACCGTCGGCTACGGTTGCACCACCTGCATCGGCAATAGTGGACCACTCCACCCCGCCATCGAAGACGCCATCGCCGCCGATGATCTCATCACCGCCAGCGTCCTCTCCGGAAACCGCAACTTTGAAGCCCGCGTCCACCAAAACATCAAAGCCAATTTCTTGATGTCTCCCCCACTCGTGGTCGCTTTCGCCATCGCTGGCCACATCGATCTCGATCTCTCCACCGATCCCCTCACCACCGCGCCCGATGGCTCCCCCGTCTTCCTCCGCGATCTCTGGCCCTCCCTCGCCGAAATCCAGACCGCCATGCAGTCCGCCCTCAGCCCTGAGGTCTTCCAACGCCTCTACACCGATTTCGCCACCCAAAATCCGAAGTGGAATGAAATCCCTAGCACCACCGGCGATGTCTACGCTTGGGACGAAGCCAGTACCTACATCCAAGAACCCCCCTTCTTCGCCAATTTCTCCATGGAGCCAGGTCACATCCACGAAATCCTCAACGCCCGGCCCCTCGGCATCTTCGGCGATAGCGTGACCACCGATCATATCTCCCCCGCTGGCGCCATCAAAAAATCCAGCCCAGCTGGCCTCTTCCTCACCGAAAATGGCGTCGAATCCGATGACTTCAATAGCTACGGCTCCCGGCGCGGAAACGATCGCATCATGACCAGAGGCACTTTCGCCAATGTCCGTATCAAAAATCTCCTCGCCCCAGGCACGGAAGGCGGCGTCACCCGCTTCCAACCCTCCGGCGAACCCCTCTCCATCTACGATGCCGCCCTTCGCTACCAAAAGGACGGCACCCCACTCGTGATCATCGCTGGCCAAGAATACGGCACCGGCTCCTCCCGCGATTGGGCCGCCAAAGGCACCGCTCTCCTCGGGGTCAAAGCCGTTGTCGCCCAAAGCTTCGAACGCATCCACCGGAGCAATCTCTGCGGAATGGGCCTCGTCCCACTCCAATTCCCCGAAGGCGTCTCCGCCTCCACTCTCCAGCTCGATGGCTCAGAAACTTTCGACGTTCTCGGCCTCAATGATGACCTCAAACCCCTCTCCGATCTCACCCTCGTCATCCATCGCCTCGATGGCTCGGTCACCCACCAAGTCGTCCACTCCAGAATCGATACCGCCATCGAAGTCGATTATGTCCGCCACGGCGGCATCCTCCCTTACGTCCTCCGACAACTCCTCAACGCTTAGCCGTTCACCCAAAGAACCGTCTCAGCCTCAGCATGTTCCCCAAATAAATCCCCAGGCGATTTCCCCTGCCCGCATCTCCCCCACTTGCCACCACGCCACAGATGCGTATCCTCCACCTCTCCCTTCCACCTTATGAAACCATCCCTCTTTCTCTCTCTCTACGATAAACTCGAAAGTCTCATCCAGCGCCTCCCAGACTCCATCAAACAACCCGTCCTCCGCGAAATCACCCCCATCAAAACCCTTTTCCTCCTCCAACGCCCCCCACGCATCGTCCTCCTCGGTCCCGCTGGCCCCGGAAAAATCGAGATCCTTCGCTTCCTCTTCCAAACCGATGTCCTCCGCCCCAATGAAGAAAATCTCGGCGACGGCACCTGGCAAACCTACGGGAGTAAATCCCACGGCTCTCTCCAACTCCTCGACGCCCGACGCCCCACTTCCCTCTCCCTCACCACCACTTCCCTAACCGCTTCCCCCCCAGATCTCTACCTCTTCCTTCAACCCTCACCCTCGATTAACAAAAATATTGACGACGATCTCCACCACGCCACTCAGGTCATCTCCACCGCCGATTCCCTCTCCACTTTCCGTGGAAAAATTCTCGCTATCTCTCTCCCCGCCAAAGACTCCGATCCCGAAGTCGCTCGCCAAAATCTCCACCAATCTCTCCACTCCCAACCCCTCATCGGCGATCGCATCGTCGGCACTCTCACCATCTCCACCCCCGCAGACCAATCCCGCCTCGCCGAACTCATCGCCATCGAACTCCCCAGCGAAACCCAACTCGAAATCGCCCGACTCTCCAGCAACCGCGCGCTCCAAAAACAAATCGCCCAAGTCGTCATCAAATCCACTTCCGCAGTCGCCGCCGCCATCGGTGCCCAACCCATCCCCCTCGCCGATCTCCCCATTCTCCTCTCCCTCCAAACCGCCATGGTCGCCAGTATCATGCACATCAGCGGTCGCGAACTCAGCACCAAAGCCGCCGCCGAATTCATCGCCAGTGTCGGCGCCGGTCTCGGCCTCGCTCTCGTCCTCCGAGAAACCACCCGCGCCGTCGCAAAATTTGTCCCAGTGTATGGCAACGCTGTCTCCGGAGCCGTAGCCGCCGCAGGCACTTACACCATCGGTCGTTCCGCCTCCGCCTACTTCATCGAAAATATTTCCCTCGCCGAAGCCCGCCACATCTTCCGCAAAAAAACCCCCGCAATCTCCACCGATACCCCCTAGTTTTTCTCATCACTTCCACGAACCAGACTTCCCTTTTTTATTTTTACCGCGTATGCCATCACCCCAAATGGCCCATTCCCATCCTCTCTTCGTTCTCATCCTCGCCGGCGGTAGCGGCGAACGCTTCTGGCCCCTCAGTCGCAAATCCCGCCCCAAACAACTCCTCGCCCTCTTCTCCAAAGAAACCCTCCTCGAAGCCACCATCAGGCGCCTCGATGGCCTCGTCCCCCCAGACCAAATCCTCATCCTCACCAACGCCGACCAAGAAGCCGGCGTCCGCTCCCTCTGCCCACAAATCCCCCCAGAAAATATCGTCGCCGAACCCGCAAAACGCGACACCGCGGCCGCCATCGCCCTCGCCACCGGCTGGATCGCCAGACGCTCCCCACGCGCCACCATGATCGTCCTCCCCGCCGATCATCTCATCAAAGATCACGCTGGCTTCCAACGCTCCCTCCTCACCGCCGCCGCCGCCGCCGAAGAAACCGGCGAACTCGTCACCATCGGCATCCAACCCACTTGGGGCTGCCCAGGCTTCGGCTACATCGAACAAGGCCCCCTCTGCTCACTCTCCCAACCCCCACCAAATGCCCCCAATGTCTTCGAAGTCACCCGCTTCCGCGAAAAACCCAACGCCGAACTCGCCGAACAATTCTTCCAACAAGGCAACTTCCGCTGGAACGCCGGCATGTTCATCTGGTCCATCCCCGCCATCCTCGCCGCCTTCAACCGCCACGCCCCTCTCCTCGGCGAATTCGTCGGCCGCCTCCGCACCACCGAAAATCTCCCCGCTCTCATCGCCTCCGATTTCCCTACCCTCCCGAAAATCTCCATCGATTACGCGATCATGGAAAAAACCGAGCGCGTCCTCGTCGTCGAATCCAGCTTCGATTGGGATGATGTCGGAAGCTGGACCGCCATCGCCAAATACCTCGATGCCGATCCCTCTGGTAATCAGTCAAATACCCCCCTCCACACCATCGAATCCTCCAATAATCTCGTCTTCACCGACCAACCACGCACCGTCGCCCTCCTCGGCGTCCACGATCTCATCGTCGTCCAAACCCCCGACGCCCTCCTCATCTGCAGTCGCCACGAAGCCGAAAAAATTAAACAAATCGTCGCCCTCATCCCAGACGCGTTGCAATGAAGCGCGCCCTCGGCATCGATCACGGCCAAGCACGGATCGGCCTCGCCATCGCCGATGACCTCGGAATGCTCGCTCACCCCCTCGAAACCATCCACCTCCGCGATATCCCCGATCCCCTCACCCACATCGCTAAGATCGTCGCCACCCACCGCATCGAAATCATCATCCTCGGCCTCCCACGAAACATGGACGGTTCCTACGGCCCAGCCGCCGAAAAAGTCCAAGCCTTCGCCACCCAACTCCGCCAGTCTTCACCCGCCACCATCCAACTCTGGGACGAACGCCTCACCTCCGTCGCCGCCCAACGCGCCCTCCACGAAGCCGGTCGCAACGTCGCCAAAAGTCGCAAAGTCATCGACCAAGTCGCCGCCCAACTCATCCTCCAAGGCTGGCTAGACTCCCAAGCCATCCTCGGATGACCCCCACTTTCCGCCTCAAAATCATCGTCGCCTACGACGGTCGCCCCTTCCGTGGCTGGCAAAGCCAAGCCGGTGGCACCGCAGTCCAAGATCACCTCGAAGCCGCTTTCCAAAAAATCGCCTCCACTCGCATCGTCGTCCACGGCTCCGGTCGCACCGACTCCGGCGTCCACGCCCTCGCCCAAGTCGCCCACGCCGATGTCCCCATCCACTTCCTCCCCCCAGCCAAATGGCTCGCCGCCCTCAACGCCAATCTCCCCCCAGAAATCCGCGTCCTCCGCTCCACCCGCGCACCCCAAAACTTTCATTCCCGCTTCCAGGCCCGTGGCAAAGTCTACCGCTATCGCCTCTTCTCTGGCCCCATCTTTCCCCCCCACGAAATCGGCCGCGCTTGGCACGTCCAAGGCCTCATCGACCCCACCCTCCTCCTCGCAGGCACCTCCATTCTCACCGGCACCCACGACTTCGCAGGCTTCGCCGCCAATCGCGGGCAACCTCCCACCTCCACCATCCGCACCCTCCATTCCATCACCCTCTCCCGCCGCGGCCCCCTCTTCACCCTCCAATTCATTGGCAACGGATTCCTCTACAAAATGGTCCGCCTCCTCACCGGCACGCTCGTTCGCTGCTCGCTCGGCCGCATGAATCTCTCCCATCTCTCCACCCTCCTCCTCGGTGGAGGCAACCCCAAAACCCACTTCCAAGCCCCCGCCGAAGGCCTCACGCTCGTCCGCGTCCTTTACGGCAAAGGCTTCCCAGACACCCCAGGAACCGCCACCCGCGCACTCACCACCACCGCGTAAGCCTGATACTGCACATCCAATTCCCCCAGCTCCGCCACATACTTCAGCACTTCCGTAAACGGCGCGTCCACCATCTCCAAAGTAATCGTTTTCGTCCGCAAAACCTCCTCAGGAATCTTCAAAACAAAGTTCACCCCCACCCGACCCTCCGTCAATTTCCCCAACGTCGCTTTCAAATATCCAAAGACCTCACCCAAAGTCGCCCCCTTCAACTGCACCCGAGGCACGATCACCCCCGCCAACTCTTTTCGCTGATCGACCACTTTTCCTAACGCCTTCTCGCTCAACTCGATCCGCTGCAAATATTGCCTCGCTTGCCCATTCTTGGGATCAATCTCTCGCACCACCTCAAACGCCCCACGCGCCTTCTTCAAATATCCAGTCGCCATCGCGGCCCGACCCTCCGCTAAAAAAGTTTCCACTTCCCCCTTCGGCGCAATCCCCCACCCTTCCAC
>JBAWZW010000121.1:0-8103 GCA_037142835.1 Verrucomicrobiota bacterium
GGTGGAAGTTGGGGTGGTGGGGGGTTTGTCGAGTTTGAGCCAGGCTTTGGAGTAGGGGGTGAAGACGCGGAAGGGAGTGTGTTCGCCGGTTAAGACGGCGTCGCGTTCGTGGATGGCGGCGTCTTGGTAGGTGAGGAACTGGGCGTGGCGATCGGAGACGATTTTAGCGAGGCGAATTTCGAGGGCGTGGCCGAAGGGATCGGGGGAACGATTGCTATAAATGGCGGTGGCATTGGTTTCGATAAGCAGTTGAACGAGAGCGTCTTCTGGTGGGCCTTGGCGGATGATGAGGCGCCCGCCTTTGGAAGCGAGATCGGCGGCGAGAGCGGTGAGGCAACCGCAGAGGAATTCTTGGCGAGGGGAGCCAGACCAGTGGTGTTGGGTAGACCAGGAGGAGAGGATGTAGACGAGGATGACCTCGTCGTGATGGGCGAGAGCGGCGGTGAGGGCGGGATTATCGGTGAGACGAAGATCTCGGCGGAACCAGTGGATGGCGGTAGACATACGAGGGACGAATACGCATGGGGGGAATGGGTGGTTGCTGGGGGTTTAGTGGAGGCGGGTGCGACCAGACATGGCGCGGGTGAGGGTGAGTTCGTCGGCGTATTCGAGGCCACTGCCGGCGGGCATGCCTTGGGCGAGGCGGGTGAGGGTGATGGGGAGGTGTCGGAGGAGGGCGACGAGATAATTGGCGGTGGCTTCGCCTTCGACATCGGCGCCGAGGGCGAGGATGATTTCGGTGGGGGGATTTTCGGTGGTGCGTTGGAGGAGGGAATCGATGCGGAGATCGTCGGGGCCGATGTGATCGAGGGGGGAGATGCGGCCACCGAGGGTGTGGTAGCGACCAGAGAAAGCGCCCGTGCGTTCGATGGGGAGGATATCGGTGGGTTGTTCGACGACGCAGAGGAGGAGAGGGTCGCGAAGGGGATCGGTGCAGAGCTGGCAATGGGGTTCGGTGGTGAAGAAGCCACAGAGGGGGCAGGGTTGAACGGTTTTGGTGACACTCTCGATGGTGCGAGCGATTTCGGCGGGGTGGGCGTCTGGGGATTGGATCATCCAGAGGGCGATGCGTTCGGCGCTGCGGGGGCCGATGCCTGGCAGGCGTTTAAGTTCGGCGATGAGTTGGCGGATGGGTGGCGGATATTCTGCGCGTTTCATTGGGCGAAGGATTCTGCGGATGGAGTGGAGAGGGAGGGGGGAGGAAGGGCGGGGATGCCTTGGCGGAGTTGGGCGATACGGCGGAGGTAGAATTCGGTGGGGAGATCGGGGGCGTGGGGATTTTTGGCGGAAGCGAAGAGGGAAGCGGCATCATCCCAGCGGGCATCGCGGGTGGCGTTGATGGCTTTTCGGAAGAGGTGGAGGCGTTCGAGGGCATCTGGGGAGAGGGTATTTTTGGGGCCAAGGAGTTCGTAGATTTCTTCTGGGGATGACTGTGGGGAGCGTTGGAAGCGATCGAGGGAGCGGGTTTCGATGGAGGATTCGGCGAGGTCGAAGGTGGGGTTACTGAGGAGGATACGGGAACCGTAGGTGCGGTTGGCGGTGACGAGGTGGCGGGTGAATTCGAGGGCTTCGCCGCTGATGCTGAGGGAGGAGAGGAGTGGGGTGGAGTAGGCGGAGACCACGGATTTTCCGGAGTGGATGGCGATGCGGAAATCGAAGGAGCGTTTCCAGATGGAAAGGCACTGACGATTGACCTCATCGAGGTGTTTGGCGAGGGCCCAAGCGGCGAGGGAAGCGGTGATGGGGTGAGTGGAGTCTGGGAGAGGGGATCCAAAGATGACGCGCACGGATTGGGCATCACTGGCATCGAGATAGCCGCCGGAGAGCACGAGGAAATCGCTGGCATTTTTCTGGAAAGAGTGAGTGATACTGACGAAATTTTCTGGGGAAAGGGTGGCTTCTAGTTCTTGGAGGTTAACGACTTCGCAGATGACGATGGAGATATTGGCGGGTTGGCCGGTGAGGTGGAGGGGGAGATTGGAATTGAGGAGAGAGAGGAAAGTTTTCTGGGAGACGCGGTTGCCGAGGAGTTCGGTGAGGCGATGTTTGCGGCTGCCTGTGGGGGTATGGGTAAAGAAGAGCGTGGTGAAGAAAGTGGCGATGACGGTGAGGGCGAGTGGAAATGGGGAGAAGAAGGAATTATAGAGATCGAAGACCCAAACGGCGGTAAAGATTTGGAGGAGGACGGCGATGACGACGAAGGCTTGGTGAGTGCGACGCTGGATATCGATGGTCGTCCAAGCGATGCCGAGGGAGCAGAGGAAGAGGAGGGGATATTGGAAGGGATGGGAGGATTTGGGTGGGGGAATTTTATCGAGGAAGGTGGTGAGGGAGAGGTCGAGGGGGTGGAAGAGGCGGAGTTGATCGAGGGCGATGACGAGGAGAGCGATCGCTGATCCAAAGAGGAGAGTAACTTTAAAATAGCGCACGGAAAGAGGTCACAGAGCAAACACGCTGAGTGGTTGGGGTGCAACCATGGAGGTGAGGAAGGTTGGGGAAAATTCTCGGGGGGGAAAGTGAATTGGAGCTTTCTCTATGGGCGAGGGTCGATCATTGGATGAGGTGCCGATTGAGTCGTGAGAGTGAAGCCAGAGGAGTTGTGGTGAAGTTTGCGAGGGGATCGGAAATTTTATGTTTCATGTTGTTTTGATTCAGCCGGAGATTCCGCCGAATACGGGGAACATTGGTCGTCTTTGTTTGGCGACGGGAGCGCATCTGCATTTGGTGAAGCCGCTGGGATTTTCGTTGGATGACCGAGCGTTGAAGCGAGCGGGATTGGATTATTGGAAAGAGGTAACCGTGAGTGTCTGGGAATCGTTTGGGGAGTTGCAGGCGGCGCAGGAAGTGGGGAGTCGGTATTTTTTTTTGACGACCAAAACGCGGGCGGCGTATTGGGATGTGGGGTTTAAGGATGGAGACTTTTTGGTTTTTGGGCGGGAGACGAGGGGTTTGCCGGAATCGTTGTTGGAGGAGAATGCGGAGAGGTGTTTGACCATTCCGATGAGTGAACAGACGCGGAGTTTGAATTTGGCGACGGCGGTGGGGATTGTGCTTTTTGAGGCGGTGAGGCAGGGGCAATTGGGAGTTGAAGCGAGGCCGACGATTGGTTGAGGGTGAGGGAGAGTTTGTTTAATTGTATGAATGCATCTAGTCCCACGCCGCCAGTTGGATCACCGTTGATTATTGCTCGGGATCTTTGCCGATCGTTTCAGATCGGGTCGCGGACGATTGCGGTTTTGCGGGGAATCAGCACGGAGATCGGGCGTGGGGAGGCGGTTTTTCTTTGTGGGGCATCGGGAGCTGGGAAGAGCACCTTGCTTTATACTTTAGCGGGTTTGGAGCGACCGGAGTCTGGGACGGTTGATTTTGATGGGGTGCGACTTTACGAAGGGAGTGCGAATGCGCAGGCGAAGATTCGGAATCAGCGCATTGGGTTTGTGTTTCAAGGATACTTTCTTTTGCCAGAGTTTACGGCGGTGGAGAACGTGGTTTTGGCGACGATGATTGGGGGTCGGGCGCGAAAGGAAGAAGCGATTGAGGCGTTGGCGGCGGTGGGGTTGGAGGATCGTCTGGATCATTTGCCTGCGGAACTCTCTGGGGGAGAGCAACAAAGGGTGGCGATTGCGCGGGCATTGATTAACAATCCTGCGGTCATTTTTGCGGATGAGCCGACGGGGAACTTGGATTCGAAGACTGGGGAGGGGATTGTGGAGTTGTTGTTGGGGTTAGTGAGGGAGCAGGGCAAGACCTTGGTGGTGGTGACGCACGATGCGGAGTTGGCGCGTCGAGGGGATCGGCGATTGGAGATTGAAGATGGCGTGCTGATCGCTTGAACTCTGGGTATTTTAGTGGCAAAGTGGATCACTCATTTCATGGAACGCATTATTTACATCGACGGGGAGTTGCTCCCAGAGGCGCAGGCGAAGATTTCGGTTTTTGACCATGGGCTCCTTTATGGGGACGGTATTTTTGAGGGGATTCGTTTTTACAACGGGAGGATTTTTCGATTTGAGGAGCACATTCGGCGGTTATACGACTGTGCGAGATCGATTCTGATTAAGATTCCGTTGACCATGGAGGAGATGAAGGCGGCGGTGTGTGCGACGGTGCGAGCGAATGGGTTGAGTGATGGGTACATTCGTTTGGTGATTACGCGGGGGATTGGGCCGATGGGATTGAATCCGTTTAAGTGTCCAACGCCTTCGGTGATTGTGATTGTGGGGAAGATTTCGTTGTATACGGAAGAGGCGTATGCGACGGGATTGACGATGGCGACGGTGGCGACGCGTCGACCTTCGCACGACATTTTGAGTCCGCAGGTGAAGTCGTTGAATTATTTGAACAACATCATGGCGAAGGTTGAGGCGATGCAGGCTGGGGCGGAGGAGGGGTTGATGTTGAACGATGTGGGGTTGGTGGCGGAGTGTACTGGGGACAATATTTTTATTGTGAGGGATGGGGTGATTTCGACTCCGCCGCTGACGGCGGGGGCGTTGGATGGGATTACGCGTGGGATGGTGATGGAGATTGCGGGGGAGTTGGGGATTCCCTTGCGGGAGCGGGATTTTGCGCGTCACGATATTTTCATTGCGGACGAGTGTTTTTTGACGGGGACGGCGGCGGAAGTGATTGCGGCGGTGAAGTTAGATGGTCGGGAGATTGCGGATGGGAAGCCTGGGCGAGTGACGGGGCGGATTATCGCTCGTTTTCGGGAGTTGACGCAAACGACGGGGACTTCGGTGTCAGTTTAGAAAGAGACTTTGATGAATTGCGATGTGTGTAAATCGGCGCAAGCCACGGTTTTTCTGACCCAGATCGTTGAAGGGAAGATGCAGAAGGTGAATCTTTGCGAGGCCTGTTCGAAGGAGAAGGGGGTAACGGATCCGAAGGGATTTGCGTTAGCGGATTTGCTTTTGGGATTGGGGGCGGCGGAGGAGATGGAGCGTGGGGGGATGGTGGAGAAGTGTGGGGCCTGTGGGTTTAGCCAAGCGGATTTTAAGAAGACGGGTCGGTTGGGGTGTGGGGAGTGTTACCAGACATTTGCGAGTGGATTGGAGGCGCTTTTGAAGGGAATGCATAAGGGGACCGTGCATTTGGGGAAGATCCCGAAGCGGGCGATTGAAAGTATTGAGCGGGAGGCACGGTTAAAGGGATTGAGGAACGACCTTCGGCAGGCGGTGATTACGGAAGACTACGAGTCAGCCGCTCGGCTTCGAGACGAGTTGAAGCAGTTGGAATCGATTTAGCCTGAGCACTTTATGCCTAATCAAAATATTCCGGATCCTTCTGGTGATCCGCTTCGTGGTGAAGGTCCGCATCATCAGATTGTGGTGACGAGCCGGGTGCGATTGGCGCGGAATCTTCGGCATTTTTCTTTTCCTGGGTGGGCAAAAAAGACGGAGCGGATGCAAATTTTGGAGGAGATCAAGCCTGAGGTGGAAATGCTTCCTGAGATGGTGGATGCCTATTCGGCATACTCGCAGGATCTGACGGCGCTGGAGAAACAGGTTTTAGTGGAGAGGCATTTAATTTCTCGGGAGCACGCGGCGAAGGGGGTGGGATCGGCGGTGGTGATGAATAAGAAGCAAACGCTGTCGATTATGATCAACGAGGAGGATCATCTGCGGATGCAGGGGATTCGGTCGGGGCTGCAGTTGAAGAGTGTCTATAAGTTAATTGATAAAGTGGACAGTGCGTTGGAGGAGCGGTTGGACTTTGCTTTTAGTCCGAGCCTTGGGTACCTGACTGCTTGTCCGACGAATGTGGGGACGGGGATGAGGGCATCGGCGATGGTCCATCTGCCGGCGTTGGTTTTGAGCGAGCAGATTAATCAGATTATTCAGGCGGTGAACAAGATTGGATTGGCGGTACGGGGTCTTTATGGGGAGGGGACGGAGGCATTGGGGAATCTTTTTCAAGTCTCTAATCAGCATACACTTGGGGAGAAAGAAGATGACATTATTGTTCGGTTGCACAAAGTGATTGAGCAGATCATTGAGCATGAGCAGAACGCTCGGCAGATGCTGCTTCAGAAGAAGTCGGCGACCTTGCTTGATCATATTGGGCGGGGTTATGGGATTCTTCAGCACGCGTATTCGATGAATTCGAAGGAGGCGTTGAATCTGCTTTCTTTTATGAAGTTGGGAATTGATCTGGGTTTTTTCCCTGAGCCGTGTCGGATTCCCGTTGATCAGCTTTTTATGGAAACGCAGCCCGCGCATTTGCAAAAGGGGACGGCGCAGAAGTTGGCGGCGGAGGAGCGCGATGGGCTTCGGGCGGAAATTATTCGGAGTAAATTGAGTGCTTTTCCCAAGCCAACGCTCGGATCTTCGGCACCTAACCTCGGGGAAGAAACGAGCCATTAGGGTTGGCGGTTGGGGTTGGGTTGGGTGGCAACTCGATCCTTGCAGTGGCGAGAGTGAGGGTGGAGGATCGACGGGTGGACAAGAGGCATTTTATTTCTGATGATCTAAACTCCAAACTGTGGGTGAGTGGGTTGGTTTCGGTGGCTATGTGGCTGACTTCTGTGGGGAGCAGTCGGGGAGATGTTTTAGCCTCTTGGGATTTTGGCGGAGGGTTATTGTCGCCGAGTTTTTTGGCGATGGGGGTGGAGGGATCAGTGGTGAGCGCGAGTGGAAGTCCAGGGTTTAGTTTATATGTGAACACGGGCAATCCTGACCCAGGAATTGCGGCACGGGGTTGGGTGGGGGGGCGGGATGCGGGTCGTTATTTTTCTTTAGGGGTGAGGGTGATTGGCGGGTTACCGTTGGTGATCAACCGTTTAGAGTTTGACGATTACCGATCGGGGCCGGGTACAGGGCCGACCAGCTTGGTTGTGCAATGGAGTGCGGATCAGTTTAGCAGTGATCTGATTTCGGCTCCACCTGCGGTAGGGTGGACGCATCAAGTGGTGGATTTTGGACCGTGGACGATTTTGCCTTCGGAGACTTTGGAGTTTCGGATGATTGCGTGGGGTGCAAACTACATTCCGCCGCAGGGTGGATACCTGCATTTAGACAATTTGGTGGTCTCGGGGACAGTGGTGCCGGAGCCATCGGCGGGTTGGTTATTGGGTGGGGGATTTTTGGTGGCGGGGGTGATGGGGCGGTGGAGGAGGATCACAGAAGGTGATGGTGCGGATGCTTTTTTGGATGAATGATTGTTGCAACCACTTTAGGAGGAACACTTTACGATATTTATGAAAGCTATTTTGCAGACGATTGTGGGGTTGACGACGATTTCCGTGGGGATGTTTTTGACAGTGAACGGATGGGGAGCGACGGAGATTAAGAAGCCGAACATCGTGATTATTTTCATTGATGACCTTGGGTATGGAGACATTGGGCCATTTGGGGCGAAGAAGCAAAAGACGCCCCACCTTGATCGAATGGCGAGGGAGGGGATGAAGTTGACCTCATTTTATGCGGCTCCCGTTTGTTCGGTTTCGCGGGCGCAATTATTGACGGGTTGTTATGGGGCGCGGGTATCGGTGCCTGGGGTATATGGACCTGGGGGGAAGTTTGGGTTGAATCCTCTGGAGGTCACGATTGCGGAGCGGATGAAGGAGGCGGGGTATGCGACGATGTGCATTGGGAAGTGGCATGTGGGGGACCAGCCGGAATTTTTGCCAACGAGGCAAGGATTCGACCATTACTTTGGGATCCCCTATTCGAACGACATGCAGAAGAAGGCCACGGAAACTGGGGAGAGTGTGGTTCCATTGGTGCGGGATGAGAAGGTGGAGGAGTTACTGACGGACGCGGGGCAAGGGCGGATTGTGGAGCGTTATACCGACGAGGCGGTGCGATTTATTGAGGCGTCGAAGGGTGGACCATTTTTGTTATATTTCGCGAACACTGCGGTGCATACGCCGATTCATCCTGGGGCGGCATTTGCGGGGAAGTCGGCGAACGGTCGTTTTGGGGATTGGGTGGAGGAGGTGGACTGGAGTGTGGGGCGGATTTTGGAGACGATTGAGCGTTTGAAGTTGGACGAGCGGACATTGGTTCTTTTTACGAGTGACAATGGGCCGTGGCTGATTAAGGGGGAGGATGCGGGGACGGCGGAGCCTTTGCGTGGGGGGAAGGGGAGTACTTGGGAGGG
>JBAWZW010000122.1:0-8097 GCA_037142835.1 Verrucomicrobiota bacterium
ACGAACTCATGATCGTCCTCGTTAAGGACCTTCCCGAGCGCGCCTTCGCGGACCTTCGGATCATTCAGGAAAACCCCGCCGCCCCCGCCGCCATGCGCGACTACAGCGTGCAGCATATCGGCGAACTCGTCACCAAGGCCATCGCGGGAGCGGAAGGCGCCGACTACCTCTGGCAGACGCTCGGTCAAAACGATCCCGCCACCCTCAGCACCACCCTCATCACCCTGCACCTGCTCAGCGCGGAAAAGCCGGGGCTGGTCTCCGCGAGCCGCGTCGCCGAGGCGGCGCAGAGCCTCCTGAGCCATCCCGATCTCCGCACCCAGATCACCGCGAAGTCCATTTTGCGGAAGTAACGCCGTTTTCCACTGCCATGAAACACCGCCTTTTCCACCTCCTCCCACTGGCCCGCGCCGCCGCCACGCTGCTGCTTTCCGTTTCCGCCCTGCACGCCGAGAACGGCCTCCGCCGGGAGGTCTGGCACAGTCTCAGCGCCGCTTCCGAGGAGAGCCTCGCGAAGAATCGGGCCTTTCTGGGCAGGCCCCTGCGCCTCACCGCCACCCCGGCCTATTACGCCGCGCCGGACGGGGCCGACATCCTCGCCAGCGCCATCTCGCCGCCGCTCGGCGGCACGAGTTTCGGAGCCCGGCTACGCGGCTACCTCACCGCCCCGACCACGGGCGATTACCTTTTCTGGGACGGTGGCGGCGATACCGTGGCGGTCTATCTTTCCACGGACGAAAACCCCACCGGCAAGCGGCTCATCGTCGCGCACCGGGGCCGGACCGCCGACCAGTCGGCCGATGGCAATGAGCCGCTGAAATCGGCCCCGGTCTCCCTGGTCGCCGGTCGGAAGTACTATCTCGAAATCATTCACACCAGCGACACCGGGCAGGACGGGCTGGCCCTTTTCTGGCAGGCACCCGACGATGTGCGCACGACGATCCCCGCCACGGCTCTCGAACCCTACACGCCACCCGCGCCCAACCCCGCCGGACTGACCCGCGAGTTTTTCCCGAAACTTCCCGGCAGCTCTCTCGCCGATCTGACCTCCGCGCCGGATTTCTACCGCCTGCCCGCCGTCACGGAAATCATCACCTCGTCGTCCTTTGGCGGCTTCGGCCAAAACTACGGCGTCCGGCTGCGCGGCTATCTCACCGCGCCGGCCAGCGGCGATTACGTTTTTTGGGAATGTGGCAGCGGGGACGTTTCCGTGAACCTCGCCACGGACGACAGTTCCACGGCGCTCCACCAGTCCATCCGCCTCCATGACCGGCCCAACCGGAAGGAACTCGCGCACCACAAGGGGGCCACCGAACCGGGCGAATGGGACAAACACCGCACCCAGAAGTCCAAACCCATCACGCTCATCGCCGGGAAGAGGTATTACCTGGAAGTCCTCTTCAAGGCCGGCGAGGGCGCGGACCACCTCTCGGTTGCGTGGCTGACGCCCGGCGGGACCCAACCGCAACCGCTCCCGCTTTCCGCCCTGGAATCCTACCGGCGCGCTCCCAACGACCTCGATGACGACGGCATGCCCGACGCCCTCGAACGCGCCGCGAAGCTCGATCCCACCGATGCCGCAGATGCCTCCGGCGATCTGGATGGAGACGGCATCTTCAACGACGAGGAAATGCGCGCGGGAGCCAACCCTGCGGTGAAGGACAGCGTGCCCGGCCTCGTGGTCGATGATATCTGGAAAGATGCGCCCGGCGACCGGCTCGACGACCGGGCCTTTCAGATCGCCTACACCCGTCCGCCCAGCGTCCGGTCCACGGCCGTCGCCATGCTCATTCATCATGGGGGCAATGCGTTCGTGCGGCGGGTGCGCGGCTATGTCATTCCGCCGGTAGGCGGCAGCTACACCTTTTGGGCGGGTGGCACCGGGGAGTATGCGTTCTCGCTTTCCACCACCGCCTCGAAGTTTGACCGCCGGGTGCTGGTCAGTTCCACGGTCAGTAACCTCGGGCGCCTGGGTGCGGACCCCTCGCAGCAGTCCGCCCCCGTCACCCTCGTGGGCGGGCGGAAGTATTACTTCGAGATCTGGCAAAAGCATGGCAAAGGGCACGCGGTGCTCCAGCTCGGATGGCAAATCCCCGGCGAAGCCCGCGAGACGGTCGCCTCCCGCCACCTTTCCTCCTACGCCGGCGAAGCCAATGACGTGGACGACGACGATCTGCCCGATGATTGGGAACTGGCCAATGGCCTGAATGCGGCGGATGACGGGCGCAGCCCCGGCTCGGAGGCTGGGGCCTATGGCGACCTTGATCGCGATGGTCTGACCAATCTGCAGGAGCGGGCCTTCGGCACCAATGCCAACGTGGCCGATACCGATGGGGACGGAGTGAGCGATGGCGATGAGGTGCTGATCGGCAGCAATCCGCACTTCGGGGACGCCGGGGGCTTCACCGCGATCCTGCGGGGCGAGGCCTACGCCGCGAGCTTTGGGGCGTGGGAAAAGAGGGACGGCCAGGCTTGGCAGGTTGGTCGGCGCGGCTCGGTGACCTATTCGATCACGGTGCCGCGCAGCGGGGTCCATGCGCTCAAGTTCACGGTCAGTTCGCGGGCCGGGGGCGATCTCAACGAGGCTTACGACTTCCGCATCTCGCTCAATGGGGTGCCCATCTCTTACCAGACGGGCTACATCATCGAGAATGGCCGTACCGTCCTCGCGGTGCTGACACCGTGGCTGAACGCGGAGGAGACCTATGCGTGCGAAATCTTTGTGGATAATTCCTACAACTACCGCCGCATTTCTGTGGACCAGGTGGGCATCCTCGCCGCCGGCGGGTCCGATGCCAATGGCAACGGCATTCCGGATTGGGTGGAGACCCGTCTCCGGGACAACAATGGCTTTGACCAGCGCATCATTTATAGCCGGACGAGCCCGGCCACGGTGGAGGGCAAAACCCGATTTCTAGAACTGACGAAGACCGGTGGCCTCGCCCTGAACAAGGCACCGAATGGGCGGTTCTTTGCCGAGGTGCCGCTCACGCCCGGTGCGCCGGTGAATCTGGAGTTTGCCTTTGAAAACGCTGGGCTTACGCAGACGGCCAAGGTTCACTGGCAGCCGACCAACCTTCGTCGTCAGGAGAACGAACCGCTCACCGTCCGGCAGGGCGACAGCCTGCTGCTGACCGCCTACCGCAACGACGAGCACCCCGAGCAGGAAAGCTACACGCTTGACGTGAACGGGCAGACCGTGACGGCGACCGGGGATCTTTCCACGCCGGTGGCCTTCCCCGCCGCCGGTATCCAAGCCGTGGAACTCAGCCACCGCTCCCCCGATGGCGCGGTCTTCACCCGCCGCTACACGGTCAACGTGCTCCCCCGCGTCGCCCTTGAGACCCCGCTCTGCGTCATCGGTTCCCCGCGGCTCTGGACGCCCAGCCCGCTGCCGGACGGGGCGGAGCTGCAGTTTGATGGCAATGTCACCGTCTCACAGGAGCCGACCGCCAACACCTACACCCTCGCCACTGCCACCCCGCAAAACCAGCCGCTCATCGTGCGCTACGGCGCCGTTGGCCCGATCCTTGGGACGGGGGAGGTGAAAAGTATATGTGTGCGTTCGGATGATTATACGGGGTACACATGCGAGGGCTTCGCCGACGGGCTGCTGCGGATGTGGCTGCCGGTGGTGCTCACCGGCGACCTGCACGGGGTGGAAATCCGCTGTGACGTCAAGATTGGCGGGGTGACATTCCTTGACGGTAGCACGTCCAACTCGCTCCGGGGCGCGGATTTCGGCGCGGAAGGAGTGGCGGGCTTCACGTTCCTCAAGGCTGCCAGCGCCCACTCGGCCTGCCATCAAATCAGCTTCTGGCAGAACGGCGTACCAATTGCGAAGTGGAACTAGGATAACCAAACAGCCACTCTCTGATCATACTCCTATGAAAAAGATCACTCATTATGCAGTACCTGGAGTAGTCCTCCTTGGATGTCTCTTAATGTCGGTTTCCGCGTATAATGGACCGGTACCACAACCCCAATTGGCGGAAACGGCCAATAAAGCCAACCGGATTTACAACAACACGAGAAAAGATGATTGTTCGAAGAATCCGAACAAGGCCGAAAAAGAAGGCGACGATTTTTACTCCGTGCCGCGCAACAACCTTTACGTTGTTGCCGATCCTACCGATGAAAAATTCAAGGTCTCGCTACAGTGGGCTCCTGATGTTAGCGACAGGAGCAATTACATTTGCGCTGCTTATGAGATAGGAACAACTACGATTACAAAAGTCTTCGGTACGGATACAAAATTTCCCTCCACAGCCGGTCTCGACGCAAATATTCAGATTCCGGCTCCGACTGCCGCCTCAACCACGGCTTACGAAATCAGAGCAGGCTACGATCAAAACCACAACGATTTGTTGGATTCCGGAGAGGAGGAACGCATTCTGATTTATCGTAAGACGAGGAACTCAGTCGGTGCTCCTGTATCTGAGGACAGATATGCAACCGTTATGGGCATTAGCACTCTAAAATACCAAGATGGAGTGACTGGGATATCCGGGTGGGTTAACAGCATCGCTATTCCATTCCTTGTGCCGGTGCCTCATGCGTTTTTATCTCGATTTTACAATATGAACTGGAGTAGCGGAACTTCGAATTGCACTCCAAATGGCAGTCCCCCGATTACGTTTGACGCATTTCAGAATGCTACGGCCATAAATTCTAATTTCAGCGAATGGCTCACGCACAATAGTGGTGCCAGATTTAACGAAGCAGGAATAGCCACCGATATGCAAAAGCACGTATGGGATGCTCATTCTTGGGTTTCCGATTGGTTTTTAAATCGAGATCCCTTGGCCCTCAACGCGACCCGAATTATCTGGATTCCGACCTTGCCACCAGTAGGGATACCAATAGAATATCGAACAGATACGGGAGCTGCATTGGAAAGCTATTACAATAGCAACGTCAAATCAGTTGCGGAAGCTCAGTTGGGTTCGCAGCCGGACGGGAGTTGGTATTTCTCAAGTTTCTATTCGTTCCCGGCTTCCAGCATTACAATTCTTCCCAGTATGAGCAGTTCTGCATACCCCACTTCGACCGTTGTTGCTGGCTACGAGCCCGCCGAAACAAGTTGGCCCGGGACGGGTGCTGCTGCCTTAGCTTTCTTAGCTACACTTGCGGGAGACACTCCAAGGCTAGATAATTTCGCTGCCTATATCACCCTTGGGAGAATGAGGGCTAATATCCGCTTCCAATTTCAGGTCCGGCGCGAATTTAACGGGTTTTGGACTGAGTATGTTGTAAGAAAAGTATGGTGCTCGGGTTCGCTGACAGATCTTTACGATTTTACATACGAAGACGAGTATACAACGAGTACGGATAACTCTGCCGCACGAAATGCTGCCATGATACAGATAGGCGGCGGTGCGGGTCGGGGGGGCATCCCGATGGCCACCCCAGGACGTATATTCAGAGTTGAAATTAACATTGACAATGAAATAGCTGACCCCTTCAGGTAACCAAGTCTTTCTATGTACATACGTACTAACACTCTGATTACAGGAGCGCTTTTGTTACCTGTATTGCTTTTCATCGCAGCTTCGAAAGCGGCCACCTCGGATGAACTCCAGATGTCCGAAAGGTTGATATCTTCCACTGACATTAAGCCATCTGTCCAAGTTGTTCCCGAGCAAATCGAGCAGTTGGAGAAGGCTTTTGAAAACAATGATTTTTCTGAATTAGAGCAGCGCGCTGTTGGGGCGTTTCCTGACGGCTGCCCGCCTATCTACTCGGCATGGTACTGTGAGCGTCTTGCTGAATCGGATGACAAGACCGACAAAGAACGGTCAGGCCAGCAGCGACGGTTACGTAAACTTGGTGGCATGATATTTAATCAGCTAAGGCTTGAAGGTGCTCGGTTGAGCAGGCGAGACTTGACTCAAGAGCATTTCCTTACGCAAGCCCGCCGATTTCTTCGACTAAGTGATTGGTTCGCGAAAGGGGACGCATATGGCAACGGCATGCTTGCGGCCCGTTGCAGGTTCGCGGCTGGAGTTGCTTTGGGGCATCTCATCGTTGAAAGCAACATCTCAATTGAAGAATTACAGCCGATGATTGCTAACATGGAGAGGTTTGATGAATTAGAGTACCTTCGCTGGATTGTCAGGGCACACGAGCAGGAAGTGCCGGGGGGGCTCGCGCCGTTCGTGAAAAAGGAACATACGCCCCACTTGGCGAGAGTAGCCTTAGCAAGGTCGATCATCCGGGCATATAACCGCCTTGCAAATACATACGGGATTGAGGTGAGCAAAATTGGCAATAACGATGATGTAATACGCAAACTTCGGAGCTCTCTACCAGTTGAAATGGCTTTTTATCTTGAAGATCAATCCAAGCCTTCGTTAGAAGCTCAATGGGACCACTATACCTTCGTTCCAGGATCGTGCGAAACTTATAGATTCGCCAAGGAATTAGGTCTTACCATTTTTTTCCGCAAAGCAGTTGGCGGGTTCCCACTAAAACCACTTCCTGACGATGCCTTAGTGCCCAGCGGAGAACTCAATCCGCGTTACTTCTCAATTGAGCATGCTGCCTTTAGCCGAGCATGGAATGAATTTTGTCATAACGAGGCATTTCTGAATTCAGACCTTAAAAAGGACCCCGCGAGCGGTAAGATGGTGGTTGATCCGCAAGCCGAAAACTTGTCCGCAAAATATTATAATATGGGCGCTGCCGGCAAAGCGGCACGAATTTTTGAAGCAGTAAAGACAGGACGATTTATGAGCTATCTTCCAATCGACCCTCAGAATTAGGCGGAAAAACATTTGTTCCTTTACACCTACGATGAACACTACGTCTTGCATTAGGATTAACCTTAAAAATGTATGAATAAAATCTTCCTTTCATCGCTATTTGCATTTTTGGCCGGCAGTGTGCAAGCCGATTTGGTGATTTTACAGAAAGTCGAGTCCCAGAATGTAACCGGCGACTCTGTTACTAAATGCAAGGGTGACAAAGTACGAATTGACATGCCGGTTCAAGGCGGTGGCAGCGTCTCCGTATTAATGGACATGAAGTCCGGCGAGACGGTGACGCTTTTGCATAGCCAAAGAAAGGCGATGAAAGCGACCCTAGACGAATCCAGGAAGGTCTCGGAACTTCAGCATAAGCTAGCTTTTCCCAAAAGCGAACTACCCAAAGCGACGGGCCGTAAGGAAAAGATCGGAGATTGGAATTGCGAAGTTTACGAAGGCGACTTTGGAGGTATGCGCGGTAAATTGTGGGTAACGAAGGATTCTTTTAGCAAAGGAATCATCGAGCAAATGAACCATATGAATACGATTATTTCGCTGGGTAGGGGATGGGATCCGAGCAAAGTTGTTTTGGATGGCCTGACCGTGAAGACGGAAATGGCGACCCCGGCTGGCAAAATGACTACTTTAATTGTTAAAATTAGCGAAGAGGTTGTGGCGGATAGCGAGTTCGTGATTCCTGCGGCGTACAACCTGATTAACAAACCCTGACCCGACAAAGATGTAGTTGTTTTATAACAGCAACGTCATAGTCTCTTAGGCAAGCTGATTTCTAATGGCTAAGCCCTTCAATAGAATTCGTGCATTCTTGCTGGTAACGCCTGGATATTTCTTATTTGCGGCCTTTGCGATTCTCTATTATTTGCAAAATACCAATTTGACAGGGCTGTGGGTTGTGTTGGGGATGAATCCTCTTGAGGTCTATCCGCACCTATTCGTGCTCCTGATTGCCATCGCACCCGTCTGTTTCATTCTCCAATGCTGGGCATTCGTTGACATTGGTCGAAGCGCGGGTCACTGCTGGGAACGGTTAGGTTTTGGCTTCGCAAACCTGGCGGCATTTGGATTCGAAGGGGCGTTGTTTTATTTCTTTTTGAAGGCATTGAACATAGGTCACCGTTGGTCAAGCTAAAGCGGTGCGGTCATTGGCTTACAGGCTTGAATCCCTCGGCTTTTCATCGCTTTCGGTTTGCGCAATGTAAGCGACCGCCACAACGCCCCGGCTCACGCAGCATCGCCTACGGACTTGCCAGCCGCGGTGCCGCGTACCTCCGTCGCGTTTAAGGGGTCAGGAATTAATTATTGACATGATCTCGTGATTGCGCTTCGCTCA
>JBAWZW010000123.1:0-8056 GCA_037142835.1 Verrucomicrobiota bacterium
CTCAATCCCCTTTGGGTGAGGGCGACAGGGCCGCCGATGGCACTGGGAGGTTCACCCGGAAGTCTGCTGGTTGGGTGCCGGTCTTGACGATCACGATATTCTCGCTGGGCTTGGTGGCGAAGGTCAGCAGTTCGGCAGACAAGGTTTCGCTCTTTTTGCCATTCCGATAGAGATCGACGGCTTGCGGGCCCCAGTAATTGCGCAGGGTGCACGGCCCGCCGCGTGGCGAGGTCACTTCAATAAAATTCACTTTCCCGGCTTTCATCCGCGAGGTGACGAGGAAATCGCCCTTGGCGCGCAGGGTGAAGCTAGCGTCCATCTGGTTGGGCCAGGCGGGGAAGACCCGGAGCACTGGCGTGCCGCCCGGCGTGGCCGCACCCGATTGGAGCAGTGCTTGCCCCAGTCCCTCGCACATCGTCGCTTCCTGCTGCCAATCGAGGGCAAAGCCCCCGTCGGGATTGTATTCGCGGATGCGGTTGATCCAGCGGGTGGGAGCATCTTGACACGTCTTCCAATAGGATAGCTGGTAAGCAAAGCATTTCTTCACCCACTCGACGCTGCCCAGCCTCGCCGCTTCACCGCAGAACCTCGCGAGCGGCGACGCTCCACCGCCGTTCGCGCCTTCGTTCTTGTTGAGGGCAATCCATTTAGCCTGCCGCAGACTGGCCAGCGTGTTCATGGCCATCTGCCATTCATCAGGATTAGTCCGCTTCGATTCGGTATTCACCAGATCGAAGACGTTGACCAGCAGGAGGCGCGGATCGTGGTCCGAGCCCACGGAATTGCCCCCGCCGACTCCGATCGCGAAGACCGGTTCCCCCGCCTGTTGGAGCACACCCATGGCGTGCGGCGTCGTGTTCGTCGGATAGGGTGCCAGCTTGTCGAGCATCTCCTGCCACAGCTTCGCCAACTCGGCATCGACCTTGAGCAATTCCGCGGCTCGGATCGCGACGGCAAAGATCGCGCGGATGGAGGCCAAATCATTGATCCCATCGCGGACATTGTCCCGATAAGTTTCCGCCCAAGAGGTATTGTTGATGTGGTATTTGCCGTCGGCTTCCAACTTCGTTCCAGGATAGGTGCGGTATAACTCGGCGGCACCCTTGAGCATGGGATACGCCCGGGCTTTCAGCCACGCCTGGTCTCCAGTATATTCGTAGCGTTCCCAATACCACTGCGCCGCCTCGGCCGTGTTATAGAGAAGACTGGGCCCTGCGCCACCCCAGCGCGATTCCCAATCGCTGCGCGTTTTGGCATTCGGCCGGGGCTGGCCTTTTTCCGGCAAGACCTCCGGTCCGTCGAACGCAAAGGTCTCCTGGATCCAGATGGCATCTTTGCCGCAACCGAACTGCTGGATGGCACCCTGATTGATCCTCGGGAATTGCCGACTGAGCATGCTGAAATAGGGATCGGCCAGTTCGGGGTGGTTGGCCTGCTCAAAGACCGGAGTCAACGTCTGGCGGGAACTGTTGAACCACCAATACATCGAGCCCCAATATTGCCAGCCGTCCTGCACATTGAAAATACCGCCGTTGGCATGAATCGGATACTTCCCCCGATTGCAGGTGTTCATGCCGTAAAGATAATAGAGCCAGTGCTGGTCGAAGCTCTCCTCGAAGGGGCGTTCGTGACTGGCTGGCAGATAGATGAATGACTTCCGCCAGAAGTCATGCCATTGGGCCGTGGTAGAATCGAAGATCGCGGTAAAGTTCGTGGCGAGCGCCGCCTTCACCTCCGCGCTCGCCAGCGCCACCACATCGTCATTGGGTGTCATCGAGGCCGCGCTCCCCACATAGACCACGAATGTCCCCTTGCCGGCAGGGATGGTCAATTGCTGGTCCGTTGCCGTTGCCGTGCGTCCTTTCACGCCCACGACACACGCCGACGCGCAATCGACATCGTTGACCTCCATCCCCGTATCGCACTTCGAACGGAAGACCTGCTTGAGCACGAGCAGGTTGTTCTGCGGAGTCTGCACCGCCGCATTGCTATACCGGTCGTTGACAATCGTCGCCAGTAGCCTGGAAAGGTCCACCGTGATGGCGGAGGGCGTGGCTCGGTGATCGGTGATTTCGATGGCGAAGACGTCGTGGTCGCTCCACGGGACGATGCGCACGCTGACGTCAGCGCCCTGGATGCTCTCGTAACCGTCATACGCATGCAGGTCCTGATTGCAGGTGCTGGCAAAGGGGGTGCCTTGAAAACCGATGTCGACATTCCCGATCTTGGAGCCTCCATCGGTATGGCTCTTGTTGCTCCAATCGGAGGTGGCGCTGCCCCGATAGAAGACATCCGACCGGCCAAAATTGAACTGTAACTTCGATCCTGATCCGTCGATCCAGACCAGCGTTCCCATCTTGCCGTTGCCCAGCGGAATCCCCTCGATCGGCTTGGTTGGCTTCGTGAAATGGAGGTCAATGGGCGCAAGATACTTCGCATAATCCATGGTGATCATGGACGAAGCCGCGGGAGTGGTGCCGACCGTTAACGCGTTGGCGTTCCACCCCGCCAGCAGGGCGAGAGCCGTAAAGAATCTGCATATCTGGTGTCTCATCCGGAAAGGTATCATCGCTATTGGCAATAGTTTATCGCCCGATGGTTCCCCGCAGAGCATCTGGATTCACCCCGCGCTTGATCAACCCAATCGTTTCGCCCCTTTGGGTTTTGAAGGTCAGCAAGGTCTGGGCGCTCACCGAATAGTCGGGGGACTCCACGCCATTGCGGAAAAGGGTGACCTTGCTGTCTGGCCACGGGTTGCGAATCCGGCAGATGCCCCCCAGCTGAGAAACGATCTTCACATAACTAACCGCTCCGCTCTTCGCCGCGGCCGACACCAAAAACCCACTCTTGGCCAACAACTTGAACGATGCCGGCTTGGCAACGTCCCAAGCTGGGAAGACCCAGATCACGGGATCGCCACCAGCATCCGCGGCGATGCTCTGAAGCAGGCCTTTTTGCAAGCCGGCGCTGAGCATGCCAAAACCCTGCAACATGTCATAATAACACTCCTGATGAAAGCGGTTGGCGACACTCCCTAACACCTGGTTGATATCGTGGTCCAGACTAGCCAAAATGGTCGGGTATTCGGGGCGCGCGAGGGCGGCGGCATCCAGCACATACTTGCCGCCCTGATATCCATAGGTGTCTTTCGACGGCTTGCCTTTCCAGTCCAAACCCTTGAGGTTGAGCAAATACCCCGGATGCTTCTCAAAGGTATGGTTCGCAAGATTCCACTCCGCGACCACCCGAGCCGCCTGCTTCTCGGCTGGCTGGGTCTTGAGGATCTCCTTCGCCTGCTCCACGGTTTCCAGAGTCAAAATGTCGAAGTTCTCTAACATCCGCAATCGTGGACTCTCCGCCCCCCAGACACCGTCCCCAGGGCCGTTGATCACCGGGCGCCGCGCCTGCGCCCAAGTCGGTTTGTCGGGTGTGTCGTCCAGCTTACCGACCGCCTCGGGATTCCTGCTCAGCACGTAGGGCGTCAGCTGGTCGATGATCTTCCGCCACTCCGCGCGCAGCACCGCATCCGCATTCAATAATTCGGACGCCTTGATCGCCGCCGTCAGGGAACCACGGATGAAGGCGATGTCGTCGACCGCGTCCTTCGCGCCATAGATGTGCTCGTGGATGTTGCTTTTGTAGTGATGATAGAACCCATCGGCCTCGAGTTTTAGATGCGGGGTGTTCCGATAAAACTCCGCCGCGCCCTTGATCATTTTGTAGGACTCCTTGAGGAATTTGAGATCCAAAGTGTAAAGGTAGCGGTCCCAGTAATGCTCGGCTTTCTCCGCCCCGTTAATCGTGGTCAGACCCGTCCAACCCGAGGGCAACTGCCACCGAGAATCATGATAGTGGCGGAGGATCGCAAACAGCGTCAGCGCGGGGGTCATTGGCCCCGCGCCATCGGGCGTGGTGCAGGCCAGCAAATCCTTGGAAATGCTGTCAGGAACTTTCTCGGGACCATTCCACGGCCGGGTTTCCTCGATGAAGATCGCCTCGGTATCCCTGCCGATCCACTGTTGCCGGGCCAGAGTCTTGTAGCTCTCATAGTTCTTCAGATTCATCCGCAAAGTGGCATCCTCCAGCTCGCCGTGATTGGCGCCTTCATACGAATGCTGCATCGGCTCCTCGTTAAAGCCCCAGAACATCGATCCCCAACCAAAGTTAGTGCCGTTGGTGCTCCAGATGTTCCCGCCGAACCTCGCGGGATATTGCCCGCGGGTGCTGCTGGCCATCAAATACAGGTAATAATACCACTTGTTCTGGATCGAACGACTGACTTCATCCGCAGGCAGGCGCACCGAAGATTTCCCCCAGAACTCCCGCCACCAGGCTTGGTTCGACGCCAAGGTCTTCCCGTAGCCTTTGGCTTTAGCCGCTTTCACGCGCTCTTGGGCCTTGGCGAGCACCTCCGCCACGCTGACTTTCTTGTCCAAAGTGGCGGCGCTCGCGATCACCACCAAGAGCTCGCCCGTTCCCGCCTGCAAGGTCAGGCTCACCGTCTCGGGATTCGCTTGGGATGCCGTGGCGCTGCGGCCCGCCACATCAATGACCACGCTCGACGCGCCATAATGATCGAGCTCGCGGAACTCGGTGGCGGCCTCCTGTTCAAACTTCTGAGTCAGCCAGATTTGCGTGCCTTCCGAGCCGTTGGCCAAGGTCGAGAAATGCGGCTTGATCGCCCCTTTGGCGAGTAGCGACTCCACAGTTTCCCCCTGCTGGCTCAGCACCTTCGCGGCGTCAGGGGTGATGGCTGCCGGACGCTTGATGACCCCAGCCTTTTGCAAGAGCGTCAGGTCCACCCGAATGTCCTGGGGCGCGCTCCGGGTGTCCTTGATTCGTAGAATGAACGCATCCGCATCCACGCCGGCAATGATCTCGACGCTCACGCCCTCCCCCGCAATCGCCAGTTTGCCGTCATAGAGGGAGAGGTGATGTTTGGTGGCGGGACCGAATGGGGTGCCACCAAAATCCACGGTCACAAACCCACAGCCATAGCCGAAATCAGACACCACCTTGGTCACATCTTCATCATTGGGCACGTCCCCGCTCACCGCCGTAACAGCGCTGTTGCAACCAAACACATCCGTGCGGTTGACCTGAAATTTCAAGGCGCTACTGCCGCTGTTCCAGACCAAGCTGCCCATCTCCCCGGTGCCAATCGGCAGACCATGATAAGATTTCGGCGTCACCCCGGTGAAGACAATATCCGCCGCAGACACCAGCTTTTGGTAATCTGCGTTGACGATCGACGCCACCGGCATGAAGCCGGAAGCGCTGATGACAAAGCAAGTCACCGCAACAAAACACGACCCCAGAAGGGTGAAGGTTGGATGGATTCTCATGATTGCGGGCGTTTCTAGGGTTGTCTATGCATTGCACTATTGCGGAATGACTTTGATAGCGATGCTCATTTCCCGAACAGATTAATGACATCTGCGGTGCGGGATGGCGGCGTCACTTTCATCGACACCACCTTACCGCCGCGCACTTCGCCTTCCACAGTGGTGTTATAGAGAGCGTGAAGTTTAAAATTCACATCCCAGTCCTTCGGCCATGCGGGGAAGAGATAGATTTTCTTGCCGACCACCTGCATGAGCATTGCCTGCAGGGCGGTCATCGCCACGCCACCGTGGCTTTGGTCATTGATGCCGACTTGGGCGGGACCCCAGAACGCGGGAAACCGGCTACCGGGATCATGCGCGGCGAAGTTTGAGGTGACCATCCGGGCGGCCTGCTCGCTTTTGCCGACGAAGGCCGCCTGGATGGGACTCAAGCGCCAACCGCCGACCCTTCCCTCCCATGGGTAGGAGCTTCGCGGCTTGGCCGGATTCCATCGTTCAAAAGTCCGGCGGCCGATATCGGCCTCCTTGCTCTCAAAAGCATAGAGCCGATAGGGAAACACCGCGTAGAGATCCGGAACCTCATCGCCTTGCCAAGTCTTCATCTCCTCCGCCGCAATCAGGATCTTCTTGTCCGCCTCACCGCTCATCCGCACCTCTGGCCGCTCGGTGGGTGGCAGCTTCCAGATAGCGAGTTGCGCAGGCGCGGCAGCGTCCTTCAATGTCGCCATCGGGATTTCTGGCACATCGGCCAGGGTCTTCTTCCAGGCGGCGCGCTGGGCGGGGGTGGTGACTTTTTCCGACAAGGCTAACAATCGCGGCAGGACATAACGCAGGCCAGCAATCTCCGGCAGCGGGTTCACCGCCTCGTGGGCATTTTCCAGCGCGCACGCGGGATCCATGCGGATCTTGCCCTTGGCATCGCGCTTCCAATGTTGGTCATAGAAAGTGATCACGCCGTCCGCGAGCGGCAACACAGACTCGCACAGGAACGCCTCGTCACCCGTGGCCTCGCAGTAATCGAGCATCTTCGCCGTCAGTTCCAAACCGCCATGCCAGAGCCAGCGGACATACTCGTTCTCCTGATAGGTGCCCCAAGCATAGACCGTCGCCGGGAGGTAGATCCCTTCATGATGGTATTGCCGCTTCGTGCGTTCCTTGGCCATCGGTACCATCGCGCTATACATTTTGAAAAGCGGCATCAATAAGTCGTAGTCCCCGCTGAGCAGCAGCGGCCCATACATCGTCGTCGCCGCATCCAGAAACCAGTAGTTCGCGCCGTGAACGCGGTAATCCGCATCTAAAAGGCTATCGCGCTTCCGGTTGTTGACCGTAAAGATCGAGCCGTCATGTTTGACGGGATAGGCACCCCGACACGCCGCCGCCAGCATGAAGCGCTGCAAGGCGTACCCTCGGCTCACCAACCGCCCCGCGGGCTCATCACTGATCGTGGGGCGGATGTGGCCGGAGAGGCCGCCGCTTCCGGTCAGTTGCAATTCATCACGATCCTTCACGCGAGCGGCCACCTGCTCCGCCGTGGCCGGCATAGCGTCTTCCGGCGTTTTCACATCGATCCAACTGCGGTTCCAGAACTCCTGCCACCACGTACAATGCGCTTGCCACGCCTTGTCCAAACCAGTCTTGCCCGCCTCGTCGACGATGCCGTTGAGTTTCTCCACCCATTGTTCCGCGGTGTCGGTTTGGGCGCCGAGCAGATGAATAGCAATGTCCAGCCGGCGGGTCGGCGTCGCGGTCTTGAGCGTCTGCGTTGCCTCCCCGGCAACGGCCGCGACCATGCCCTTGCCACTGATCGCACCGCCGAAGGTGTTGTGGAGGATCGGGTCATGCACCAGCGGTAGCAGGCTCTCCATGCCCTGGAGCTTCATCGCCAAGGGCACGATAGTTCCCTCATTGCGGTGATACCAGACGATGCGGTTGTCCTTCTGCGGTAGCACCTTATCGGCCTTCTCCATCACCGGCCCGGTGTTCATCTCACTGAGATACCCGATGCTCGACTCCTTCTGCATATCGATATCCTTAGTGCGCCAGACGGACAAGCCGACTTGCGCCTCGATGTCCTGCTTGGATTCCCCCTCGATGTGGATCACCGGGCGGTTGGCATCGACCCAGAGACGGATGGTGGATTGCTGATTGCCGGTAGCCGATTGAATCTCCATGAGCCCTTTGCGGATCTGCAACTCCTGACGAAATGGCTTGGCCGCCAATGAAGGGGTGAGACGCAACCGCACCTGCCCCAGCTTCACCAAGCGCCCGCTATCGGTCCACGAATCGGTCTTGGAAATAAAGAACACTAAATCGCCGTTCTCCTCCACCCACGCGTTCAGGCCGATGTCGCCGTTGCCCAGCGGCATCGAGCCACCGGAATCCTTGCTCGGGCTGTCCCAGACCACGTTGCAGGCATCCAGCAGGTTGCCGGGTTTGGCCGCAGCGCCTAGGGTCGCCGCCCGAACAGTCTCGCACGCCATCAAGGTCAGCAAGACTGCCTTGCCCAAGGCAACCAGCACAGGAATGAAAGTGAATTTGCGCAAAGTCGGTTGGCGATCGGGCCTAGTTTCCTTTGGGTTTAATCTCAAAGGAGTGGAGCGTCACCCCGCGCTGACTGGGTGCGTTGATCCGGATGTTTTGCACCCCTTCGACCAGCTTGATTTCCACCGGCTCGGTCTTGACCCACAATCCGTGGCTCATCGGAATCT